>CALVEV010000001.1 GCA_944326685.1 Candidatus Gastranaerophilales bacterium
TTATAAATAAAATTAAGCAATAATTTTATCTACAACACCAGCACCAACGGTACGTCCACCTTCTCTGATAGCGAATCTCATACCTTCTTCGATAGCTACAGGAGCGATTAATTCAACTTCCATAACAACGTTATCACCAGGCATTACCATTTCGCCGTCAAATTTGATAGAACCAGTTACGTCAGTTGTTCTGATATAGAACTGAGGACGATATCCTGGGAAGAATGGAGTGTGACGTCCACCTTCATCTTTTGTTAAAACGTAAACGTTAGCAGTAAATTTAGTGTGCGGGTGAATAGTACCAGGTTTTGCTAAAACTTGACCACGTTGGATTTCAGTTTTATCAACACCTCTTAATAAAGCACCTACGTTATCACCAGCTTGACCTTGGTCTAATGATTTACGGAACATTTCAACACCTGTAACAGTTGTTTTCTTAGTTTCGCCAAGACCAACTAATTCTACTTCGTCACCAACTTTAACAATACCACGTTCAACACGGCCAGTAGCAACTGTACCACGACCTGTAATTGAGAAGATATCTTCAATTGGCATTAAGAATGGTTTGTCTAAATCACGTTCTGGAGTTGGGAAGTAAGAATCGATTGCATCCATTAATTCCCAAATTTTATCAACCCATTTATCAGCTCCACGTTGAATTGTTGGGTTAGCTTGAACTGCTTCTAAAGCTTTTAAAGCTGAACCGTGGATGAATGGAATGTTATCGCCATCAAATTCATATGATGATAATAGTTCTCTAACTTCCATTTCTACTAATTCTAGTAATTCTGGATCATCAACCATATCACATTTATTTAAGAATACTACTAAGTTAGGAACACCAACCTGACGAGCAAGTAGAATGTGTTCACGAGTTTGAGGCATTGCACCATCTGTTGCTGCAACTACTAGAATTGCACCATCCATTTGAGCAGCACCAGTGATCATGTTTTTAACATAGTCAGCGTGGCCTGGGCAGTCAACGTGTGCATAGTGTCTTGTAGCTGTTTCGTATTCTACGTGAGCTGTAGAAATGGTTATACCTCTTGCTTTTTCTTCAGGAGCAGCATCGATTTCATCGAATTTTTTTAATTCTGCTTGTCCTGCTGCAGCTAATGTAGCTGTAATAGCAGCTGTTAATGTTGTTTTACCGTGGTCAACGTGGCCAATTGTACCTACGTTAACGTGTGGTTTCGTACGTTCATACTTTTCACGTGCCATGAGATTAATCTCCTTTTCTCTTCATGTATTACTACGTTAACTTTTTTTACTAAGTTACTCTTATCACTATTCTATACTCTCAAACAATATTGTCAATCCTATAAAAAACACATAACACCTATGTTATGGATATGTTCTTGTTTTTTAATGTAAAGAATTTGTTACATGCTACATGTATAAATAGCAATTTTTTATTCTATATATACTTTATATATACATAAGCTATAATAAATGAGGTCTATCATGAATTCATTCGGAAATGCTGCTCTTACTGGGCTCGCTTGGGGAGCTGCAGATTTATCAAACATAGTATTTGGAGGACTAACCTCATACGGAATGTACCGTAGCGGTATAGATCCATTTAATACTTTATACGTAAATTTAGATAGTCCTAGTGGTTTTTCTTCTTGGGCACATCCTTCTTACGCATCAAAAGTTAATGTAGAACTTAATGCTCAAGGGATTGATACTACATTTGCCCCGTTAGCATCTGCTATTACTAACCCATTTAGTGGTGGTTTATTTGGTGGCGGAATTTTTGGGTATGGGTTCCCTACTTCAACTTTTGTAACCTCTACTACGTATTTACCACTTGGTGCTAAACCAACTATTGGTTTTTGGGCTTAACTTAAAGGTCTTTACATTTACTCTTCAAGTAATACCATGTTGTATATAAGAGGAGTGAATAATGTATAATCCTAAATCAAAATTAGCCGAAGAATTTATTTGTGATGCTGAAGTTCTTGAAACTTTAGATTATGCTGAGAAAAACAAAAACAATGTAGAAGTTATTGATAAAATACTTGAAAAAGCTCGTCAAATGAAAGGTTTAACTCATAGAGAAGCATCTGTTTTATTGGCGTGCGAACTTGAAGATAAAAACAAAGAAATTTTCAAATTAGCAAATGATATTAAACAAGCATATTATGGGAATAGAATTGTTTTATTTGCTCCTTTGTATTTATCAAACTATTGTGTAAATGGTTGTGTATATTGCCCTTATCATGCTAAAAATAAACATATTCCTCGTAAAAAAATGACACAAGAGGAAATAAAAGCAGAAGTTATTGCATTACAAGATATGGGACATAAAAGATTAGCGATTGAAACAGGTGAAGATCCTGTTAATAATCCAATTGAGTATGTTTTAGAATCATTAAAAACTATATATAGTGTTCATCATAAGAATGGTGCAATAAGACGTGCAAATGTTAATATTGCCGCTACTACAGTTGAAAATTATAGAAAATTAAAAGAAGCTGGGATTGGTACTTATATTTTATTCCAAGAAACTTATCATAAAGAAAGATACGAAAACTTACATCCAACAGGGCCTAAACATAATTATGCATATCATACAGAAGCTATGGATAGAGCTATGGAAGGAGGTATTGATGATGTTGGATTGGGTGTTTTATATGGATTATCAACATATAAATATGAATTTGCTGCATTATTAATGCATGCAGAACATTTAGAAGCTGTTTATGGTGTTGGACCTCATACTATAAGTGTTCCAAGAATTAGAAAAGCTGATGATATTGATCCGTCTGCTTTTGAAAATGGTATTGATGATGATACTTTTGTTAAAATTGTTGCTTGTATAAGAATAGCTGTTCCATATACAGGTATGATTGTTTCTACAAGAGAATCAAAAGAAGTTAGAGATAGAGTGTTGCATCTAGGAGTTTCACAAATAAGTGGCGGTTCTAAAACAAGTGTTGGTGGATATTCTGAACCATCAGAAGAAGCTGAAGAATCTGCTCAATTTGATGTAACAGATAGAAGATCTCTTGATGAGGTTATTCATTGGCTTTTAGAATTAGGTTATGTTCCTAGTTTCTGTACTGCTTGTTATAGAAAAGGTAGAACTGGTGATAATTTCATGGATGTTTGCAAGGCTAAAAATATCCATCATTTCTGTCATCCTAATGCAATATTAACTTTGAAAGAGTATTTAGAAGATTATGCGTCTGATGAAACTAAAAAAGCAGGGGACAAATTAATTGAAAGAGAGATTGAACAAATCGAAGATGATATAATGAAAGAAAAGGTTAGAGAAAATCTCAAAAAAATAGAATCAGGACAACGTGATTTCAGTTTTTAGAGATTAGAATAAAGGGATAAAAATGGAAGCAGTATTAGATAAACAACAATTAATAGATTTATATAACAAAGATTTAGATGAATTATTAGAAATATCTTCAAAATATATGTCTAATAATATAGAATTTTGTTCATTAGTAAACGCAAGAAACGGCAAATGTTCACAAAATTGTCGTTATTGTGCTCAAAGTTCTCATTATAGAACAGATATCGAAGATTATCCTTTAATATCTGTTGAAGAAGCTAAAAAGGCTGCTATAGAATCAAAATCACATGGTGCATTTAGATTTGCAGTTGTAACTAGCGGAAAAAGTCCTGATGAAGAAGATTTTGATAAGGTTGTAAATCTAATCAAAGGTGTTAATGAAATTGATGGAGTAAGAAGTTGTGCTAGTATCGGTATTTTAACAGAAGAACAAGCTAAAGCTCTTGCTGATGCAGGACTAAAGAGATTCCATCATAATATTAATACATCTGAAAGCTACTATCCATCAGTTTGTACAACTCACACTTGGCAGGATAGATTAAATACTTGTAAATTAGTTAAAAAATATGGCATGGAGTTATGCTGTGGTGTAATTCTTGGAATGGGTGAGTCTGTTGAACAAAGAGTTGAAATGGCTTTAGAATTAGCCGAAATTCAACCTGAATCTATCCCTATTAATATTTTAATGCCAATAGAAGGAACTCCTTTTGAAGGATACCTTGATAAAATTGATGAAGAAAATGTTTTAAGAACTCTTGCTATATTTAAAATAGCGAACCCTAAATCTGTTTTAAGATTTTGCGGCGGTAGAATGAGATTATCAGAAGAAAATCAAGAATTGGCTTTAAGAACTTGTGTTGAAGGTATTTTGACAGGTAACTATTTAACAACAACAGGGAAAACTACTGAAGAAGATATCAAAACTGTTGAGAAATTAGGTAAAAATCTTTTGGAGAACTAATGGAAAAAGAAGTAAAAGAAATCAGCAAAAAATTCGATAACAGTAAAACAATTCTACTACCTAAAGAATTAAATTCTGATTGTTATGCAATTTATTCTAAGGAAGAATTTGATGATGCTGATGATGAGCTTTTAGTTGATGGCAAGGCTTATAAACATAGATTATATTTCTATAAAAAGAATCCTCAATCAACTTCAAATAAAGTTTTGACTTTTATTCTATTTAATTCAGGAACATTAAATCACAATAAACAAGATGTAATAATTGAAAACTGTTTGCACATTGCAGGTAAGGAATATGGCGCTATTGAAATATTTTCAATATTTACATTAAGAACATTGGATAAGATTGATTCTGTTTCAGAAAATGCAATATTAGATGCAGTAAGAGCTGATTTATCAAAAAATGATATTGTTTTGGCTTACGGGGATAAGCTAGATAGAACAGAAAAATATTTTTCTATGACTGATGAAGATTTAGATAAAATTAATAAAGTATGTGAGATAAAGATTAAAGAACTTTTGAATTTCTTATATTCAGATAAGAAGCGCAAAGGAAAAATATTTGTGTTTGGTTTAACAGAATCAGGCAACCCTAAATCAATTTTAGACTACGAACCTGAAAAGAAGTGTTTGACTGAGTTTAGATAAGTTAATTATTAGGTTGACATTAATAAAAATATAGTAAATAATATATATACAGGGTGACAGGTTGCCAACCTGCCAAATGCCCTAGAGAAGTCTCAATGGTTCTTATCTTTTATGGTAAGAGCCATTTTTTAATATGTATAAAATCAATATTAGCAAAATTAATGTTAAATTGATATTCTCCATATTAGACCCCCTTTCTAGTCAGGAACTAACCCGAAGTCTCAACATTATTGTCTGCTAGTTCTTTTAGAAAGGACATCTTTTACCCTGTATTAATTATATTTACTATAATAATTCATAATCTTAAAATTTAAAAGAAAAATATAACATTCTATTCTTTTTCAAACTTAATTTTATAACCAAGTATTTCACAAATTAAAATTATTTCTTCAAATTTAATTGTCTTTCTTGAAAGTTTTTGGGATAAATTATGCATAGAATAATTTTTCCCTGTACGCTTTGTCATTTCCTCCGCAATTTTTGTTAGGGTTACATTTTCTAGTGCTAATAATGATTTTATATTTTCTCGTAAATTCATACTATTTATATTGACATAGATATGTAATGTTGTTAATATGTTAAATATAAAGCTGATTAATTATATATAAAGCTGATTGTATGTAAAAAAAATTAATATTTTTATTATTAGAGGTAATATGCATAAACAAGAGAAATTAATAAGTCCTATTAAACTTAAAATTATTGAAATTAGCGAAGAATTACACATAATATTGGAAAACATAAAAGGATTGAATGATATTCTGCTTCAATATTCAGTTGATAATATATACGAAAATGAAACAGCAGTATTAACTCTTATAACAGTAATTAATGAAAAAATTAATTTGTTTTATGATTCATATGATAAATTTGAAAATTTATTGTATAAAGAGGATTTTTAAATGCAGTTATAAATAAATTTACGAACCAGAAAAGAAATGTTTGACTGAGTTTACACAGTTATAGAATTTTGAAACAGTTTTTTCTGTTAGTTTTCCCCAGTTAATCCAATGTTGTGGGAATTGTTTTGTGTAATTTGATTTTGGATAATTTTCAGTATCTAAAAATTTATTTTCACAAAGATTTGGTTTTAAAACTCCATTTTTATCAAACACTAATGACATTTCACCAAATGAATCTAAGTTAGCACCAAAATTTTTATCTTTTGCAAAGCCTGTTGATGCAATTTTTACAGGTTCCCCTCTTTCTGATGTTTCCCAACGGTTTGTTTGTCTATGGTCGTGTCCACCTATAATGACATCAATCCCACCTATTTTTGAAAACTCTTTATAATAATCAATATCATGTCTGTCATACTTGCCATGTCCTGAATATTCTCCTGTGTGAGCTAATAGAACAATTTTATTAACTCCTTTTGATTCAAGGTTAGTTACTTCTTGTCTTATGGTTTGGATTGATTCTTGAAGGTCTTTTGTTTTGATATTTTCATTATCTTTTCTTTTTAATCTAGGTTTAAAATCAACAGGAGCAAGCCCAATTATTCCGATATTGTTTACAACTTTTACATCTGTAATTTGATTTTTAAGAGGATTTTCACTTGTGTAATAAACATTTGTTCCTACAAATTTGTTTTCTAATCCATATTTTTTTATTGATTTGCTAAGTCGTTTTCCTTTTTCTAGATCTCTGTTTCCTGTTGCGGTTGCATCTACATAATCTTTAACAAAATTAGATACAATTCTTTCGTTTTGTGGGAATCGATTGAACATATCACCAGCTGCAAGTGTAAGATTATTTTCGTTAGGATGAGATTTATAAAACTCATCTCGAGCAGTGATAAATGAATCGATATTGTTTGTATTCTCGTGAATATCGTTAAAATGCACAATATTAACCCTATCTAAGGGTTGAGGTTTGTGTCTAAATTGTAACCAGATATCTGTCATATTGGTATAAAACTAATAATCGTAATTTTTTGCTATTGGTGCTAAAATCAAGTTATGACAGAATATGATATTTTAAAGAAAAATACAGCTAAAATTTCACTATTTTCTAATTTAGCTTTAATAATTATCAAATTTATTGCAGGCTTTGTTTCAGGATCTGTAAGTATAATTTCTGAAGCATTACATTCAATGAGTGATTGTTTAGCATCTTTTATTGCATATTTTGCAGTAAAAAAATCTGCAAAGTCTGCGGATAAACATCATCAGTTTGGACATGGAAAATATGAAGATTTATCAGGATTAATAGAAGGGGTTTTGATTAATCTTGCTGCGCTTTATATTCTTTATGAGGCTATCAATAAAATTATTACAGGTGATTTTGTTGTTGATAATGTTTTAGTTGCTGCAGGAGTAATGTTTTTATCTGTGGTTGTGAATATAGTTGTAAGTACAATTTTATTCAAAGTTGCAAAGAAAACAGGTTCAATAGCTTTATATGCAGATGCAGAACATTTAAGAACAGATATTTATACCTCACTTGGCGTTGCATTAGGTATGATATTGATTAAATTAACTGATATTCATATTTTAGATTCAATTATTGCAATAATTGTAGCAGTAATGATATTCCATGCAGGTTTGGTTTTGTGTCACAAAGCTGTTGGGAATCTTTTAGACGAAGGGTTACCGGAAGAAGAAATAAGTAAAATAAACGATATTGTTAAATCATTTAAGGATGATGGTGTTTATGAAATGTGTAAGATTAAAACAAGAACATCAGGTCCTAGAAAAAATATTGAACTAGTAATATATGTAAAAGGTTCAATGACCGTAAAAGAAAGCCACGACATATGTAACAAAATAGAAGCTTGCTTAAGAGCAGAATTTGGCGAAGTAGATGTAATGATACATATAGAACCTAAATGCAATGCAATGACCTAGTAGGGGATAAAGGGGTAAAAGGGGTGAATGTATTGGGGTTAAATTCGCTTTACCTATTGAATTTCTATAAAACTTAACAAACAATGTAATTTTTGCTATAATGCCTTTGAAAGGTGGAAATATGGCAAACGATTGTATTCAGCTTTTAATAATGAAAGAATACCAAAATTTAAAAATGGCTGAAGCTTCTAATTGGGATGGAGTTGCATATATAGGAAAACGAAAACATATTTCTTACCTTGCTAAAATTGAACAATTGCAAAATCCTGGAGTTTATTTTTTATTAGGCAATAATAATACAACAGGCGAAAAAACTTTATATATTGGAGAAACAGAAAATATTACAAATAGATTACAAACTCATTCTTGTGATAAAAAAAAGGAATGGTTTGAAGATTTTATAATATTTACATCTAAAAAAGGTGATTTGAATAAAGCTCATGTAAAATATATTGAAGCGGTTTTTATAGAATTGGCAAAAGAAAATTTAACTACAATAAATCTTGATAATAGTGTTACTTCTCATAGTAAAAAAGATGGGAAATTACAAGCTTTTGATTTAGCAAAGGCAGAGGGTTTTCAGGAAAAAATGATATTCATATTAAATAATCTAGGCTTAATTGATTTTGTAAAAACGAATAAAGAAAAACAAGAAATTAAGCAGAAAAATATTTTTTATCTTCCATTAACACAAAATAGAATTGATAAAAGTGGAAATATTGTAACTGCTAAAATGGTAATTACTGAAAATGGTTATATGGTTTTAAAAGGTTCTTATGTTGAATCAGAAGAACGTGCTCCAAGTTTTAAAAAACATATCTATTATAAAATTAGAAAAAAACTTGAAAATGATAATCTTTTTGTAAAGTCAGATATTGAAGGATTATGGATAACAAAAGAAGATATTCCGTTTAATTCTTGCTCTGCTGCAGCTGCAACCATAAAAAATAGGGCAACCAATGGTAGAACAGAATGGAAGTTATCTGATGGTACTACTTTAAACGATTATGAAAATAATTGTAATTTATAATTAAATATAATTATTTTTTATAAAAATAGTTAATATATTTGCTTTTATTTATAATAATAGTTCATATACCATTGACTTTTTATACAAAATAGTAAATAATATAAGTACGTCGAGACTGCGTCGTTTTTGCAGGATTGAGTGAAAACTCAGCTCGACGTCTTTTTATTTAAATCCAAGTTTGTTTAGGATTCTTTATAATACCATACCCATCAATATTTCCTGTTTTTGGATTTTTTCTTATAGAGTCTTTTATTAAATTAAAAAATTTATCATCGTTTTTTTCATATTTTCTATATATTGCACCTGCAATTAAATCTGCATATTGAATTCCTGTACTCATATCTGATGGAGCAATAAATAATCCTTCAATTATATTTTGATAATTTGAATAAACATCATCATTAGAATCTACTAAACTTGCGTGAACTTTTCGTAATTTTTGGTCATCTTGTGGACCTCTATGGTCACAAACAATAATTCCATTAACTTTATCACCTACTGTTCTTGATAAATCTTGTAAATAATATTGAAATCTTTCGGATAATCTTTTATAGGAATTTGCATATAAATCATCAATATTATTAATGTAGCTTGTACTATATGCACTATTCACATTAGTAACAACGCTTATAATTTTAACTGATTTATATTTAGTTATATTGTGAAATAATTCTTTTCTTAAATTTTCTTTTTGTTCAGCAGTTAAATGTCTTATAGTATTTTCTTCATCTTTATTATTAGGAGCAAAGTATCTCCATTTAATTTCATGGTTAATATTATATTTTTGTTTAATTTGTTTTAATTCTCCATTTATATCGTGCCAATGTTTTTCAGGAATAGATAATCCTCCTAGTACAAAATATTTTGAATGCTTTTTGTTTGGAGGAGGAACAGTTCCTGATTCATCTATAAAAAATATTTGCATAATTTTTCTCTATTTATTAATGTTATTGTTAGTTATTAAAATAAATAAATTATTTATTTTAAAGATTGTTTATTTTTTTGTTTTTCAACTCTTTTTAAAATATTATTTTTAATAATGATATTATTATTTTGTTTTTTTTCAAAACAAGGCATATAAACTAAATTTCGATAATATTTAGAATTATTATTTGATAAATATTGTGGATAATTTAATTCAATATATTTATGAATATATTCTGCTCTATGTGTTCCATTAGGAGAAGCAGCCCAAAATTCACTCCAAGCTGAATTTGCATCTCCAGACATTCTAAGAGCTAATACTTCTAATGCTACTGGATTATAACCAGCATTGACTAAATATTCAATAGATATTAAATCTGCAACATGAAAATCTCCTCTAGTCCAAGAATTATAAAATGGTGATGTAATTATTCCTAAGCCACATACAAAACTTTTCCATTGGTTTATTGTTATATCACCTGACTCTGAACGTGCTATAACTAAAGCTAATAAAGCGGCAATTAAATCATTATTTTCAGCTATAGATAAGGCTCCACTAGGGAAATTTATACTACCATTGTTGGTAACATATACATTTTTTTCAGTATTAATTGATGGAGTAAATATATAATTCTTTTTAAAATTATTATTTTTTCTAAGATTATTTAGTACAGGTTCAACACGCTTTGTAATATCATTTACTGTATCTATAGATGTAGTACTAGCAAAACATACACCACTACTAATCATCAACATAAAAATAATAAATAAAAATATCTTTTTCATATAATCTCCATTCTTTTATAATAATTATAGCAGTTTTTTCTTTTTTTACAATAATTTATGATTAAACATAATTAAAAAATATTATTTACCCCTTTACCCCTTTAAATACTAGAGATGTATTTATTCCTCCGAAGGCGAAGTTGTTGGTCATTACATATTGAGTTTCGATATTTCTTCCTGTTCCTACGATATAATCCAAATCACCACATTCAGGATCTATATTTTCTAGGTTTAAATTAGGTGAGAACCAGTTATTGTTCATCATCATTATGCTTAAAATTGCTTCAATAGCACCACAGGCTCCTAGGGTATGACCTGTATAACTTTTTATTGAACTTATTGGAACTTGTCTTTTGAATGCTCCGTATGTTGCTGTTGTTTCTGCAATATCACCGTTTTTAGTTCCTGTTCCGTGCGCATTTACATATCCTATTTCATCTGATGAAATATTTGCATCTTTTATTGCTTTTTCCATTACGATTTGCATTGTTTCTGAATTAGGGTTTGTTATATGTGTTCCATCTGTATTTGTTGCAAATCCTACTATTTCAGCATAAATTTTTGCTCCACGATTTTTTGCGTGTTCGTATTCTTCAAGGATTAAAGTACCTGCGCCTTCACCTATAACAAGTCCGTCTCTATCTCTATCAAATGGCGATGGAGTTAAATTAGGAGTATCATTTTTTTGACTTGTTGCATACAAAGTATCAAATACTCCAATATGAGAAGGGCATAATTCTTCAGCTCCTCCTACTATCATAACATCTTGATGTCCGTATTTTATTGCTTCATATCCCATTCCAATACTTAAAGAACCTGAAGTACAAGCAGTTGAAGAAGGCAAAAATCTACCTTTTGTTTTTAGATATAGTGAAATATTTACCCCTGCTGTTTGGGACATTAGTTTTATGTATGAACCTGAATTTAAGCCTTTTAGTTCGTTTTCAAATTCAACCATATAAAAATCTTTTATAGGAGACATTGAACCACTTGATGAACCGTATGAAACACCTGTTTGTCCGTTAGTTATTATGTCATCACCTAGTAATCCTGAATCAATAAAAGCATTTTCTGCTGTTCTTACTGCCATTATTGAAATAGGTCCCATTGTTCTTGTGACTTTTCTTGTAAAATGTTCAGGGATTACAAAATCTTTTACCTTTGTACAAAGTCTTGTATGCATATTTTTGATATTATCAAGAGTTGGCCAGTATTCAACACAATTTTGATATGTTTTTAGTCTTTCAAATGCTGATTGTGTTGAACTTCCTAAAGGACTTGTTAAGTCCATGCCTGTAACTACAACTCTTCTCACTAATACATACCCCCATTTACTGATATTACTTGTCCTGTAATGTATGAGGCTGCATCACTTAGTAAGAAATTTATCACTCCTGCAACTTCTTCAGGTTTTCCAAATCGTTTCATTGGAATCATATTTATTACTTGTTCTTTTGGTAAATCAATTGTCATATCAGATTCTATAACACCTGGGGCGACACAGTTTACTGTTATTCCTCGTTTTGCAACTTCAAGACTTAGGGCTTTTGTAGCGCCTATAATTCCTGCTTTAGATGCACTATAATTTACTTGTCCTCTATTGCCTGAAAGTCCTGATATTGATGAAAGAGTTATTATTCTGTTCTTTTTCTTGCTTTGAATCATAGGCATAATAAGGGGTTTCATAACATTATAGAATCCGCCTAAATTTGTGTTTATAACACTGTCCCATTCTTCATCTTCCATTGCAGGAAGTACATTATCTCTTGCGATTCCTGCATTTAAGACAACACCATAATAGACTCCGTTTTTTTCAATATCATCTAGCAAAACTTTTTTTGTTTCTTCACGATTAGAGATATCAAATTGAAGTATTCTTGCGGTGTTCCCGATTTCTTCATTTACTTCTTTTGCTTTATCAATATTCTTGTTACAGTGCAAAACAACATTATAACCTTGATTTGCCAAATATATTGCAGTTGCTCTGCCTATTCCTCTACTTGAGCCTGTTATTAGTACTTCTTTATTCTTTAATTCCATTTTCAATTAAACCTTTCGCATCATCGCTTTGATATACATTCAATGTTGCAGTTGCACATTCTTCTCCGTTTTTATCATAGATAAAACATTCAAAAGAAACTATTCCATCGCCATTGAACATTTCCATTACTTTTGTTTGGTATGTTTCATTTAGTTTGAATAAATCTATTGAATTGTTATACATTCTTGTTCCAAGCAAGAAACCAATTTTAGGTTCTTCTTGATTGTTTCTGTAATATGAGTATGCGGCAATTGTTTGTGCCATAAATTCAATACCTACAAGAGAATTTACTCCTTTTAGTTTTTTGTTATAAAAAACCATATCCTCTTTTATTGTAAATTCACCTTTTAGATATTTTTCATCAAGATTAATTTCTAATACTTTATCAATCAATATCATTGGGTGATTATGTGGAAGTATTTTTTCTATTTCATTAATCATTTATTTATTCCCAATTATCATTATAGCATTAGCTCCACCAAAACCAAAAGCATTCGTCATACATATTTTAGTTTCTTTAGGTGGGTTTGAAATATTTATTTTTTCAATTTTATCATCATATTCATTATCAAATTTATGAGGATAAAATCCTCCTTTATCAATCAAAGCACAGCAAAGAGCTGTTTCAACACTTGCGGCAGCTCCAAGACAATGACCTGTCATTGCTTTTGTTGATGATGAATATGTGTTTTTGAAATATTTTGATACTGCTTTTACTTCTGATAAATCGTTTGCAACTGTTCCTGTTCCGTGCAAGTTTATATAATCAATATCTTCAGGTTTTAGTCCAGATTGTTGAAGTGCAATTTCGATTGCTCTTATTGCTTGAATACCTTCTGGATCAGGAGTTGTTGAATGGTATGTATCAGTGGTTTCTCCAATACCTAGAATATTTATACCTTCGGCATCTTTTTCTACAGTAAATATTGCAACACCTTCTCCGATGTTTATCCCTTTTCTGTTTTTGCTTAGAGGGATTGTTTTTTCATTAGATAAAACTTCTAAAGAAGTAAAACCAAACAAAGGAACTTTAGATAACATATCTGTTCCTGCAACAATAACTGCATCTGAAAGATTGCTTTTTATAAGATGTTCTGCAATAGAAAATGCTTTAATTCCTGATGTACAAGCTGTTGAAACACCTGCTGCGTAACCTTTTAACCCTAAAAATTCTTTTAAAAATAATGCAGAATTACCTATTTCTGATTGGGTTTTGTTTTTAGAATATTGATATTCTTCAACACCAGTATTTGTTGTTGCAACAACTACACCAATTCTTTTGTTTCCATATTTTTTTATCAATGAATCAATATATTCTTTTAACGGTTCATAACATTCTATAAGTAAACGATTACATTTAATATCATAATCAGGATTTGAGATTTTTATATTATTATCTTCAACTTCTCCAACGCAAAGAGTTTTGCCTTTTATAATATCATTCCTGAGTGAAAACTTATTGTTATTTCCAAGAATAGCGTTTTCGTATACCTCGTCAATATTACGACCTAGATTACAAATGCAATTGTATTTAGTAATAGTGATGTTCATAATTTCTCTTTTGTAATATCATATTAGCATGAAAACTTTCAATATCGAGAAGTTCCATATTATAAAAGGTGATGATATAGATGTTTCTTTTCTTCCAATGATGGTTAGAAGAAAGTTAAGTAAGCTTGATAAAATAGTTTTTTCTTTATTAGAAAATATTTATCAAGAAGATGTTGATAATATAATTTTATCCTCACAGTATGGTGAATTTGATAGATTAAATGAAATAATTTCTCAATACACAGAAGAAAATATGGTATCACCAATAAAATTTTCAGCATCTGTTCATAATTATTCTGTCGCAGCATTTTCTCAGATGAAAAAGATTACAAATGCATACAATGCAATTTCAGCTGGTAAAGATTCCCTAGCAACAGGAATAATTTCTGCAATTATTCAAGAGAATACAAAAACTTGTATGTGCTATGCAGATGAAATTGGAATTGGGTTAATAATATCAACAAAAGAAAATGGGGAATATACATTTTCTCAAGAAGATTGCGAAGCTGAACCAATAGAAGAATTTATCAAATTTTTAAACAAAGAAAAAAATACTTGGGAAAGTGGATTAGGAGTGTTTAAAAGATTATGATTAAATTATTCCGTTCATTATCTGTATTAATATGTTTTGCAGTATTTGGAATTGGGGCGTTAATTATTAGTTTTTTAATTTTCCCTTTTATAAAATTATTCTTTAGAGGTAAAAAACAAAAAGATTGTTTCGCAATAATTATAAGAAAATCTTGGAGATTTTTTACAAGATTAATGGAATGGTTTGGAATAATAAAAGTTCATATCAAAGATATTGAAAAATTAAAAAATATAGAAAATAAAGTTATTGTATCAACTCATCCAAGTTTTATTGATATTGTAATCTTGATAAGTCTTATTCCTAAATCAGTTTGTTTTGCAAAAAAAGAATTGATGAACAATATTTTTATGAAAAATATTATAAGAAATATTTGTATATCAAGTGGGCTTGAACTTGAAGAAATGGTAGATGTTACAAAAAAATATTTAGATAATGGTTATAATATAATAATTTTCCCAATGGGGCGTCGTCATAAAAAAGATGAATACCCTAAAATCAAAAAAGGTGCAACTGTTGTTGCAATGAATGCAGATAAAAATATTCAGCCAATAAAAATAACAAATGATTATGATTTTCTCCAAATAGGTCAATCTATTTTAGATGCAGGAGATAAAACAATTAATTATTATATAGAGCCACTTGAAGAAATAAATATCAAAGATTTTGAAAATCCGGACAGAGTTACTATGAGGAAAGAAATTACAGACTCGATTGCAAATACTCTATATTGTAAAAGTTGAAGATTATATTTTTTTATTGTATAAAACTATTATGGAATTGAAAGAAGAAATAAAAGATTTAATTATTAAATCATTAGATTTAGAAGATTTAACAGTAGAAGATATAAAAGATGACGAGCCATTATTCAATGATGGATTAGGGCTTGATTCTATTGATGCATTAGAAATTGGTATGGCTTTGCAGAAGAAATATAATCTTAAACTTTCTTCTGATAAAGAAAAAAATGCTAAGCTTTTCTACTCGGTTAATACATTAGCAGAATTTGTGGAGTCTAATAAAAATGCCTGAATTAACAACTGATGATATTTTTCAAATACTAAAAGGGATACTTGTAGATGATTTTGAAGTACCTCCTGAAAATGTTTTGTATGATGCAAATCTATTTGAAGATTTAGATTTGGATAGTGTTGATGCGGTTGATTTGGCTGTAAGGCTTCAACAATATACAAATAAAAAAATTCCGCCTGAAAACTTTAAAGAAATTAGAACTATTAAAGATGTTGTAATGGCGATAGATAAGTTGTTGCAAGAATAATGATAAAAAGATTAAAACCATTATTTCCTATAATGATAACTCTAACTGTAATTGGAGTATTTTATTATACAAGATTAAATTCATTAAAATTTTATCCTGTATTAATGAATTTTGTATTCTTTATGTTGTTTTTCATTTCATCTTTTCAGGAAGAAACAGTTATACAAAAAATTGCTCAAAAACTTGATGGGGAATTGATTCCGGAATTAGTTAATTATACGAGAAATTTAACTTATATTTGGGTAGCTATAACAGGTATTAATTTATCTATGTCTATTCTAACCTTGTTTTATTCAAATAAAATTTGGGCATTATACAATGGATTCATTTCATACTGCTTAATTGGTTTAACTTTTGCAATCGAATATCCAATTAGACTTTGGTATAAAAGAAAGGTTGGAGTTAAGTGCTAGATAATGATAATGTTGTTTTCTTAATTCATAATGGAGAGAAAATAACATATAAAGAATTTAAGTCTGTATTAAAAAAACAGATGAGTCATATCAAAAAACTTAACCCTAATCAGGTCGTTTTATGCGGCGATGATACTTTTGTATTTTTAGTAAACTTATTCAGTTGTATTTATTTAAAAATTAATGTTGTTATAATTTCTGATAAAACAAAATTGCAGTATACAGAAGGTTTGTTTATAGATGAAATTTTTGATTCTAAAGATGAAGTTGAATTAGAAGCAATTAACCAAGATTATGTTATTAATTTTCTAACATCAGGAACAACTTCTACTCCTAAAATGATACCTGTTGCAATAAAAAACTTGATTGCAGAAGCTCAAGATATGTCAGAAATTTATGACTTTTCAAAAGCAACAGAGTTTTTGACTTCATCAACATTAGCTCATCATTATGGATGTACTGTATGTTTATTTTTACCAATGGTTTTAGGTATCCCAATAAATACAACAAGAGTAGTTTATCCTCAGGACTTATCTTCAGAAAATTCTGTATTTGTTTCAACGCCTGCATTTTTAAGCCGTATGGTTAAATATAATATTATTCCTGCAAATAAACCTTTGTTAATTACATCTGCGGGGGCTAAGTTAGAAGAAAAAGATTTTGATGAATTATTAAACTATACAGATGTTATTGATATGTACGGTTGTACAGAAACAGGTGTTCTTTGCTACAAAACAAAACCTGATATGCTACACCAATTATTAAAACGAGTTGAAATCAAAGATGATATCGTAAAAGCACCTTATATGGTATTTGAGGAGTTTCAACTTCCAGATAAAATTGTCCAAACATCTGATGTGATAAAAATAATTTCAAGAAAAGATAGAGTTGTAAAAATTCAAGATGAAAGAGTTTCATTAACTGAGTTAGAAAAATTTGTTAATGAGATTGATTTTGTAGAAAAATCTTACTGTGACAAAATTGGCGAAAAAGTTGGATGTCTGGTTGTCTTAAATAAAGAAGGACAAGATAAATTTATTCAAAATGGAATGAAGCAAATTATCAAAGATTTAAAACAACTTCTTAAAGATAAGAGTAAAATCATTCCTCAAAAATGGAAATTTGTTGATGAAATTCCTAAAAATTCTTTTGGAAAAATATACAGAGATTATATTTTAGAATTATTTGATATAAATTTAACACTTCCTATTATTACGAAAAGAGAACAAACAAATTTAAGTTTGATTTTCCATAGGGATAGTAATTTCTTTAAAGGTCATTTTGATAATTACCCAATAGTTCCTGGGGTTGTTCAGCTTTATTATGCAGCGTTTTATATTAAAGAATTATTTGGATACGATATAGGTATGGGACAATTAAAGAAAATTAAATTCTCTAATTTGATAGTTCCTGACAAAGAAATTGATTTGATTTTTACAGAAAATGAGAATTCAATTTTGTATAAATATCAAAAAGATGATAAAGTATATTCAAGTGGACAATTCCCTAAAATAAACATTTTTGAATAGGAGCTTGTTATGATAAAAACGACAACATATATTGATGTTCAGTTTTATGATTTAGATCCGATGAATATTGTCTGGCATGGGAATTATATAAAATATTTAGAACAAGCTCGTTGTGAAATGTTTGATAAAATGAATTATTCATATATGGATATGTATAATGACGGCTTTATGTATCCTATTGTCAAAATGGATATGAAATATATTAAGCCATTAAATTTTGGCGACAGAATTAGGATAGAATGTGAATTGGAAGAAATTGAGCCATCAATTATAATAAAATACACAATTTATAATGATAAAACTGATGAAAAAATATTCACAGCAAAATCAATGCAAATGTGTGTTGAAGTTAAGACTAATAACGCAATATATAATGTTCCTAAAAATATGAAAGAAAAAATAAAAGAATATGAAAAATTTATTGAAAATAATTCTAATAATGATATTAACAACAAATAATGTTCTAGCATCAGATGTTTTTTCTCATCCATCTTGTGCCAGATGTGTTATGAATTCTATTCCTGATTTTGGAAACAATGTAAGATGCAAATTTACCCAAACAAAAACAATACCAAATTCTCCTGTTGTTTTAAACTCAGGCGGAGATTTTGTTTTTGATAAAAATAGAGGTGTTATTTTTTATACAAAATATCCTGTTAATATGACAACTGCTTATAATCGAAATGAACAAGTTAATAAGATAATTAATGATATTGTAAATAGAAATTATTCATCTTTAGAAAAGAATTTTGATTTTTATTTTGTTAAATCTAATCATTGGGAATTGGGGTTAGTTCCTAGAAATTCTCAAATGAAAAGATATGTCAAAAGATTATATATATCAGGCGATAACAAAATTAATGTAATAGAAATAAAAAATGTTGATGGAAGTTCAACAAGAATTAATTTTAAGGAAAGCTAATGAAAAAGGCTATAACTTTAATTTTAATATTTTTTGTTGGGTTAGTTTATGTATTTATAAATAAACCTTCTTTTGAAACAGATATTCTAAAATCTATTATAAAAGAAGATGCGCAAACCAAAGTTTTAATTGATTTAAACAAAAAAGTTAATTCTGATATAAGTGTAATTTTTGAATCTGATGATTCTGTTGTATTGAAACAGGAGCAGGAAAAATTTTGTAAGGAAATTGTCGATAAAAAAGCAGGGAATATAATTTCAACAGATGAGTCAAGTTATTTGTCTAAACTTAATAGCAACCCTAAAATTTTCTTAACTTATAAAACAAGAGAATTATTAAAACAGGGTAAATATTCAGATATTCAAAATAATAGTCTTATGCTTTTATATAATCCTATGGGGATTCCAATAGTTAGCGTAGAAAAAGATCCATACTTATTTGTAACAGATTTTATTCAAACAAATTTTAATAATAGTTTTTATATGAATGACAAATTCTATTCAATAATCAAAGTTAAAACACAAGATGTTGGAAAAATAATTTCTATTGCAAAACATTATAATACTTATTTGTCAGGGACACCAGTTCATTCATACAAAACAGCAAAATTATCATCTATTCAGATAAATATATTCTGTATTCTAGCGGTATTATTTGTAATATTTTTGTGTAGCTATATGTTCTCATCTTACAAAATATTTTTTGCAATAATGATGAGTATATTATTTGGCTTTGGTTGCGGATATATTGGAACATCTTTAATATTTAATCAAATCCATATTCTGACAATGGTATTTGCAACAACATTGATAGGGATTGGTATAGATTATTCACTCCATTATTATTCACATAAAATACACGATAAAATATTTTACAAAAACCTAACATCTTCAATGCTTACAACAATAATAGCATTCGCTCTTTTATTGATTCCAAATATTAATTTATTAAACCAAATATCTGTGTATACAATATTTGGACTTATTGGAGTTTATTTATTTGTGTTATTTATATTTCCTATCTTGCCATTTGAAGCTGGGAATATAAAAGAAGATTGTCCTCAAATAAAGATAAATAAAAAAGTATTTTATATAATAACTTTAGGCTTAATTATAATAGGTTTTTCTCAGCTAAAATTTGATGACAGTATAAAAAATCTTTATACTCCAAATAAATCATTGGCAAAAGCCGAAAAGATAAACCAACAATTAGTTAATCCTGAAAATAAAGATATATGTTTTATAATTGTTCCAAATCAAGAAAAAGAAGAAATTATAACAGATATTTTGAATAAAAATAATGTGAATTATATTTCAGGAACAAAGTTTGTTCCAACAACTGAAAGACAAAAAGAGAATATAAACCTTGTTAATAATTTGTATAAAAATAATTTAGATAAATATGCAACTTTCTTAACTAAAGAGCAAATATCAAATATAAAACAAGAAAAATCCAGTTTGATTAATGATTTTGATTACTCATCTTTTAAATTAGATGATAACAGATATTTTATTCTAGCTTATGATTTAGATAAATCTATTTTGGGAAATATCAATGATATTCAAATAGTTAATATTCAAAAAGATGTTTCAGAAAATTTGTATAAATGTAGAAAAAATATTGAGCCTGTGATTCCAATACTATTTTTATCTTTGATATTATTTTTATCAATTTTGTATGGCAAAAAATCTCTAAAAATAATTATTCCGCCAATTCTAGGTGTATTAATAAGTATTGCAATTACTCAAATATTTAAAATCCCTGTGAATGTTTTTACAATCCTTACTGGATTTTTGATAATAGGTTTTACAATAGATTATTCTATTTTTAAATCTAGTGGAGGTAAAAATTCTAATATTGCAGTATTGTTAGCTTGTGCATCAACTGTATTTTCATTCTTTCTTTTGATATTTGCAGGTTTCAAACTTATAAGTACATTAGGATTGATGTTATCAGTTGGAATAATTGCCTCATATATTTCAAGCTGTGTGCTATTTGACGATACTGATAAAATATAGTTGTCTAATTTGTAACTTATAGATTTATCCTTTAGTCCTGATTTAATTCTTGCTTCATAATCAGTCCAGAGTTGATAAAATTGGTTTGAATTAACATCTTTTTCAAGATTATAGTGATTTAATATTGATTTAAAATCTCTATCTCTAATTTGTTCAATATCAACTCCAATAGGAGTTTTTGATAGAGCAATCATTACATAATTTTTAGAATGCGAAATACTAAAACTTATATCTTTATCTAAACAGGGTTTTCCAGTTTTATCAATTGAGATATTATATTCTTTTATTCCATAAAATTTGTTTAAACAAAAATCTACTAGAAATCTTCCTAAAGAATGTTGAAGAAGTTTTTTTTCATTTTTTATATCTTTTTGAGCAAAACTAAGGATTTGTGATTTGTTGTTAGAGTTTATTATATTATCAATATTTGCAAGAACTACTTTCATGCTAAAATTCTAACATGAAGAAAAAATGGTATCAGATAAAAGAACGTTCAGCAGGGATAAAGCGTTTAAAAGTAACTTGGTTTATATATAAATTATTGGGAAGAAAGCCGGTTGAATGGATTGCTTGGTGGGTTGGATTAATTACATTTTTATCCTCAAGAAGTTTAAGAGAGTATTCCAAAATATATTTTGATACCTTGTATAAATATACAAATAATAGAAAATATAAACCTTCTTTTATAAACTCATTTAAGCATATTTTATCTTATTCATTATCATTGGTTGATAAGTTGGAAGTATATGGAAATACAACCAAATTAAATTTTGAGATAGAAGATAATGAGTTAAAACAAGAACTAAAAAATAAAGGTATATTTTTTATCGTTACTCATACAGGAAACATTGAACTTATGAGAAATTTAATGATGAAAAAGAACCATAAAAAAGTGAATATTTTTATGCAAAAATCCCATTGTGAAAAGTTCAATGATTTTATAAATACCCTATCAAAAACACAAGATATATCAGTTTATCCTGTTGAAGAAATAGGAATTGAAACAGCTATCGATATAAAATCAAAGCTTGAAAATGGTGAAATTGTATTTATGTCAGGTGATAGATTATCTGCTCAAAATACAAACAAATGTTATGATGCAACTCTTTTAGGTAGAAACGTCAAAATGCCCCTTGGGACATTAAAGTTTGCATTAATGATGGATAGCCCAATTTATATGCTGGCATGTTTGAAAGAAAAGAATAATAATTTTATAGTTAAATCATCAAAATTCAATAGAGATAATTCTCGCAGTGATAATTTAGAAAACCTTCAAAAAAGTTTTGTAGAATTTTTAGAAAAAATAACTCTAGAATATCCTTATCAGTTTTATAATTTTTATGATTTTTTTGAATAATATGATATAATTTGCTCAATACAATTATTATTTTGGTAAGTTTTGAGGTAAATATGAAAAAGCAATTAGCACTATTTATTATGTTGGCAATCTTGTTGCCTAATTTATCTGTTTTTGCAGAAACATCTGATAACACAACAGAAGTTGTTGCACCAAAATGGGAAGATTATATCCCAACAAAATATCAGAATCCAAGAAAATTTAGTAGAGGAAAAACAATAGGTGAACTTGCAACAGGTATTGTATTAACCGAACTTTTAATAACAGCTCCTATTGGAATTCCAATGATTGTTCATTCGACTACAAAAATGAAAAATATAAATTATTATCATAAAAAGATAAAATTTGAAAATGGCTTAGCAGAAGCAGAAAAAATACAGAATCCAAAAGATAAAGAATTATATTATCAAAATCTATTAAATGATTGTGATATGACAGTAGAAGATAAAATTAAACAAGAAAAAAAACAAGCTAAGATAGATAAGAAGATTGCAAAAAAAGAAGCAAAAGAACAAAAGAAACAAGAAAAATTAGAGTCTGAAGAAATTTAAATTGTAATAGCTATTTGTCTATAAAATTTTTTATCATAAAATAATATTATATGAAGAGATTTATTCTGGCAGTATTATTAATGTTTAACATTTGCTTGGCATCATACGCAATTGTTGATCCAAGTGAGCTTGCTCATTCTGAAACAGATAGACATAAAATATCTTTAGAAGAAGCAATGAATCTAGCATTGGAAGGTAATATTGAGCTTCAAGAACAAAGAAAAGATTTAGGAATCTCTCAAAATGATGTAAAAAAAGCTAATGCTCTAAGAAACCCACAATTCCAATCAAATTTATTAATGGGGCCTATTGCCAGAGGTAATTCCAGTCAAATCGGTATAACATTACCTATTGAAATTACAAAACGTGGAGCAAGAAAAAAATCTGCACAAGCAGAACTTTCATACACCCAAAATAAAATTAAAGATTATGAATTTAAGCTAAAATTAAGAGTTAGAATATCTTATTTCAATTTGCTTGTTGCAAAATCTGAATTAAGAATTTTAGAAGAAAGACGAGATTTATTAGAAGATTTATTAGATATTGCTAAGAAACGTCCAAAATCTTCACCTAACTATGAAATAGATGTTCTTCAAGCTGATATGAGATTGAAGAAACAATTAGTACAAATAAATAGAGCTCAAGCAGATATCAGAACTGCTCAATATAATTTTAATAAAGTTCTTAATTTAGCAAACAATCCAACTTTGTATGATGCAAAAGAAGATTCAATTTTCAGTAAAGAATTCTTTACTCAATTGAGCTTACCTGATTATACAGAATTAGAATCAGTAGCATTTAAGAACCGTTATGATATCAAAATGGCTGAAGATAAAGTTCAAAAAGCTAAAAGAGATATTACAGTTGCTGTAAGACAAAGAGTTCCTGATTTGTATTTATCAGGTGGTTATGCGTTCGCACATGATGGTACTCCAGGTGCTTATGTTGGTGCTGGTTTTGATATCCCATCATTATATTTGTATAATCCTGAAATTAAAAATGCAAAATTAGAATATGAAAAAGCACAATTGGAATACAATTCAATTATTAATATTACAAAAAATGTTATTCATACCAATTATGATAAATTTGTAATGGCTCAAGAAAATGTTGAACATTATAAAGATATTTTAGACGAATCAAGAAAAATTCTTAATTTATCAAAACAAAGATACCAAAAAGGTAATACAGTATTAACTAACTTAATCGTTGTAGAACATTCTCATCAAGAATTGTTGAACGAGTTTATTGACGCAATGCGAGTTTACTACAATTCTTATATTGCACTACTTCAAGAAATAGGACTTGATAACTTCACTATTGATGTAGATTTATAAAATATTAATTATTGTAAAAGATTTGACCAGTCACAAAATATATTTGAGAAAAAAACATGTTTATACTACACTATAAATGGTTACACTGGTTCGATAGGAGTATCCTAGTCTTAAAAAAGATGGAACAGGTAGCCCGTAGTAAAGTACATTAAGATAAAGGAGAAATGCTATGGCAGTAGCATCAATGATTGAATTATTAGAAGCAGGCGTTCACTTCGGACACCAAACACAACACTGGAACCCAAAAATGAAACAATACATCTATGGGGCTAGAAATGGTATTTATGTTTTAGATTTAAGAAAAACAACAGATTTATTAGATAAAGCTTACGAAGTAGTAAGAGAATACGCTGCTAAAAACAAAAACATCTTATTTGTTGGAACTAAAAAACAAGCATCAGAAGTTGTAACAGAAGAAGCAAAAAGAGTAGGTGCTTATTATATCAACAGAAGATGGTTAGGTGGTATGTTAACTAACTTTGAAACAATCAGAACAAGAGTTAACAAATTAAGAGAATTAGAAGATTTCATCTCTAGCGGCCACGTAGAAAAATTACCTAAAAAAGAACAAGCACAAATTTCAAGACAAGTAACAAAATTAAGCAGAACATTAGGCGGTATCAAAGAAATGAGAGGTCTACCTGATTTAATTTTTGTTGTTGACCAAAAGAAAGAAGCTATCGCAATTGCAGAAGCAAACAAATTAAACATCCCAGTTATTTGTTTAGCAGATACAAATGCAGATCCTGAAGGAATTGATTATATTATCCCTGGTAACGATGATGCTATTCGTTCAGTAAAATTAATCACTTCAAAATTAGCAGATGCAGTTCTTGAAGGAAAACAACTTAAAGAAGCAAAAGCTAACACAGGAAAAATTGAATCAATTAAAGCAGAAGATGCAGGTGTTGTTGAAGAAGCAAAATCTGAAGAAACTGCAAACGTTTAATTAATAAATTTAAAGAGCGAGGTTATTCCTCGTTCTTTTTTAAAATATTAGAAGGAGAAAATAGTAAATGAACGTTACAGCTACAATGGTAAAAGAACTTCGTGACAAAACTGGTGCTGGTATGATGGATGCTAAAAAAGCATTAGTTGAAGTAGACGGAGATATGGAAAAAGCTATGGAAGTACTTCGCCAAAAAGGTATCGCTTCTGCTGAAAAGAAAATGGGCAGAATCGCTGCTGAAGGTAGAGTAGAATCTTATATTGATGATTCTTGTGGTGCAGTTATTGAGCTTAACTGTGAAACAGACTTCGTTGCTAAAAACGAAGAATTCATCGAATTAGCAAAAGGTTTAGCTGAAATGGTTGCTAAAATGAACCCAGCTGACGTTGCTGCTTTAGAAGCTTTAACTTGCCCTAAATGTGGTAAAGTTGTTTCTGAAGTATTAAAAGAAAAAATCGCTTCTATCGGTGAAAAAATCACTATCAGAAGATTTGCTAGATACGAAGGTAATGTAGCATCTTATATCCACAATGGTAAAATTGGTGTTTTACTTGAAACATCAGCTGCTGATGCTGAATTAACAAAAGATATTTGTTTACACATCGCATCTTGCGCACCTGAATTCGTTTCAAGAGCTAGCATTCCTCAAGAAGTAATTGCTCACGAAACTGAAATCGAAATGGGTAAAGAAGATTTAGCTAAAAAACCTGAAAATATCAGAGCTAAAATCGTTGAAGGTCGTGTTAATAAATTAATGGCTCAAAAATGTTTATTAGAACAACCATTCGTTAAAAACCCAGATATGACTATTGAACAATTAATTTCTGGCAAATTAGAAATCGTTAAATTTGAAAGATTTGTTCTTGGTGAAGGTCTTGAAAAACGTAACGAAAACTTTGCTGATGAAGTTATGAACCAAATCAAAAAATAGTTGAATATTTTAATAATTGAAAAAGCGATAGGTAAAATATTTATCTATCGCTTTTTATTACTTTGTTTTTATTTTAATTTAATCTATTCCCCTTCTGCTAAAGGTAAGCCTTTAGCATCATATGATACTTCTTTTTGAATAGCATCATTATAATTTTTAGATACCCTAATTCCTTTCTCATTATAATTTATACGCCTTATATTATTATCTTTTATTATATCTTTTGCATTCGCAATGCATTTATTATCGTCATATGCTTTTAAATGTTCTACTGATAAAAGTTTTTTCCCTTCTTGTGAATAATATTTAGAAGTAGACATATCGAAATTAATTTGATCTAAGTAATTATCAAGTTTTTTAATATTAATATATTTTTTACCATTAGCAGGATTTATTGCACGTGAAACAGTTTTTTTCCTAGTTTTTATAACTTTACCATTTTCAAAAACTTCCATAATTGTTGTTTTTGAGCCATCTTTATTCTTAATAACTTTTTTTACAACTTCTTTTCCATCAGCCAATGTTCGTTTAGTAACATTTTGAGCTTTACCCCATAATTTTCCTTTAGTTAAAAGTCCACCAATAACAATTGCCGAAAGAGCTATTGCACCTAGCCCTACTTTGGTTGCTGTACTCATTTCTTTATTTGTGGATTCAACTTTTTTATCTGTATTAGTCTTATTATCTTTTGGTTGTTGAACCTGCATGCCAGCCTGCACATAATTATTTGAAACTGCTGTCATAAATTTATTCCCCTATAATCTTAACTTATATAAATATAAAAACACTGCAATATTATAAATTGCGGAAATAAAAATAATATGTAAAGATTATTAAACAATATCTAATAATTTAAAAGAACGAGCTGCAAACACAGCTCGTTTTAATAACCCTATATGAAAATTGTAATATTATATAAAATGACTACTAGCCTCCAAACACTTTGAAACCTTGTTCAACGTGCTTATCTACTACTTTTTTAACAGCTTCCATTTCATTCTGGAGTGCTGATTGTTCAGTATTTAACTGTTCAAGCCTTAGTTCTAAATTTCTATCCTGAGCTTGAATAATTTCTGTTTTAGCATTTATATCTGCTATAGCCTTGTCATATTCTTTTTGATCATAATTATATTTATTAACTGCATCATTATAAGCAGCCTCATCTATTATTGTTTCAACATTTAGTGTATAAACAACTGAATCATCTTCAAATTTAACTGTTGAAAATCTACCAGAGCCATCAGTATCTAACAATGCTTTTTTAGTTTCTGAAACTTTTGTATTCAAATATGTCGCATGATAATAAGCTAGCTTATCTTGTTGACCATCAATACCATTATCAGCAATTGAATCTTCATCATAAGCACTAGTTGCTGATTTTTCTAAATCAAATACTGTTGTGTAATATTTTACCCCATCCTTTTCAAAAGAATAAATTCCACCAATGTATTCTCCTGCTGCGTCAAAACATTTTGCAAAATTTTCTGCTGAAGCAGTACTTCCATTAGGACCTTTCATATCCTTTATAATTTGCTGAATTTCAGTAGAGATTGTACTATCTTTTTTATAATCATCTTGAGATAATAAAGTTAACTTACTATTCCCAACTGCAGTATAATCTTTAAAAGTCGGAGAATATTTTGCAGTATCAATTGGTAATTTAGAGCCAACAATCATAGTCTTTAAATCAGCTTCTTTAGCATAATTACCATCTTCATCTTTGAAATATACAGTTTTTGAATTACTTGCCAAAACTGTTTTATCTTTATGGTCTAATGAAGTTTGAGATTGCTTTATTTCATTGGCACTTATATAATTTCCATTTGCATCTTTATAGAAAGAATCATTTTTATCATAATCCGTTCCATAAACTTTTATAAGTTCAGCTTCTTGTGCAGCATCTGTTGTATCAACTTTGTTATAAACCGTTTGAGTATTAGTAACTTTATCAATATCAGATGTTGTAGCACCGTTTGTACCGTCAAGATTTATAGCATACTGTTCTGTAGTAGTTGATTTATAATATTTATTTTCAGCAACACCGCCTGCTTTTACTTTAGCGACATCGGCTTCAAAATCTGTACCATAGATTGCAAGCATATTTTTGTACTGTTGGTCATCAACATCTAAAGTATTCAAATCTACAGGAGCATATGTTTGACCACCATATGTATAGTTAGAACCTGCTTGAACAAAAGATGTAAGTGCCACACCTGCATTTTGAACAGAAGTCTGAATATCAGTATAGGTATAAGTATCAGCTACATCATTATAGCTAAAATAATCTGCAACCAGATTTGTTCCTGATATTGCATTAATTTTCATTCTGTCCAATGAATTATTGTTGTCCACCGGCCTGAACGTATGTTTATAGTTGTTGCTATCTGTGATAATGTAAGACCCATTGCCGGTCTGAGTCGGAGGAAGTAGAGCTTTTACATAGAGCTCTTTGTGATTTTTAGCTGGATCATAGGAGTACTTGTCTGTTTTTACAGCCTGTACTTGTGGGTCATTCATCAATTTTTTAGACCCGGTGTAAACTTTTTCATAGTGATAAGATGTTACTACATAGTTATATTCAGAGTCAGAATCACCTATTTGATAATAATTTTCTAAAACTGAATCATTAATACCATCACTATAAGAATATTCTAATTTAGTAAAATCAGTTGAAGAAGGAGCTGTTGGAACCTGCATTCCAAGCATTTGATTAAACAAATCTGCTGTTTGGTTCGCAAGAATTAAACGAGATTGGTTAATCTGTTGACCTTCATATTCAACATTACTTTTTCTCGCTGTTAAAGCTATATATCTTGCTTGTGAGGCAGCCATTCCCATAGGGGTTTTCTCTTCTTCTTTCTTTTTACTTACTACTCACATATCATGTTACAAGGGTTTTATACACTATTCAAGGGATATAATAGATATTTTATACTTTAGATGGTGGAATTTTATACTTTAGTATAATTCAAAAGAGTGTATATATTATTAATTTGTATCTCTAATGAATTCCGTCAAATCGCACCCAAGAGCGCCGATAATTTTTATAATTTCAAGAATAGGTGGTTTATATCGACCTTTTTCAAATCTGATATATTTTCTAAGCCTCATACCAAGCAAGCTAGCAAATTGTTTTTGCCTAAACTTTCTTTTCCTAATTTTGAGAATCTTTTTCCGAAAAAAGTCTGAGTTATACATAGTTTATTACTTATAATTTAATTTATCATATTCATATTGAATAATATAATCAACAATATGAATATGATATACCGTAGAAACATTTTTGTCAAATAAATAGAATAATAGTATGGTAATTGATTTAAAAAGTTTGGCAAAAAATTTTGCAAAGAAGGTGAAATTAGAACGAGTAAAAATGGACATTTCACAAGAAAAACTTGCAGAATTAGCGGGATTAAATAGAACAACAATAAGTGCGATAGAGAGATGTAAGATGTCCCCAACATTGGACACAGTAGGTAGTTTGGCAAATGCTTTTGGTTTAACAATCGAGGAAATGTTCAATTTTAATTTTTAATTGGATATTTTTCTTTGAATTGGATAATTTTTACACCGAGTTGCAATCAGCATTGCACCCTATTTACTTATAATAGGTATAACCATTGCATATTCATACAAGGATGCATTTTGTGATAATTTTATACTTGCAAGTATTACTATTGTAAGTAAACAAAAAATAATTATTGGTAAAAAATCAAAAAATAAAAATGCGAAAATAAATTTTATCCAGTAATTCTTTTGTTCCATTTCATACCCCTTAATAATTTTATATTAATACAAATATAGTCATATATATTAATATATTTTCAATTAAAAACAGTAAATATATTATAAATATCTAAAAATTATGTTATAATATAATAATTATGAAGGATATGATTAAACAATTATATCAAAGGTTTATTTCCTTAAAATCTATGTGGTGGACGCATGTTCTATCTATTTTGACAAACATTTTTTTTATTCCGTATTTTATATTGATAATTATTAATATAATTATCAACATTATTATATGTTTTACAAATGGTAGTGGAATTAAAGAATACTCAATTTTAAATGGTATAATATCAATTATTTTTATTATTATATCTTATGGAATAATAATGCCAATCACTCTTGTAGTTTTTATTACAGAAATGTTTACATCTTTTAAATTAGTAGTAAAGAATAAAATTTTGATAAAAAATCCTGTTTACCATACATTTTGGCTTACAGGATTTATTATATTTATTATAAATATGTTAATTATTTTTATTTTAAGACTTAAATATTGTTTGGGATTTTAATTGGTATATGTAAAATAAATGGTTGCAATTCCCCTGCTAACTGTTGATGATATATACATTTATTAAGATTTTATGAATTTGCGTAAAAAAGAAATAGCCATAAATAACCATAAATATGCAAATAATAAGTTTATATAGCTATAAATATTTATGTTCTTAGGTAATATAATAAAAATGGAATATATGGAGCAAATAAATATTAATAAATGAATCAGTAATAATAATTTACTTTTTGAGAGTAAATATGAGAAGAATAATATTCCGTTTGCAACAAAAAAATAAGGGATTGGAAACAGAATTAAAAAACCACCTAATCCAAATGTTATTGATGTAGGATTTTCAATATTGTGTAATTGATATAATGTAACATTGTTATAGCAATGATAAAAATAAAATACTATCCAAAAAAGAAATATATTAATAAAAATTGTTGTAAAAATAAGATTTAATAGATTTAACTTTTCAGGAGTATTTTTATTTTTTATAAATATAAATACTCCTAATGTAATTAATGGTATTGATAATAGTAAATTGTATATAATATTTTGTATCATATTGTAATTATATAATAGAATTTTATATTTTTTATTTTAAATTGAATAAATATATAATATTTTTTTATAATATTTTCTTCTTGTAATAAATATGCAATATTATTAGCAAGTGTTGTAAAATCGTGTTTAGTTGTCCCAAATTGCACCTTACTAACTCATTATTAAATTGTTAAGCTTTTATCATAATTCATTGACTCTATTTTATGCTTTTCTTACAATTTTCATGAGGAAATGGAGTGAATATCTTCAGCTGTGCCGCAGCCGTAATAGCCGGAATACTCAAATTTTGACAATGTTTCGTCGCAAAACATTGTAGGCAAAGGGGTAAATGAAAGAGTAGAAAATTTCTACGTAACTGACACAAGGAGCATTGTGAGTTTAGCAGTATCAGCAATACAAGCATCAGGAGTACGTTCAGGGCTATGTCCGCATGGTCTGCCACCTGGAGCTTGCCCTATATGCTCAGGTATGGGCGGGGGCTCAAACAAAGTTGTGACTGCCGATTTCTCTGCTAAACCAGGTGAGATGAGTTGGAACGAATGTGCTGCTATTGGTGCGTTTCTTAAATCACTACAAAATGCCAGAATGGCGAGAGAAGCTGATTATCAACACCAACTTGTTGCGATTGCTCAGTTCCAAAATAATATGGCTAAAATGGCTGCTAATTTGCAAACTTTTATCCAAAATATGAGCCAATCACCACTTACTAGACCTATTGCGTATGTTGCTCAAAACGTTTTACTTCCTGTGGTGAATTTTATGAAAGATTTACCGGTAAAATTCTTACAAATGACTGCTAATATTGGACAAAAATTAGCTGATATTTCTGATAAGTTAGCGGCAATTTATGGTGAACTTAAAGCTGCTATGGATAAGAAATTCTCTGATTTTGCTAAGAAAGTTAAGAAGAAAATTATTTCTATATTTGAAATATTTAGTTCTAATAATGAATCAACAGACGATGAAAAAATATTAGCATACCAAAAACAACTTAACAAAATACAATCATTTCTCGAAGGAATAAACAAAGAACTCACCCATAAATACAAACAAATGGTTGAGAAAGATGTCGAAACTTCCTTATCTGCATAACCAACAAATAGAAGGAATTAGATAGTGAATATTTATCAAGATCTAGAGGCACAACGATTACATAGAAACCAAACCAGAACACAAATCAAAACATCAAATTTAGTTAAAGAAGGAGTATTGGTAAATTCCAATGTTCCATTAAACGATTCTTACAATTCGATGTTGATTTCTGACTCAGTTGAGATGCCTAACAAGTTGTATGAAAGAAATACAAAAAAAGAAAAAGGTTTACTCCCAATAGCAGCAGCGACAACAGGATTCATGGGGTTAGTTGCGGCAGGAACTGCACTTTTAGCAAAGTCTGCGAAAGATACTGTAAATGTTGATTTAGCAAAAAAACTTCCTTCTATGACAAGAAACGTTTGTATAAACGAAGAAATCAATCAAGCAATATATAGAATGGTTGCATCTCCTAGTAAAAAGGCAACAAAGGCAATGCTTGGTGTTGCAGCTATTTCATCAATGGGATTTATGGGCAAAACCTTCTGTGATGGGTTTAGAGATGTTTGGGTGAAGAAAAAAGAAGCTGATATCCATAAAAACTTACAAGAAAATCTTATCGCAGTAGAAACTCAATCTTTTGCAGGCAAATTACAGATTAATAGAAGTCTTTTAGCTGAAAAGGCAAAAGAATTTTCAAAGGTCTTGGCTGAAAACCCAGAAACGGCCGAAAACTTCAAAAGTCATCATATCCATTTCAAATCAAATAAGCCTAAAGATACTAATAACAAAAAACAAAAATCTTCATTCCTCAAAAATCTAGGTTATTTTGCTCTAGGGGCTGTATCTTTAGCTGCAATTACAGGTTTTGGATATATTTCGATGAAAAATATTCGAAAAAGTGTTTCTTCGATGAAAGAAGGACGTGAAAAGGTTAAAGAATCAATCAATTTTATAATTGAAAGTATGAAAAATCATTCTGCAGAAACTCTTGGGGTTGAAGGACACAATGAAGCAAAAAAATTAAATAGTAATAACATAAAAAATCTGCTTGTATCAATGGACGCAACCCCTGAAGAAGTTGCAGAAACTGCTAAAAAAATGCACTGGCATAATGATGAACAACAAAAAGAATTTATTGAAGATACATTATTCACTATAAGAAAATCAACAGAAAAAGCTAACAGTGCTCTTGGTGGTTCAGGTGAAGACAGAAACACTTTCTATTCACATGTAAATGATTATACAGCATTCTTCTATAACTGGATGCTTGATTCATCTAACAAACAATTCAAAAGTCTTTTCTTAGGAATAACAGGAGCAACTGCTGCAACATATTTAGGTAAAACAACAGGAGAAGCTATAAAAGATGTTCAGGTAAAAAAATATAATGCAGAAACTGAGCTTTCTCTACAACAAAGACTTGTTGCAACAGAATTAAGAAACTTCAAATCTAAAAAAGAAGCATCTATTCAACCATTATGTGATGAATTTTACAGACAAAAAGATAATGGCAAGCCTAAAGAAGAACTAAAGGTTATGGCTGATAGTATATTAGGAGAAATCAAAAACGGTCCTCCTTATGTATATTCATAGGGGTAGGGGTAAAATATATCCAAGCTTAATCACAAATTAAAAAGGGAAAAATGATAAATTCACCGGTATTTAGACAATTCAAGCAACAACAACATTTCAAGCCGATAGAACTTCCAAACGAGAATCGGAATTATTGTCTTGTTGATAAAAATAAGGTAGATTTCTACGTAAATCAAAGAGAAAAAGCTCTACCTCAGCTTGAAAATATTCTAAAAAAATCTAACGATGAAAAAGAGGTTACAGAAACCTTGTATATCGTTGATCAAATGATAGATAGCGGTGTCAAAGGTGTTGATAAAATGTATCCGACACTATCAAGATTTAATGATACAAAATCACCTAATATCCAAACGTTTTTAGCCGGGATTTATCGTAAAACAAAAGTTCCTGATGCCTTTGGTCCTTTATGTACAATGCTTATACAAAACTCCATAAACCCGCCTAAAACACCTCAATATTTTAATCCAAATGAAGAAATCGGCGGAGCTATTTTAAGTTATTTGGCATAAAATATTAAATTCTTTTATTTGATTTACCCCTGTGCTAAAATATTTTTATGGAAGTGATAAAGAATTTTCTAAAAAAGTTGGATAGAAGATACTTTTCTCGTTTGCAAAAAAAACAAAAAATCTATTTAGGTGTTTTTGTCGGTATTGCAGCAGTTTTATTTTGGGCATTTATTAGTGCAGGAGTTATTACCCATAACTTTAACAGAAATATTTTAAAGGGAAATACTGATCAACAAGAATTAGATGTTAAAAGCATGATTTTGACTGAATCTAAAGAAGGTCAAAAGTCTTGGGAAATTTATGGGGAAACAGGTGAATATTCAAGTGACCATAAAATTGCAACATTAAATAACTTAATCGGGAATTTTTATAAAGATAATAAAGTTAATATGAGTTTCCAATCTTCAAAAGGAACTTATAATGAAGAAACTCATAACATAGATTTGTATGAAAATACTTATGTTGTTTTAGAAAATGACATAACGGTAACTGCAGATCACGTTACATATTATAGTGATTCTAAAATTATTACTGCAAATGGACATGTTAAAATCAACAGACAAGGTACATTTATTGCAACAGCTGATGAGGCTGTTGTAAATTCTGATTTTAGTACATTTAAAATAAAAGGACATACACAAACAAATATATATGAATCTAAAGATTCAAAAGGGGCAACTGCTTCGAAAGGGTTATAATGAATAAAAGAAAATTTTTAACGATAATATCATTACTATTTTTATTTTTGAGCGCTGTAACTATTGGTTCAGACTTAATTATTGAATCAAGAACTCAAACTTATTCTGAAAAAGATAGCTTAATTAAATTTTTAGGCGACGTAAAAGTTCGTTATGATGATATTACAATTGTCGGGGATAAAGCTGATGTATCAGTAACGAAAGATAATAAACTTGATACAGCAACATTCCATGATAAGCCGTATGCTTTTCAAATCCAAAATAACAAAAAAAGAGAAGTTAAAGCTAATATAATGAAATTTTCGTTATTAACAAAAGTATTAAGAGCAGAAGGTAACACCCAAACAATTGTTACTGAAGGTAAAACACCTATTGCTATTATAAATGCGAATGAACAAGAATATGATACAAATACAAATGTAATGACTGCAACCGGAACTGTATCTATAAAATATCGTGATATGACAGCTTTTTCTGATAAAGCAATTGTTAGAACTGATAAAAGTGGTAATGTAAAAAGACTTGATTTGGTAGGTCATGCAAAGATTAACCAAACTAAAAACCACGCTCAAGCTGATCATTTTATTTATACAATGGATACAGAAGAAATGGTTGCAATTGGAAATACTGTTACTACAACAGTAACAGATAATGGTTCTGAGTTTAAAGTTACTGCCAGATATCAGCAGTATGATAAAAAGAACAATGTCTTTATGGGTAGTGGTAATGTTCAAGTTTATTATCAAGATTATTATGCAAAATCTCCAAAGATGACTTGCTATCCTGATAAAACTACTAATAAAATTAATGAAGTTTATATGACAGGTCGTTCTATGATTCGTCAAGATTATAAAGAAATTCACGCTGATAAGATAAAAATAATAGTTGATCCTAAGAATTTTGAAGCAGTAGGAAATGTTAAAACTATTATTAAAGATATTGATTCAAATACAAAAGATAAAGATGGAAAAGACGGAGGATTCTTATAATGACAGCAAAAACGGATTCTGCTTTAGAATTTTATAAACAGGGTAAATATAAAGAAGCGATTGACGTTTTTAGTACTATATTAGAGCATGATGAAGGTAATGCTGAAGTTTATAATAATATGGGATTATGCTATGCAAAGTTGAATGATTTTGAACAGGCTGAGAAGGCATATAACAAATCAATAGAACTTAATCCTACTATTCCTCAGGCATATATTAATTTGTCAGATTTGTATTACAAGAATAACGAATTAGGAAATTCTATCGGAACATTAGAGCGTGGAACTTATGAAATGGAAGATAATATGGTTCTAGCTCATATGCTAGCAAGGGTTTATCTTGATGATTCAAGATATGATATGGCGATTGTTGAATTAGAAAAAGTTTTAGATAAAGAACCTGAAAATTATGATGCTTACTATGATTTAGGTAGAGTTTATTTTGAACTTGGAGATTATGAAGCTGCGATTAGTAATTTTGAAAACGTTATAGAATACAAAGAAGACAACGAATTTTTATATTACTATCTTGCTCAATCTTATGAAGGAAACAACGAAATTGATAAAGCGATTTCTAATTATTTAAAAGCTGTAACTGTTAATACTAAATTTGCAGTTGCTTATAAAAAATTAGGTGTTTTATTCTTAGCAAGAAATGATTTTGAAGATGCTATTGAATATTTTGAAGATTATATGAATTTAGATATTCCTGATGAAGAAAAAGAAAATATTAAAAAACTTGTTGAGAGAATTAAAGCAAAATTATAAATTATGAATACAAAATATTGGGTTGCTTTATCTTCAATAGAATCTTTAGATTCAGTATTTATCCAAAAGATTTATGAGTATTTTGGGGATATTGAGCGTGCTTATAATGCTTCAAAAACAGAACTTTCTAATATTGAAGGTTTGAGTGTAAAAAAGACAGAATATTTTTTAGAAAATAGAACAAAACAAAATATTGATGAAATATATGATACAGTAGAAAAACGAGGAATAAAAGTTTTAACATTCGATGATGAAAGATATCCTAAAATGTTAAAAGAAATTTCAAATCCTCCTATGGTTTTGTATTACAAAGGTGATTTATTTTCTTGCAATTTAGACAAAACTTTAGCAGTTGTCGGTTCAAGAAGAGCAAGCTTTAATGGTAAAGAAAGCTTAAAGAAAATACTTAACGGTCTAGGCGGTACAGATATTTGTATTGTGTCCGGACTAGCATCAGGAATTGATACTTTATCTCATCAACTGGCAATAGATAATAATTTAAAAACGATAGGTGTTATCGCAAGTGGATTTGATTTTACTTATCCAGCATCAAATAAAAAATTATATGAAGATATAATTAATGGAAATGGAGCAATAGTTACAGAATATTATCCAACATTTGAACCTTTAAAATATAGGTTTCCTCAAAGAAACAGAATCGTATCAGGTCTATCTTATGGGACATTGGTGGTAGAGGCTGCATTAAAAAGTGGAGCTTTAATAACTGCAAATGTTGCATTAGAACAGGGTAGAGAATTAATGTGTATCCCAGGTCTTATTACTAACCCTAATACAGAAGGTATTTATAAACTATTAAAAACTGGTGCAAGTTTGATAACCGAATCAGAAGATGTTTTGAATGCATTAAATTGGGAAATTATAAAAAATAATGACAATTTTGAAGAATCAGATGATTTAAGCATTGACGAGAAAAAAATTCTTTATACAATAAATATAGAGCCAAAGAATTTTGATGAAGTCCAAAATGAAACTAATATCCCAACAAATGATTTGTTGGTTTTATTAACAACCTTAGAACTAAAAGGGAAATTAGAACAAATAGTTGGCGATAGGTATGCCATAATAAGATAAGAGGAAAATTAATGAGTCCTGCAGCGACTAAAAAAGAAGAAAAAGAAGTTAAAATGAAAGCTACAAAGTCATCAAAAAAATCTGATGACAATGGAAAAGTTTTGGTTATAGTTGAGTCGCCTGCAAAATCTAAGACCATTAAAAAGATTTTAGGCTCAAATTATCAAATTGAAGCTAGTTTCGGGCATATTAGAGATTTTCCTAAAAATGTTTTAGGATTTGATGTAGAAAAAGATTTTGAACCATCATTTATTATTATTCCTGAAAAGAAAAAAGTCGTTACTAAATTAAATGAATTAGCTAAAAAATCAGATAAAATTTTACTGGCTTCCGACCCTGACCGTGAGGGAGAAGCAATCGCATGGCACGTTAGACAAGTTTTGAATGTGCCTGATGAGAAAATTTTTAGAATAGAGTTTAACGAAATTACTCCAAAGGCTGTTAAATATGCAGTTGAACATTCTCGCCAAATTGATATGGATAGAGTAAAAGCTCAACAAACAAGACAAATTTTAGATAAGCTTGTGGGGTATAAATTATCACCTGTTTTATGGAAACAGTTAGGAAATTACCACTTATCAGCAGGTAGAGTTCAATCTGTTGCTTTGCGTATGATATGTGAAAGAGAAGATGAAATTGAAGCATTTGTACCTGTTGAATATTGGTCAGTTACTGTTAAGTTAGAAAAAGATGGTAAATTATTTGATGCTGAACTTGTTAAATTTGAAGATGAAAAAATAGAAATCGAAAATGAAGAACAAGCTCAGAAAATAAAAGAATATTTAGAAGATAAAACAAGAGAATACATTGTTTCAAAAATTACAAACAGAGAAACAAAACGTAAGCCAACAGCTCCTTTTATTACATCAACATTACAAAGAGAAGCGAGTTCAAAGTTGGGTTATGGTGTTTCTAAAACAATGCAAATTGCTCAAAAATTGTATGAAGGTATTGAGCTTGAAGAAGGTTCTGTTGGTTTAATTACTTATATGAGAACTGATAGTGTGAGAATATCTGATGATGCTCAGGCTATGGCAAAAGATTTTATTATTAATAATTATGGAGAAAAATATTATCCTGAAACTCCTAATAATTATGTAAAAGCAAAGAAAAATGTTCAAGATGCTCACGAAGCAATCAGACCTTCATATCCAGAAAGAACTCCAGAAAGTATAAAAAAATATTTAACTCCTGAACAATATAAGTTATACAAATTAATTTGGAACAAGTTTATGGCATCTCAAATGTCAAATGCTGTCGTTGCAAATAAATCTGTTGAAATAACTTGTGGAGATTATACTTTAAAAACAGGAACAAGTAAGGTTTTATTTGATGGATTTTTAAAATTATATAACGATTCAGATGATGCAGAAGAATTATCTAAAATCCCTGATTTAAATAAAGATGACAAATTAGAGTACAAAGAAGTTTTACCAAAACAACATTTTACTCAACCACCTCCAAGATACAGTGAAGCATCTTTAGTTAAGGCTTTAGAAGAATATGGAATCGGTCGTCCATCTACTTACGCATCAATTATTACTAAAATCCAGACTCGTAAGTATGTTGAAAAGCAAGACAAGGCTCTTGTTCCAACATTCTTAGGCAGAACTGTTTCTAAACAATTAGTAAGCCAATTTACTGATATAATGGACTACGCATTTACGGCAGGAATGGAAGAAAAGCTTGATAAAATTGCCGATAAAAAAGCTGTTTGGAATAAAGTTTTGAAAGAATTTTATGACCCATTTATGGATAACGTAAATGATGTAATGGCAAATGCAGGAAGAATTAAGATAGAAAGCGATGTTACTTGCCCTAATTGTGGTAGAAAAATGCTTATTAGAACAAGTCGTTTTGGAAGCCAGTTCTTAGGGTGTTCAGGCTATCCTGAATGTAAAACAATATTACCAATGAATGTTAGTGGAGAAAATCCTCAACCAGCAGAACCCGAAAAAGCTGAAGAAAAATGCGAAAAATGCGGTGGAGATATGATTATCAAGACAGGTCCATATGGTAAATATCTTGAGTGTCTATCATGCCAGAATAGAAAAAGCTTTGTAAAATCAACAGGCGTAACTTGTCCAAAATGTGGCCAAGGACAAATTGTTGAAAGAAAATCAAAATATGGAAAAGTATTCTATGGCTGTAACAAATACCCTGATTGTGATTTTGTATTGTGGAACGAACCAACAGGAGATATTTGTCCAGAGTGTAAATCTTTGATTGTAAAAAGAATTACAAAAAATGGTGAAAAGTTAGAATGTTCAAATCGTTCTTGTAATTATAAACCTGAAGAAAAAAAAGAAGGTGATGATAACAATGTATAAATTAGGAATAATCGGTTATCCTTTAGGTCATTCAATATCTGCAGTAATTCAAAAAGCAGGATTTGAATCACTAAATTTAGATGCAAGTTATGAAGTTTTAGAAACTCCACCAGAAAACTTAATCGATAGAATCAAATTCTTAAAAAGAAACGATTTTAACGGATTCAATGTTACAATCCCTTTAAAAGTTCCTGTATCATTATTTGTGAATGATATTGATGATGATGCAAATATTGCAGGTTGCGTAAACACTGTAAAAATAGATTCTGATAAAAATTTCTTTGGCTATAATACAGATATTTATGGATTTATGACTGCAATTCCTAAAGATGCAGACTTAAAAGGTAAAAGTGGGGCAATTTTAGGAACAGGTGGTGCGTCTCGAGCAGCTGCAGTTGGCTTAGTTAGAAAAGGGATTGAAGAAATTGATTTTTATACAAGAAATATAATTAATTCTCAGCAATCAATTAACTATTTGAGAGCTAAATTCCCAACAATAAAATTTGAAGCACATCAAATACAAAATGCTAGAGATTTTTCTAAATATTCAATATTAGTGAATGCAACTCCAATAGGAATGAGAGGGTTTGCAATGGATGAAACTCCTGTAGAATATGGAGCATTACAAACTCTTAAATCTGATTCTATTGTGTATGATATTGTTTATAATCCAATGGATACAATATTACTTAAATATGCTAAAAAGTTGAATTTACAAACCGTTGAAGGCTTAGATATGCTAATTTACCAAGCCGAAAAAGCAATCAATATATGGACAGGAAAATCTCCAGATGTTCAAACTATGAAAATTGCTGCACTAAAAGCATTATAATGTAAAATTATCTATTCTCTATATAATCTACCGTTTCTTTGTGTATTGATTTGTTCGCAAATTTCATACATCTTTGTTGGTTTTCACTTAATTCAGGATTTTTACTACTTTCTCTAGTTAATCTTGCTAAGAATGTCATAAGAGGAAGTTTCTTATCATCGTTTACAATCAAATCTTTATTATTAAGTTTAAAAGTTGATTGTTTTACTTTATCTTCAGGAACGTCAAATCTTTTTAAATGGAATTCTACTGTATCAGGATTATCTTTATTTATAAACATTGCTGGAGTACGTTTTAAATAATCACTTAGATCTTTACCTTGTGCATCATCAGTAAGTTTTGCAGAAATTTTAAGTTCAGTATAAAACTTTTCACCCTGTTTATATTCATTATTAAGGCTTTGATAAGTTCCAAATTGTTTATATTGTTTTTTTAATATTTTTATATTGTTTATTCCTTTAAAACTAACGTCCATAATTCACCCTTATAATCTAATTACATTAAATATAACTCCTCTAAAAAATAAATTTGCTATATGTTATAATAAGCATATGCTGGAATGGCACAGTTGGTAGCGCAACTGATTCGTAATCAGTAGGTCGGGGGTTCGATCCCCCCTTCCAGCAGGTAAAAGTTTGGAAATATAAAGTTGAAATAATGGGAATTTGAACCCCAATTGTTTACTTCGTAAACAACGGGTGTTCTCCCCTCTCACAAAACAATACTTAATTGTTTTGTTCGGCAGAGTCCCCTTCCAGCAGGTAAAAGTTTGGAAATATAAAGTTGAAATAATGGGGATTTGAACCCCAATTGTTTACTTCGTAAACAACGGTGGTTCTTTCCTCTCACAAAACAATACTTAATTGTTTTGTTCGGCAGAGTCCCCTTCCAGCAGGGGTAAATGAATAATATTGAATAAACATATAATTTTTTTATTATTTATGATATGTTTCATTTTTTGATATTTTAAAAGCTCGATATATTTGCTCTATCAATATTAAGCGTGTAAATTGATGTAAAAATGTCATCTTCGAAAGACTTAGTTTTAAATCAGACATATCCCTAACTTTTTTTGACAATCCACAAGATGAACCTATTATAAATACAATCTCAGAAACTCCAGTATTTGTTATTTCTTCTAGTTTTTTAGAAAATTCAACAGAATCATATTGCTTACCTTCAATTTCCATTGTGATTACATAACTTGATGGTTTTATATTGGCAATAATTTTTTCTGCTTCCATATCAAGGACTTTTTCTGTTAGATTTTCATCTTTAATCTCTATTGGTTGAAGTTCACATATTTCAATATTTACATAAGGACGCAATCGTTTAAGGAATTCATCTATTCCTTCCTTTAAAAACTTTTCTTTTATTTTCCCTAATGCAATTATTTTTATTTTCATAAAACAATAATACCACTTAATTACCTTATATGGTAATGTTTGAGTTCAAATTATGAAGTAAATTTTATTAGTGTGGGGGATAAAACCATGAAAAAATATCCAATACTAATATTATCTTTTTTATTAACATCATCTATTTCTTTTGCCGATTTTATTCAATTTGGAATGCCATATTATCCATATAATGATTGGGCATATAGAAATAGTATGAATAGAGAAATTAATGAAACTATTAATGAAATGAATAGAACAAACAGTTGGGAAAATCCTTATGCCGATAATGACAGAGGACTTATTTCAAATTTCTTTAAGAAAAAAAATTATGATGACAAATATTCTAGAGGGAAAATGGATGAAGCTGATATTGAATATTTGTTATCTAAAATGGAGAACAAAAGATTTGGACAAACTTATTCTAATTTAGATATCGATAATCGATTAGATAGACTTGATTCTCAAATGTTTGGAGCAATACAATCAGGGGATTATAAAACGAGATTAAATCGACTTAAACATGCATTTGCTGCAGAATCATCCAGAAGCTACAAAACTAAAACAAGCAAACTAAACAATTTTAAAGAAATGTTCTCATCAGGATATCCAACAAGCATTCCTGCAAGTAGTGATTATTATTCTTCATTAAATGGGATGTTCTGGTAATATATAAAAAAAATGGGCAGATTTTCTGCCCTTTGGTGTTATATTATATGTGTTTTTTATTTTAATGGATAATTTTCCATTACAAATTCAATATCCTTATCCCCTCTACCTGATAAGTTAATAAGGATTTTTTCGCCTTTATTTATTTCTGCTAGTTTCAAACCTAAAGCTACTGCATGTGAACTTTCAAGTGCAGGTATAATTCCTTCTAACCTTGATAATTCATAAAATGCACTAATAGCTTCCATGTCAGTTATCGTTTCATAATTTACTCGTCCAATTTCCTTTAAGTAACAATGCTTTGGTCCAACTCCAGGATAATCCAGACCACTTGCAACTGAATATGCGTTTGCTATATTTCCTTCATCATCTTGTAATAATAAACATTTAAACCCATGTAAAATTCCTTCTTTACCATAAGTTAAACTTGCAGCATTTTCTCCTAATTTTTCACCTTTTCCTAAAGGCTCTGCACCATAGATTTTTACGGATTCATCATCTAAAAATCCACTAAATAAACCGATAGAGTTAGATCCCCCACCAACGCATGCAACTATATGATCAGGTAACATACCTGTCATATCAAGCATTTGTTGTCTAGCTTCGCGACCTATTATTGATTGAAAATGTTCTACCATCATTGGAAACGGATGCGGTCCTACAACAGAACCTATTGCATAAATTGCGGTTTCATATTCTTTTGAATAAGCAATAAATGCTTCATCAACAGCTTCCTTTAAAGTTCTAGTTCCGCTTTTTACTGGAATAATATTTGCACCTAGTATTCTCATTCTATCTACATTAGGTTTTGCCTTCTCAATATCAATTTCACCCATATAGATATCACATTCCAAACCCATTAAAGCCGCTGCTGTTGCAGTTGCTACACCATGTTGTCCTGCACCTGTTTCAGCAATTATTTTTTTCTTGCCCATTCTTTTTGCAAGAAGAGCTTCTCCTAGAGAATGATTAATTTTATGAGCTCCTGTATGGTTTAAATCTTCTCTTTTTAAATAAATTTCAGCACCATATTTTTCTGATAAATTTCTAGCATGGTATACAGGGCTTGGACGTCCAACATAATTTTTTAACAAATCATTTAATTCTTGATTGAATACAGGATCATCTTTTATTGCTAAAAATGCTTCTGTTATTTTATTAAATTCAGCCTTCAAACCTTCTGGTAAAAATTGACCGCCAAATTTCCCAAAAAATCCTTCTTCTGTTGGTAATACATTATTTGTTATTTTTGTTTCCATAATTATTTCTCCTTTATCAATTTACTCACAATAGCGTTTTTATCTTTTAAAATCCTTGAACCTCTTGTTACTTTGCAAAGACTAACATTAAGTTCTTTTGCAATATCTCTTTGGGTTCTACCATCAGACAGCATTTTCAAGATACGCCATCGTTTTGATAAAGTTTCAACTTCTGCAGGTGTAAGTATTTCTGTTAAAAAATTAAACACATCTACTTCAGAATTAATATTATTAATAAGTTTTGATATTTCTTGTATACTATTCATATTTGACCTTTGTTTCTATTTATAGTAACAAGATAAACTAAATATTTGTTTCTGTCAATAGTAACACAGGTAATTTTTGAAATAATTTTAAAAAAATGTTACATTACTAATAGTAAGATTACATGAACACTTGCATGGAAAAATTTTAGAGATAAAATAAAAGAAGTCGAAAATAAATTGTCCAAGTTTGGAATCTTGGATGTATAGAAAAGAGGTAACCATGAAAAAGGGAATCCATCCTGATTATAAAAAAACTGTTATCAAATGTGTATGTGGTAACGAAATAGAAACAGCATCAGTAGTAGACAATCTAACAGTTGAAATTTGTAACAACTGCCACCCATTCTACACTGGTCAACAAAAAATCCTTGACTCTGAAGGTAGAGTTGAAAGATTCAAAAAACGTTACGGACAAAAATAGTAACAGATTGGTTAAGATTTTACAAAAAAGACTTGAGATCAAATTCTCAAGTCTTTTTATATTTTGTAATATTTTAGCAATACAAAAAAAAATAAATACTTATATATAATATGGGAATTATTAAAGTATTAAATCAAAAAACAAATACTATCTTGAAGAACAAACTTGTTCATAATAAACCAAGAAAACAATTTATAAATCTAAATAGAATAGATAAAACACCTCCGACAGATACTGTTGAATTAACAGTTAATAAAGATACATTAAAAAAAATAAAGGATATTGCACCCAAAACAACTAACTATTCAAATGAAGCTATAAATGTATCAACTCTCTCTGACGGAAAATATTATAATATATGTGTAAACAAAGGTAAAAATGTTGCATCCTCAAGCTGTCATATTGATACTTATTTTGACGATGAAGTAATTTTCCCCAAAGAATATACCAATAATGATGGAAATATTACAGGCTTATACGTTACTAACGTAGTAAGTACAGGAGGAGGAATGGGTACAGAAGCAATGAAACAAACTGTACTACTTAGTCAAAAATTAGGACAAAAAGGAAAAGTCTTTTTAGAAGCAGCTATTCTTGATAAAACCAAAGGTTCACCTGTCCCATTTTATACAAAATTAGGTTTTTTACCTGTAGATAAATCACTAACACAAGAAATACAAAAAGGTATGGAAAGTTTAGCAAATACTGGTAAATATACAGGACCAACAACTGCAGTTATGTATTTACCTTTAGATAGAGTTAATTCATTACTCGCTAAATAATTCTCTTAATAATTTTACATATCCTCTTTTTCTTGTTAATATAGTTAAAAGACAAAGAGGGGGTAGGATATGGAAAATAGTAACAAGCCACAGGTTAAATTAATTGCAAAACCAGATAATTTATTGAGAACAATTTATACAGCTTGTAGAACTTGTTATAGTGCTGATTCTCCATTAAATATTTTTGATTGTGATGCTGATGAAGAAAAAATGCTTAAATTAATAAGCAGAGTTGTTTCATCAGGTCATTATTCAACAATTGAACATATACAAGTTAGTTTTGCAATCTCTAATGTTTCAAGAGCTTGTACACACCAACTTGTAAGACATCGCCATATGTCTTTTTCTCAAAAATCTCAAAGATATGTTAAAGAAAAAGGTCAATTTGACTATATTATCCCTCCAACTATTGATAGAAACCCTGAATTGAAAGCTAAGTTTGAAGAATTTATGGGTGAAATTTCTAAGAAATATCTTGAATTTACTGAAGCTGGTATTCCTGCTGAAGATGCAAGATTTGTTCTTCCAAATGCAACTGCAAGCTCAATGGTTGCATCTTTGAACTTAAGAGAACTTATTCACCTTGCTAATTTAAGATTATGTACAAGAGCTCAATATGAAATTCGTCTTTTAGTAAAAGCTATGTGTGATGAATTAGTGAAAGAGGAGCCTTGGTTAAAAGATTATCTTGTTCCAAAATGTGAAAGATTAGGATTCTGTGACGAAGATAAATGTTGTGGCAGAATGCCTAGAAAAGAGGAAGTTTTGAATGTTAAATAAAACAAAATACAAATTGTATATTTGTTTTAGCTTAGTAACAATTTTATTTATAACGACTCTGTTTGTATTTAAGCCTGTTATAAAAATGGCTGAATTATATACTCTGTTTGCAAGAGTATCTCCTGATACATTAAAACCTGTATTAGATTTTGGAAATGCTAATTTTATCCTGCCCACAGCTGTTCCAATCATGCCTAATGTTAATTTTTCTAATTATCCATTAATTCTAGATTTAGGATTATGTTTTTGGGGAGTATTTTTAATTAGTTTATTTTTATTTATTATTCCAAATGTTTTTATAAGCACATCTCTTTCATTAATTGTTATATTTACTTTTGCACTTGGTGCAATTTTTATGAGTAGAATTCATAATGTTTGGATTCCCATTGTATGGCCTTTATTAATCCAATTATTTATATTCACAATTATGCTTTCTGCAAGAGTTTACTTAAAACAAAGCAAATTAATAAACTCAATTAAAATATTTGGTTATGATATAAATTTATTTCCAAATTCAATACCATTTATAAAAAATATTGTTCAACAACCTAAAAAAACTGATATAACAATGGCTTATTTTAAAATTAAAATACCACAAGCATATATGGATGAAATCTATTCAAATTCTATAGTATATAAAGTTAATGAATATTTTAAAGTTGTTATAGATGGTTGCTTAAAACACTCAGGCATTATTGATAAAACAAGTAATAATATTATCCAATGTTATTGGATTGGAAACAACCATGCTTTAGATGCACTAAAAGCAACGATAGAAATAAATGATATTCTCAAAACTAAACAAGATAATATCAAAGTATCATGTGGTATTGCGACAGACAAATCTATTTTTGCTATTTTAGGCTCTCATAATTTTTCGAACTATACTGTATTAGGTAATGTTACAGAAGTTGCAATAAGGCTTGAAAATGCCTGCATATTCCATAATTCTAGCATTTTAGTATCAAATAATACGTATAAGTTATTAAAAGATAAAATTATGTTCAAGCATAAAGGAATGGCTAATATAAATGGATTCAAATCACAAGTAGATTTTTATGAACCTATTCATTTTATAAATAATAAAAAGGAATACCATAATGATTAATTTTGATTATCTTACTCTTGTAGCTTTTTTAGAAGAAAATATTGATTTTTTAATAGGTTCAAGATTGCAAAAAATCCAACAACCGACAAGACGTGATTTTATTTTTTCTTTTAGAAATTTATCCGAATCGAAAAAATTATATATAAATATTAATCCATCACTATTTCATCTATGTTTTGTAACAGAAGAAAGTTTAAAAAAACGTGATATTACATTCCCTAAACAACCACCTATGTTTTGTATGCTATTAAGAAAGTATATAGAAAGTGCTAAAGTATTAGATGTAAGAGTTCCTCATTATGAAAGAATTTTAGAAATAGATTTTAAATCATCGAATGAATTTGACGAAAATATAAATTTAACACTTGCAATCGAAATGATGGGTAAATATTCTAATATAATTCTTTATAATTCTGATACCAAAATTATATTAGGCTGTGCTCATAATGTAGGTGCAGAAAAAAGTAGAGAAAGAGAGGTCTCAGGCACTTTACCATATATTTACCCCCCAAAACAAGGTTATAAGACAGATATTTTAAGATACAATGGAGAAATTAATTATGATACATTAAACCAAAACTTTTTAGGAATATCTAAAAGTTTTGAAGAAATGGTCAAAGGTTTACCTTTAGAAAAAATAAAGGATTATATAGAAGGTTGGGGGAAATGTAAGATTACACCTGCAATAGATGGTGATAAATATTGTATTTATTCAGAGCTTCTTGATAATCCTATGATACAAGATAGTGTGTCTTCAATGATTGATAATTATTATTCCAATATTCAAGAAAAAACAATTTTTAAACAATTATTCCTAAAGCTTAAAAATATAGTAAATGCAAAATATAAAAAAGTCTCAAACAGTTTGAAAAAAATTAATTATCAAATATCTAAAAAAGATAAAGGTGAGATGTATAAAAAATATGGAGATTTAATTTTATCCAACATATACAATGGTGAAGATTATTCTTCTGAAATAAAAGTTACAGATTGGGAAACAGGTGAAGAAATAAAAATTCAATTAGATGATACAAAAACATTAAAAGAAAATTCACAAAGATATTATAAATTATTTGCAAAGTCAAAAGATTCAAGAGGGAAATTAGAAGAATTACAGCTTGAATTATATAATGAAAAAAGTTATCTTGAACAAATTATTTATACTATTGATAATGCCGATAGCTTGGCAGTATTAAGAGATATTGAACATGAAATATCAGATAACAACAAAAAACAAGAAAAGAAACCAGATGATTCAGAAATTGAAACAACTGAAATCAACGGATTTAAAGTTTATATAGGTAAAAATAATCGCCAAAATGATTTGATAGTATCAAAAATATCAAGAGGTGAGGACTATTGGTTCCATACTCAAAATACCCCAGGGTCTCATATATTACTAAAGGTACCTGATTCTAATGAACCTGATGAGAAAACTATATATGAATGTTGTAAATTAGCAAAAAAATATTCCTCAGCAAAAGATTCTACAAAAGTTGGTGTTATTTATACTAAGCGTAAATTCTTAAAGAAACCACCTGCAGCGAATTTGGGTTACGTAACATACAAAAATGAAAAAGAAATAATAGTTTCAGAATAAAAAATAAGGTCAACCTTTTCAGATTGACCTTATTTTATTTAAGCATTTATTACTTAGCTAATTTTTTAATAGCAAGAGTTAATCTTGATTTTTTTCTAGCAGCAGTATTTTTGTGTAAAATACCTTTAGAAACAGCTTTGTCACAAAGTTGATAAACTTTAGATAAAGCAGAATTTAAAGCTTCTTTATCTTCACCATTTGCAAGTTCTAAAGCTTTTTTAGTTGCAGTTTTGATAGAAGATTTGAAAGCTACGTTTCTTTGTCTGTTAGCTTCTGCGATTAATACTCTTTTTTTAGCTGACTTAATATTTGCCATTGTTTTTCACCTTTCTATATTGTACTGAGTTAAAACGTTTAATGACGACGTCAACTCATTGGTGAGGATGTGAGTATAATTATTTTAACTCAAAAAAACAAATTACAACAGAAAAATTAAGAAAACTTAAGCAATAGTATTAAGTTTATGTTGTTGTTTCATTTCTTGTTTCATTTTAGCTTCGCATTGTTTTTTCCATGCAGAAGCAACTTGATACATAAATTTGCTCTTAGCAGCAGAAACACTATTTTTAACATCTTGTTGATGTAAGGCATTGAATGAAGTTTCACCAGCACGAGAAGCTCTAATCATACTAAGATTATTTTGATTATTCTGCATCATAACCATGCCTGCATTATGTTGCATTGCGATTGCTCTAAATGATGAAATTGCTGAAACTAACATATAAATATACCCTTCACGTGCCTAAAATTGTACCACATAATTAATATTTTAGCAACTAGCTAGGCTACTAATTTTAATTTTTGTTACTAATAATTTTATAATATTTCAAAATAACACGTAAAATAAATTAAATTAATTAGACAAGAAGTTAACATATGAATGTTGCATTTTACCAATTATCGATTCCATCAAACCAAATTTAGCTTCTAATTTTTGTCTATATTTTATAAGAGCAGCACTTTGAGCCTCTATTTTATCTTGTAAATTTGAAATATTTTTATTAATTCTATTTTCAGTAGTTCCAATATAACCAGAAGAACTAAGAGCGTTATCAACAATTTTACCCATTTGTAATAAAATACCAGGTTTATCAGTTGTTCCTGATAATAAAATTTTAACTGAATCAGAATCATCTTCTAATGCTTGCATAAATTTTTCTTTATCTATAACAAGAGCTGCAACATCTGTTGATATATCATTTGATGCTTCACCAGTTGTAATACCTACAGCAGCGAGATTTTTATATACATAACTTCCTGCAAGAGATGATGTAACAAGTCTTTTCAAATTATTTTTTATTAACTTCAACATTGTATCATGTGCTAAATCAGTACTTCCTGATAATTCTTTTTCAAGGCCTTCTATCAAAGTATTATAAGAATCAATTATATCTAAAACAGCATTATAAATACTATCATCATCTTGTTCTACAGTTATAGTTGTGCTTTCACCTTTAGAAAGACCTTTTAAATTAATTGTTAAACCTTTTATTTTTGAAATATCACTAGTAATGATGTTAGATGAAGATGTAACTGTTGTTCCATTTATTCTTACTATTGCATTTTTACCTAATGTTTGAGCTGAAGTAACAAGGGATTCAACACCATTAACAGTTTCAGTAAAGCCCATAATATCAGTAAAGTTACTATCTCCACTTTCTATATTAATTAAAGACTCACCAGTAAGAGTAGATTGAAGAACCAAAGTTCCTGATAATGAATCCCAATAAGCAGAAGCATAAGCTTTATCTGATGCATTTATTTGTTTGATTAAACTATTAAGAGTTGTAGTTGAATCAATTGTAAAAGTTGCATCTCCTATTGTAAAGCTTCCTTCGGTTATATTTCCTGCTTTAAATAATCCAGCTTCTGTTATCAATGAATTAATATTTACTTTGTATAATGCTCGAGAACCTTCTATATTAGATTCTGATTTTTGAGTTAAATTTGCAATTGTTGCAAAATTAGTTTTATCATTAGACGCACCTATAACTAATTTTTCACCACCAACCATTTTAAAAGCAATAATACCTGTATTTTTATCTGCAGTTGGATTTTTAACAATATTGCCATCTGTATCTAGGAAACCTGCTTCGATTGTTTTACCAGTTTTAGCCGCAACTTCTACAACAATTTTATCAAATAGAACCTCAAAAGAATCATTTGAATTAACATTTACAGTAGCTTTAACACCATCTACATATAGACTTAATTCGCCATCTTTAATATTTACTGTACTTAATTTAGTATTTCCATCTGCAAAATTTGCAACAGATGTTATAACATCTTCTTGATATGTTAGACTTGATGAACTAGTAGCATATTTATCAACATTTGTAGTTACTAAATTAAGAGTATCTTGAATACCAGAAGTTCCACCTGTAATAGCGAAACCATCAACACCATTATCAATTCTTATTACACCATCTTGAATAACAGCATTAACACCTTCTTTTTGCAATTTTTCAAGCAATGAACCTACTGTTTCAGTAGAAGATATGTTAATAATATGTTGGGTTTGGTCAGGACCATTTCCAGTTGTAAAGAAAAGAGATCCTTCTGCAATAAATCCATTTTTATCAAAGTCTGATAACAACATATCCTCAGTTATTAAACCAGATGTTACACCTGTATCCCAATGGATAATTTGAGAATCATAATCTCCTTGATTAATATTAGCTAAGCCGAGCTTTTGAACAACATCACTTGTTCCATCTGCTAGTTTGATTTGTCCATCGGAACTCAATTTTATATATGTTTCACCAGTTGGTTTAGTTACAATAGAACCATCAATACCATATACTTTAATTGCACTAAATAGTTGACCAATTGTAGTATTTTCATCAATTAAAATACCACTAGTTAATATATCTGAACCATCAAGAATATTCAAATACCCACTAGAAACACCAAGACTAGATAGCTTTGTATTTTCATCAATATTTTCAGTTGTATTAAATCTTATAGGGTCAGAAATATAACCTGTATCAATATTGTTATATGCTCCACCTTGCATTAAGTAATTACCTAAAGCTCCTCCTAATGCAAAGGTATGATCATCACTTCTAAAAGAGACTTTTCCATCTGCATCAACATTAAGTTCAATGCCATAAACCGCAAATGTATCAGCAATATCTTGTAAAGTATCTGTTTCTAAGAATGACAATGAATATTGAGTATTACCATCTACTGTCAACCTTATAACTCCACCATCTTCAAATCCCATTGAGGCAACAGTATCATCCATACTTAATTTATTAGTATATTTTAATGAACTAGAAGATGAATTTACATAAGGAAGATCTACAATCAATGGCTCATCTGTTACATATTTTTTATCAGTATTTACATAACCAGTAGATCCAGATGTCAAATAATTACCTAAATCTCCTGTAAATATAAATGAATGTTCCTTGCTACTAATTGTTAAAGCACCATTTGTATTATTTATTGCAACATTTATTCCTAGTGTTTGAAGAGAATTAATAATATTTTGAAGGGTATCATTGGCACTAAATGAAATAGATTTTGTTTCTGTTCCATCAAGAATCATATTTAATTCTGCACCATCTTTAAATCCCATTTCTGCTAGTGTTGAATTTGTAGTCAATTTTGAAGATGTTTGATTCCAATTAGTAAGTTTAAACTTAGAAATCATATTAGATGAACCATCTATTAATGAATAACCATCTGCAGAAGATATAGAAACTTTCCCTGATGCATCAACACTCATATTAAAACCATAAGGTTTTAATGTATTTGTTATTTGTTCTATAGTCATAGAATTATCAACATCTATAGAATTAATAACATTTCCATTGGTATCAACAACATATACTTGACCATTTGTTATTCCAATATTTGCAAGAATTGAATTGTTATTAATTACATTTGTTTTTTGATATGACAAATCTTGGGAAATAAATTCGCTATCAAAATTTGTATATGTTGGATTATTACCTTGTAATATATTTCCAATATTTCCAGCTAAAGTAAAAGTTTTGTCATAACTAGTTGCAGATATAACACCATTAGATATACTCATATTTATACCTAATGCAGCTAAATCATCCATTATTGTTTGAACACTATCAGTAGAATCATAATCAAGATTTATAACTTGTGACTCACCAATTACAACTCTTAATGTACCACCAGCATTAGATTTCAACAAATCAGCAACAGTTGAATTTGCTGTAATATTTTGTTTATTTGATTTATATGTTAAAGCAGTATGGCTTTCATAACCTTTTATATTATTTTGATAACCTGTAGAACCTTTTGTAAGAGCAGATGCTAAATCACCAGAAAATACAAAAGAATGAGAATTACTTGTTGCAGTAAATTTACCATTTGCATCAACAGAAGCTGTAATACCAACTGCATTTAATGAATTTATAATATCTTGGATAGAATTTTTAGCACCAAAATCAAAATTCATTTGGGTTGTACCATCAAGTAATAAATTAAGAGTAGAGCCGGAAGAGAAACCTAATTGCTCAAGAGTTGTTGCAGTTGTTAATTTCCCTGTTGTAGCAGTCCAAGTATCAAGTTTCAAAGCCGAAACAAAGTTTGATGAACCATCAACAAGTTTATTTGGAGTATTAGAACTAATTGTTACTTTTTTATTTGCAGTATCTAAAGATAAAGTAAATCCATATGCTGATAAGGTTGATTTTATTTGATCAAGAGTTTTTGAACTATCAATATTAATACTACTTAGGAAATTCCCATCAGCATCTAAAATATTTATTGTACCATCTTTTATGCCAAGATTTTCTAACACAGTTGTATTAGTTAATGGAAGTGTAATTTGATTATTTATGCCATTAGAGACATATTCATTCGGAGTATTTTCTACTGTGAAATTATCTCCCAATAGTGCCTTAGCTAAATCTCCTTGCATTGATATATTTTTATCACTATTTACAGAGAATACACCATCAGCAGAAACTTCGGCGTTAACCCCATAATAAGCCAAATCATTTATAACATCATTTAATGTATCATCTTTATCATAAGATAGATTATATTGAACACCATCAACCATTAAGTTAATAGATCCGCCTTTACCTGTACCAATTAGCTCACTAACTTTAGTTGTTTCAGCCAATTTAACATATCCGATTGTTTTTGTTGCATTCGCATATGATGATGTACTGCTTGATGAAGAATTTTTTAATAAAGTATCAAATAACTCCCCTTCAAAAGATATTCCTGCAGAATCATATACTTCTATTTTTAGTTGGTTTCCAGAATAACTAGCATTTACTCCTCCAACCGAATAATTTAAATAATAAATTAAATCTTCAAGGGTTGAACCTGAATAAAATGTTTTAGTATAAGTTTGTCCACTTTTTTTAATTGTTATAGAATTCTCTGCTTTTGATGTAATTGATTCTAAAGTTGAACGAAGTTCTGCTGTTTTCATTTTATATTTTTCATGATTAGGCATATTTGATTCTATCCAAGAAGAAGTTTTTGCTTGAACACTACCTTGATTAACACTACCATGCATTGAAGAATCATAAACACAACTATTGTCTAATGCATAACTTGTAGAACCATAAAAAGCACCATAGTTTGTTCGACCTCCAACAACCCCCATTGCATATGATGAAGTAATAGAGTTAGTATTATAACCAACAAAACCACCAAGGGCTAGATTATTTGCACCAACCATGCCGCTAACATTAGATTTAGAATAAGAGTCACTTATAGTACCATTATTACTTCCGACAAATCCACCCAAGAAAATGGTATCATAAACCATAGTCCCATATGAAGATAAATATATGTTATTATTAGCATAAGATTGATAAATGGTGCCAAGATTATTACCAACTAGTCCTCCAATAACATTCATTCCACGACTAGTATTATTGTTATATTGTTCTATGGTAACAGAATCAGAAAAAGAATAATTAATACGACTTGCACTATCCAATTCGCCAACTAACCCGCCAGCATACATATTCCCTGAAAAAGTTGACCCGGAAGAAATACTAAAATAACCATTGTTTACATAGCAATTATTAATATAAGATGTCCCTGATATTCTACCCACCAAACCTCCAACATAAGATGTTGAAGATGGGGTAATGGAAATATTAATATTTTCGACTCCTAAATCATCTATTCTTGCATTTTGAATAACTCCAAAAATACCTGCTGTATTATTAGGTGCTGATGTTATACTTACATTTTTTATAATATTACCATTAGCATTTAAAGTCCCTTGAAATGGATTAGAAGATGTCCCTATTGGAGTAAAATTTACTCCACTCATATCTATATCTTGGTTTAATATAAAAGTAGCACCCTGTGTTGAAATCCCACTATTCACTTTCTCTGCTAATGATATTAAATCTTCTTTAGAACTTATAGAATAATAATAAATATTATATTGAGAAAAATCTGATACACTTGATACAGGTAAAATATAAGGAGCTCCAACATAACTCGTAGAATGAATAAATGTTAATCCAGATGCTTGAATATTAGATGAAGTGATAACCATATCAGAAGTAGTATTTGTTGTTAAATTTAGTGCATCTGCGAGATTTCCTGTTACGTATCCTCCACTTATAGATAAATTAGAACCATTCATCTTAGCATATTCAACACCAGAAGTTCCATAATAACTATTAAGCTTGCTATTTATTGCAGAAACCCAATTATTAAATGTTGCTGTATTTTTGCCTCCAGATAGAGAATATGAACCATTAGTTGAATCTGATAAAATTAGAGTGCCATCTGAAGCATATAGATTATATGTAAAATCTGATGAGTTAGGATTTGTTGATGCAGTACCTCCATTTAGTACCGAATCAATTGTAGTTGAACCTGTTGCAGTAACAGTATTAGCATTAGTTTTTTGAGTATGAGTAATTGAACCTTGATTACCTAATAAAGCTCTTGCTACATTACCAGATATAGATACATTTTCTTCACTAGTAGCAGTAAATTCTCCACTAGAAGATAATGAGGCAGTTACTCCATATGTTCCTAAATCATCTATAACATCTTGAATTGTATCAGTAGAACTATAACTAAAGTTTATCTGAGTACCATTTACAGTAAGTTTTAAAGAACCTCCATCAACGCTACCTAATAATTCTCCAATTTTAGTACTTGTTGTTATATTACTTCGCTTGTTATAAGTCAATGTTTTTGAATTATTTTCTGTTTTATTAATATTCGTAGAAGTATATTCCGGAAGTAGAACATCTGCCAAACCTCCTGATAAATATAAATTAGTATCTGTATTACTTGATACTGTAAATTGGTAATTTGAATTTGAGTAACTAGCATTAACTCCCGGTATATTATTCAAATAATTTATAACATCTTCTAAGGTATCAAATCGGTCAAAAGTTTTGGTATGAGTAACTCCACCTACAGATACATTTAATGTTCTACTTTCATCAGAATGTAGTCCCATTCTATAAAGTTCTGTTGGATGATATGAACTAGTAGGATTACTAGTTGTATAATGATGTATTTTATCTTCTAAATAAACATTAGTAGCTTTTGTTAATCCTGTTGTCTCAACTGTTTGATCATCACTAATAGTATTCTTTACATAACACAAAGAAAAAGTTGGAGAATATGTTATAGGAATAGCATAAAAACTACCTTGTTTAAGATTTGAAACAGAAGTAGTATGAGGCGATATATATGAATATATAGATGTATATTTTCCTCCTTGAGCTGCTGCAAGGACTCCTCCAAGTTGAGCAGTATTTGAAATATTATTCGCAGTAACATCTCCTGATATATATGCGTTACTTATCTTAACATCTCGCCCAGCATTAAAAGCAGCAAAACCACCTACAACTGCATTTTTTGCTTCATTAATTGTAATATTTGTGTCAACTTGAATATTATTAAAAGTTGAAACATCAGCAAGATCATAGGCGGTTTCTCTCCAACCTATAATACCGACTACCCCTCCTGCATATATTAAAGAAGTCTTTGTAGTTAGTGTTTGTGTATTAATATCAACATCAACATATATATCGCTAATATTAGAATTCCTTACTGCCCCTACTAAACCACCTATAGAAAGCCTTAAAGAACTAAAATTTTGATTATTGTAACTAATGTTTCCTCCATCAACTACACAATTACTAATTGTAGACTCATATGAATTACCTACTAATGTTCCCAAACCATGAGCTGTAGTTGAGCTAATACCAGTAATATTTATTGAAACATTTTCAAGTCGAACATCTTTAACTACTGCGTATCCTATTGACCCAAATAACCCAGTACCTGAATCTTTTAAATTAAAATCCTTAGAAGCATTTATACTTGCATTTGATATAGTATGTCCTCCGCCATAAAAATTTCCTTGAAAAAACGCTCCGTTATCATTGCCAATAGGGTCAAATGATATTCCGCTCATATCTATATCATTTTTTAATACAAAAGTAATACCAGATGTTGAATTTTTTGCATTAACCAATTCTGATAATTTAACCAAATCTTGAGCATCATATATCCCGTAAACAGCTCCTGGAGTCAAAGCAGAGAAATTGGAAAGTTTTTGTAAGCTTACATTTTCATATTGCGTATCTACAGCTGAAACAAAACCTTTAAACTTATTATACTCAATCTCTGTACTAGTTAATTTTATACCACTAACAGATGATGAAGTTGTTAATCCTAATGAATTAGCTATATTACCTGTAATATAACCACCTGTTATTTTTAAAGAATTACCTTCTAATGTTGCATAATTTACACCTGAGGTACCATAATAACTATTTAAAGAAGAATTTATTGCATTAATAAATGTTCCTATTGTTGCTACATTATTCCCTCCTGACTTCGAATAAGTCCCAGAATATGCAGTTCCAGTAATTTTATTCCCATAGCTATCATATAATGTATATGTATAATTACTACTACTTGGAGATGAAACAAACTGCCCATTATTAATTATATAATCAATATATGTATTACTTGTAACAGGAGTTTCAACACCAGATTCAATACTACCATTACTAGATATTGTCGTACTATAACCTGAAGGGATATATGTTATTGCAGTATTACTTGAAATTTCAGTTTTAGTCCCAGTTTCTTTTAACCCTAAACTGTTAACTAAACTTCCTGATAAACTAACACCTTCAATATAAATTTTACCATCAGAATCAATTCGCATAGAGCCACCTGCAGCTTCTATGTCAGCTTTGATTGTTGCTAATGTATCTGTTAATTGATAAGTTTTAGATACTCCATCATTAATTGTTAATGTTGGGGTTCCAATATTAGGAATATCACTAAGCTTTGTAGTCATCGATGCTACAACATTAGAAATAGGAGTTAATTCTCCACTACTTGTTGATGTAGTTTTTGTAACGACAGTAAGGTTTCCACTTGATATTGTTGTGCCTGATATTGTTGGTGATAGATTTAAAATATCAACAATATCGCCACTTAAAGTTACTCCTTGAACACTTATAATACCGTTTTCAATTTTTGCAGAACCACCAGCTGCCTGAATATCTGCTAATATTGTACTAATTTTAGTAGTATTCGCATATGTTTTATTTGTAGCATTTATTGATAGACTTTTATTTGTCGTAACACCTAAATCTTTCAATGTATTTTCAGCTGTCGCAACATTTTCTACACCACCAACAGTGATTGCAGTACCACTTGTCATTTCTGTACCTTGCCCAATAGCACTTAAACCTAACGCAGTAAGTAATGATCCAGAAAGTTTAACCCCTTCTATAGATATAGTATTATCATCATTTATTTTAAAAGTTCCACCTTGGGCGGTTATTAAATTACTTATGCTTTGTAGAGTAGAATCCTTTGTAATTGTTTGAGAAGTTCCACCATTTATAGATAATGTATAATTTGATGTAGTACCAGTAATATCACCTATTTTAGAAGACATTGTTATATTATTATCAACTGATTCTTCTACTCCACCAGTTCCAGTAGAAGATGAATTTGTTATTATAGATAATGCGCCTGATGTAATTGATGTTCCTTGACCAGTTGCTTCAAAACCTAACAATCCAGCTAATGTTCCACCTAATGTCACTCCTGAAACATTCATAATACCATCTTTGAATTCAACTGTACCACCTGCGGTTTTGATATCTTGAATTACAGTATTTAATGTTGTAGTTTTATTATATGTTTTTGTACTACCATCAATAATTAGTGTTTGATTAGCAACTGCTCCTAAATCTTCTAAAGTAGTTGATATTGTTGCAGCTTCTTGATAATAATCAGTTTTTGATGTCATACCCAATTGGGTTGCTAATGTACCTGTTATATATCCATCATCTATTTTTATTTGTTGGGTATTTTCATCAAAAGAAGCATTTAACCCAAAACCTTTTAATTGATTAATAAAATCATTAATTGTTATATTTTGATTATTATTATTAATAACTCCTACTTGAGTACCATCTGATTTATACGCAGTGTAAGCCATTGCGGAGGTTACACCTAATTCTGATAACAAAGTATCTCCTGTAGCTTTATATGTTACAGTATGCGCATTACTAGTTAATGTTGTTCCGCCTTTTGTTACCTCTAAACCTAGTGCATCAATTAAAGTTCCTGAGATTTCGACACCATTAGTATCAATCTCTATTACACCATCTGAATCAATAGACATATCAACACCTTTTGCATTTAATAAATCTTTTACTGTTTGCAAGGTAGTTGTTGTCCCTAAATTATTACTAGCTCCATCAATAACTAATGTTTTTGTTGATGTAATACCAATATCAGCTAATGTTGTTGTAAAATCTGCAGCATGACCTTTTTGGAATGTCAAATTTTGGCTTTCCATTATAGTACGTTCTTCAACATCACCTAAGTTTAATGCTTCCTTAATATTTGAACCACCTGATACAGATTCAATAACAGCTCCACGAATTGTTATATTACCTTGAGTATCTATAGATGCTTCTTCTGCATTAACATTTGTACTTTTTAAATAAGATAAAAATTGTCCCAAAGTATTAATTGTTGTTGATGTAGATGTTCCTTGTTTTTGTATTGTATAATTTGTTCCACTTTTAGTAATTGTATGAGTAGCGCCTTCTATTTTAATATCACCAGCAGTAACACCTAATTTATATAATTCGGTATCAGAAGTAGCATATACTAAAGACCCTGAAATTACTCCAGATACATTTGTATCTTGAAGTTTTAATGCATTTTTTAAACCTGTACCACCATCGTTTATATTACTCACTGCAGTATTTACAGTAAATGTACTCTTTTTTTGATTGAAAGATGCAACGACACCAACATTACTAAATTTTTCGATTAATGATTTTATTGTATCATTTTCAGAAATATTAAAAGATTTACTGTTTACTGTAATAGTACCAGTCTGAACTCCTAAAGTTCCTAATGTAGTATCTAAAGTAGCAAATTGAGTAACCGAATCCTTTTGACCACTTGTTGCTTTAGTTGATGTAGCTAATTGATCAACTAATACATCATAACTTTGACGAGCTGCTTCTGTAGTTGCTGTAGCCGTAACTATATTCGTATTTGAAGATGTTGCCAAATTCTGCATGAATAAATCCATTGAAGGAATTCCAAATTGAGAATCTGTTATCTTCTGTAATGTTGCTTGAAAACTTGAAAAATATGATTTTATACCATTAACAACATTTAATAATTCTTGTTGTGCTTTTTGCTCCTCTTGCAAGCTAGTTAATGTAGTAGATTTTACAGACACTAAAGATTCTATCCATGACGCAGTATCTAATCCTGATGATAAACCACTAAATGTAATTGTACCAGCCATTAGACCTCCAAATTGTCATTAGTACGTGATAGTTTTACAACAATAAACTAGCATTATTCATTCCATAATAAAAATTTTATACAGTATTTATAATATCCTTTATATATCTGCCGCTACTTATCTATTTATTTGGAATAAATGAGCCATAAATATTCTATTTATGGTATATATCTATTATATCACTATTCCCCATTTTTTCAAGCCTTATCTAAATAAATGTTAAGTTTTCCACAAGATATTCTATTTAGTATAAAATATTTATTATGAAAAGATCTTTTAAAAAGTTTTTTAAATTCTTATTTATATTACTATTATTAGCTGGTTTATTTTTTGGTAGAGATTATGTCAGAAAATACGTTATAAATAGAATTCTTGGGGTGTATTATGTATACAAAGGGGATAGAGCCTACCACAAGCATAAATTAGCATATTCTATAGAATATTATAATAAAGGATTAGAGTATTTCCCTAGCCATTATACTGCTTGGTATAATCTTGGAAATATTTATGTTGTTTATGAAGATTATTATTCTGCTGTTCAAGCTTATAAAAAAGCAATTGAATATAATCCTAGATACACCTTAGCTAGAATGAATCTTGGAATTATTGAAGCCGAAAAATTAGGAAATTTTGATGAAGCAATAAACCAATACAATGCTATTATTAATCTAAAAAATAAAATCTGGGCTGTTCCGTTTCTTTTTAGTAATAAGAAAAGCTCAAAACAGAATATTGGACTCGCATACTACAATAGAGGACTTGCTTATCGCGGGAAAGCAATGTTTTTAGCAGAAGATGATAGAGAGTTAGAAATTGGATTTTTAAAACAGGCAGCTGAATCATACGAAAAATCTCATAAAATATTAAGAAAAAACTCTGATGTAGTATTTAACTTAGCACTAACATACCATTTAATGGGCAACTACAGAGATGCTGGAATAAATTACTGTAAAGCAATATACCTAACCCCTATGAATTATGAAGCACATTATAATTTAGCAATATTATTAAAACGATTGAAACGATACAAAGACTCTGTAGATGAATTAGAAAAAGCTTCTTTACTATTATCTTTTAGAGATGGTGAAGATGGACGTTCTTCATATGTATTTGGAATATTATCAGACGCATCTCATTTATATGCAAAATATGGTGCCAACGAATTAGGTACTAATATGGATATTTACGATACTGATAATCAAGATGTTAATGTTAAAAAGAAAAAGAAGAAAAAAAAGAAACATACTGAAGATGATGATATAAAATTCAATTATTCGACAGGTAAAATTGTTCCAGCAGAAGAAATGAGCAAAACTATGATGCAAACATTTAAAGTTTGTGCTGGAATGGATTATTTTAAACACGAGGCTCCAGACGATGAAGAATATTAATGAACTTGATATGTTAATGAATTTTTCTAATCTGATTAATTCGGCTTCTGATATTTTTTCTATTGCTTCTAATATAAAACAATATTATAGAGGTCTAAAAGAATTTAATATTTTATTTTATGATTATTCTTCTAAAAAATTGAAAGATGTTATTAATAACTTTTCTCCAATTGAAGATATGTACGATGAAACAGCAATTGGAGTTTTATATTCTAACTTCTTAAAATTATCAAATTGCGATTTTATAATTGATAATAAAGAGTATTACAAACTTAGTTTTAATGAAGAAATATCTTCTAAAGTATTATTAATACCATTAAAAATGTCAGATTCTATATATGGAATGATTGAATTAAGATTTAATGAAAATAAAGTATATAATTATAAAATTATAAATGCACTTAATATTTTTGCAAATCAACTTTTACTATTTATACAAAATACTTTATTAAAAGAAAAATTACAACTTAATTATGATTTTTATGACTCCTTAAAAAATATTGCAAAAATTATTGAAACTCAATATGAATTAAATTATATTATCCCATTAATTGGAGAAATGATAGATAAATTTGTATCTAATCATTTAATATATATATTTATAAAAAATGGTTCAGAATATAAATTATTTTGGCCAAATGCTTGTAGAGATAAAGGAGTAAATGAACTAATCAAAAAACTCAAAACCGATTACTTAATATCAGAAGATAGGAAAATAGGAATTTTCCCATTAATTACAGAAAAAGAAATTCTAGGTTGTATCGTAGCTCATAGTACAATTGATAAATTAACTCCAGATGATATTGAATATATCAACCAATTAACAAAACAATCTTCTATAACTATAGAAAGAGCCAACACATATGCTGAAGTATTAAAACATGCAACATTAGATGCTTTAACAGGTTTAAACAATAGACGTCAATTTGAAATTCGTTTAAAACAAGAATATGCAAGTGCAAAACGTCAAAAGCACTCATTATGTGCAATGATGATTGATATTGATTTCTTTAAAAGTATTAACGATACATATGGGCATGCTATTGGGGATAAAGTTTTAAAATCAGTTGCTAAGATAATAAAAGAACAACTACGGGAATATGATATTCCTTCTCGTTATGGTGGCGAAGAATTTTGTATATTACTTCCTCAGACAAAAATAGAAGAAGCTAACATTGTTGCTCAAAGATTAAGAACAGCAGTTGAAAAAAGTGTTGTAGAAGTTTCTAATGAAAAAGAATCTCAAAATAAAAAAATAAATGTTACAATAAGTATAGGTCTATCTCAATTAAATAAAACAGATATAGCTGACGATTTATACAAAAGAGCTGATAGAGCTTTGTATGAAGCAAAAGAAAGAGGCAGAAACAGGGTTGTAGTATATGAAGAATAAATCTTATAAAAAGATATGTAAATCATTAGACGATACAAGAGTCTTAGCAAAAAAATTCGCATCACTTGTTCCAAACGGATGCTTTGTTAACCTATTTGGAGAAATCGGGGCAGGGAAAACCGCATTTGTACGTTTAGTTGCAGAAGCTCTTGATATTAAAGAAAAAGTTACAAGCCCAAGTTTTACTATTTTGAACGAATATCATACAGGTAATATTCCTATTTACCATTTTGATTTATACAGATTAGAAAATGAAGGTGTTAAAACAATTACTGATGAGTTAAGAGAATATTCATCAGGGAAACAATTAACATTTGTTGAATGGGCAGAATTTTCACAAAACGAAATTCCTTTTGATAGAATAGAAATAAATGTAACTTATGATGATGAAGATAATAGATGTTTTGAATTTACATCACAAGGTGCTGGCATGGAAAAAATTATAGAAGGATTAGAAAATTGATACTTTTAGCTTTTGATACTTGTTTAGATAAGACATATATTGTATTAAGAGAAGATGATAAAATACTTTCATCAAAAATATTAGAATCAGATGAAAGAAATTATCATTCAGCATACTTAATCTCAACAATAACAAAATTATTGAAAGAAAATAATTTAACACCAAAAGATATTGAAGGAATTGCAATAAATATTGGCCCTGGGAGTTTTACAGGCATAAGAGCTTGTACAACTGTTGCAAGAGTTATGGCTCAAGAACTTAACATAAAAGCAGTTGGAATATCCTCATTAGAAATTTTATCAAGGGCAGGTGAAGATAAATATGTAGTAGCATTAGACGCAAGAAAAAATAAGGCATATTTATATGATGGGAAACTTTTCGGTGCAGTCGATTTAGAAGAAGTTGATACTATTGTGAAAAATCGTGATATTATTACTGATGATAGATTATTTGAACGATTTAAAAATATTGGAAATAGTGTAATATCATACCAACAGGCAAATTTTGATTTAGGTAAAACTTTATCTGATATTGCAATAGAGCGTATAAAAACTGAAGAATGTGATTGGCATAAATTGTTGCCATTATATATTCAACCGCCTCCTGTTACTATAAAAAAATAATATAGGAGTAATTGTAATGAGTACATTATGTAAAAATTGGACTCAATGGTTAATGGAAACAAGGTTTTCAGCCTTAACGGATGAAATGAAAAAGCAAACAATGGATTGGCTTGATTCCGTTGGTAATGCTATAGTAAATATGGCTCAAATAAACGCAAGTGATGTAGTATTAGATATAGGTACAGGTACTGGGCTTTTAGCATTTAAAGCATTAGAAGCTATAGAAAAATTGAATGGTTCAGGAAAAGTTATATTTTCAGATAAATTTTCAGATTGTTTAGATGCTTGTAAAGGCTTTTTAGAAAATAATCCTACAAATATTAAATATGAATTTTTAAACGCTTCTTGTGAAGATTTACAATTAAGTAATAATTCAATAGATAAAGCTCTTATGCGTTCAGTTTTAGTTCATATAGTAGATAAGCAACCTGCTATAGATGAAATATATAGAGTGTTGAAACCAGGTGGTTTTTTCTGTGCATTTGAACCAATTATTCGTTCAAATACGAGGTATTGGGAATTATTAGATCCTAAATATATATCATCATATTATGAATTTAAAAATGCAGAAGATAATATAATGTCTAATCAAAATGATTCGTTATGTAATTTTGATGATTTAACAATAAAAAATAACCTTTCAAATGCTGGTTTTTCAAATTCTTCAACTTTATTACATGCTATTGAATCAAAATATGTTGTCACTCGAGAAATGGTAATACCTTGGTTTGTATCTCCTCCGTCACCTGATAGACCTTCTATGAAGGAAAGATTTTTGCAATATTTTGAAGAAGCTAAAGTGGATAATTATATTAAAGAAATTCAAAATTATTTAGAAGGTAAAGAAATTACCCTAAAAACGAATTCTGTGTTAATACATGCTACAAAATAGTTATTAACTATCATTCTCCAACTAAAGTTATACTAAAAATCATACTAAATAATGATTGTTTTAAGGCTTCTTTTTACTTACGATACTTGTGTTATCAGATAAGATAACAAAACAAGTTTACAAATAAGGAGAATCACAAAATGGCTACAAAAATTAGAAAAGAAATGCAAGAACAAATTATTGAATCAGCTGGTCAAATCTATAACTACTTAGCTGAAAAAGGTGAAGTAACAATTAACAAAATGTCAAAAGATTTAGACTTAGATGAAAACTTCATTTCTATGGGTTTAGGCTGGTTATCAAGAGAAGATAAATTAGCTTATACAAGAAAACCAAAATCAGTTTCTGTAAAATTAGTTTAATTTAATAAAACATAACCTATTAAAAAGAACGATATTAATTTATCGTTCTTTTTTTTGTAAATAAATGTAACAACTATTAATAAAAATCTAAAGTTTTAATAAAAAATACCGATATATAGAATATTAGGAAACGAAAAAGGAGTAAAAATGGGTTTAGCTACATCACAAGTTAGACTATTAGCATTAACATCTCGTAAAGCAGATGTTGAAATGCAAATACAGCTTAACTCTAAGCGTAAAACTATGTTGACGCGTGAAGCTACAGAATTAGCTAAACTTTATTATGCTAAACTCCAAAATACTAGAATTCAATATGCTACAACCAATGGAAATAAAGATGTTACATATAATTACTTGATGGGAACTCCTAATAGTAATTACTTTGATCAAATTATATACCCAACATCAGAAAACAATATTGATCGAAAAACATCGGACAGCATGGTGTTAACAGACGCATATGGACGTGTAATACTTTCTAATTCAATGGTTAATGTAGTTCTATCTACTTTAAATCAAGCAACAACACCTGGATTAGCCGGAGGACAAGAAACAACAGAATCAAGAACTATTTCTGCTATGGTTTATTTATTAGAAGAAATGGCTTCTGGCTCAATGGGAAATTCTAGTGCAGCAGGTGCAGTACTAGAAGTTTATAATTCACTTTACCAAGGGACTGCTTGGGGAACAGGTGGAAACCAAAAACCAGAACTTGGTTATGAAATATTACAACATTTATTAAGAAATGGCTACAAACATGGTGGTGAAATATATCGTAAAGGAAGCACAGGAGCTTATACATATTATCCAAATAGCAAATGCGAATCTGGAACTGAAATTACTCCAGAAAATGGAACATTTTATATAGTTAAAAATAGCGACGGTAGCTACGTAACAGCTGATGGAGTAGACTCAAGTGGTTCAGGTATAATGTATTGGAACGGGGAATTTGTTCCTAAAATAAATACCATTGTGGCTCAAGAAATTTGTAATATGTATAGTTTTTATGGTTCTATTTTTTCTGCAGCTTTCAATGGAACAAATCAAGGTTGTCAAGGCTTCAACGTTGCAGCACAAATCAATTATAATAAAATAACTGGTGAATGGGTCCTTGTATCTAACGATGCATATAATACTGTTTCTAACGTTGAAAACTTACAAGATGGTTTAAAATCAGGAATGTATCAACTAGTTAATGTAGAAACACCTGTCACAGGAGGATATTCAAAAGCCCAAGGATTAGATTACTTTAAAACATTAAATTATGTTGTTGAAAAAGCAGATACAGCAGCAAGAGATACTATTACGGCTTGGTATGATGCTGCAAGAGCTGATTTAAATGAAAAAGAATCCTATTGGGACTCTGAAATTACAGCCTTATCTTCAGAGTTAAATTCAATAACTACAGAAATAGAATCTGTAAAAAAATTAAGAGAGGATGCAATATCTTCAACATTTAAGTGGGGTGGAGCATAAATAAAAATTTAATTTCCTATAATTTCCTATTTCCTTTTTCAAATTTTTATAATACCGTCTTAAAAGACGGTTTTTTATTGCATTAAAAAAGCCGACAATTTCTTGTCGGCTTTCATATAAATAACTAGAGTTATTACGCTTTAGCAGCTCCTGATTTTTCAATAATTTCTTTTTCGATATTAGCAGGAACTTGTTCATAGCATTGGAATTCCATAGAGAAAGTACCACGGCCTTGAGTTTTAGAACGAATATCAGTTGCATATCCGAACATTTCAGCAAGTGGAACTAATGCTCTGATTTTTTGTATTCCAGTACCTTCAATGATTTCCATACCTTCAACACGTCCACGACGAGAAGAAATATCACCAATAATATCACCAGTGTTTTCTTCAGGAACTTCGATTTCTACTTTCATCATAGGTTCAAGAATACAAGGTTTTGCTTTTCTTGTACCTTCTTTGATAGCCATAGAACCAGCAATTTTAAATGCCATTTCAGAAGAGTCAACTTCGTGGTATGAACCATCATATAAAGTAACTTTAACGTCAATCATTGGGAATCCAGCTAAAATACCGCCTTCAAGTGCTTCTTCCATACCTTTTCTAGCAGGTTCAATGTATTCTTTAGGAATAGCACCACCAACGATTTTATTTTCAAATACGAAACCAGCATTTTCTTCAGCAGGTTCGATTTGGATTTTAACGTGACCATATTGACCTTTACCACCAGATTGTCTGATGAATTTAGAATCTTGATCAGCATTACCTCTGATAGTTTCACGGTAAGCAACTTGAGGTTTACCAACGTTTGCGTCTACTTTGAATTCTCTTAATAGACGGTCAACAATGATGTCTAAATGAAGTTCACCCATACCAGAAATAATTGTTTGACCAGTTTCGGTATCAGATTTAACTCTGAATGATGGATCTTCTTCTGCAAGTTTTTGAAGTGCAATACCCATTTTATCTTGGTCAGCTTTTGTTTTTGGTTCAATAGCAACTGAGATAACTGGTTCTGGGAAGTTGATTTTTTCTAAGATAATAGGTGCTTTTTCATCACATAATGTATCACCTGTTGTTGTATCTTTTAAACCAACTGCTGCACAGATATCACCTGCGTAAACTTCATCTTCTTCAAGTCTTTGATCAGCATACATTCTAACAAGTCTTGAAATACGTTCTTTTTTACCATTTGTAGCATTAAGAACATAAGAACCAGATGTAAGTTTACCAGAATATATTCTCATGAATGTTAAACGACCAACATATGGGTCAGTCATAACTTTGAATGCTAAAGCTGAGAATGGTTCTTCATCAGAAGAATGTCTTTCTACTCTTGTTCCATCTTCTAATTCCCCTTCAATAGCTTTTACATCAACAGGTGAAGGCATTAATTCAACAATTGAATCTAATAATAATTGAACACCTTTGTTTTTGAATGCTGTACCACAAGTAACAGGAACAATTTTGTTATCGCAAACAGCTTTTCTTAAACCTTTTTTCAATTCATCAACAGTGATTTCTTCGCCTTCTAAATATTTCATCATAAGTTCATCATCAGTTTCAGCAATAGCTTCAACTAATGCATCTCTATATGCTTTTGCATCATCTAACATATCTGCAGGAATTTCTTCTTCTTTAATATCAGTACCTAAGTCATTAGTGTAAATTTCTGCTTTCATTGTAAATAAATCAATTAAGCCTTTAAATTGATCTTCAGCACCAATAGGTAATCTGATAGGATGAGCATTAGCGCCTAATCTATTTTTGATTTGGTCTACTACACGATAGAAGTTAGCCCCTGTTCTATCCATTTTATTAACAAATACCATACGAGGAACTTCATATCTGTTAGCTTGTCTCCAAACTGTTTCAGATTGAGATTGAACACCACCTACTGCACAAAAAACAGCAACAACGCCGTCTAATACACGAAGAGAACGTTCTACTTCAATTGTAAAGTCAACGTGACCAGGGGTGTCAATAATATTAATTTGGTGTCCTTTCCAAGATGCAGTAACAGCAGCTGATTGGATTGTAATACCACGTTCACGTTCTTGTTCCATAAAGTCAGTTACAGCTGCGCCATCGTGAACTTCACCAATTTTATGAGTTTTTCCTGTGTAAAACAAGATACGCTCTGTTGTAGTGGTTTTACCAGCATCAATGTGAGCGGCAATACCAATGTTTCTAATTTTTGCTAATGGAGTCTTTCTTGCCATAGTTGTTTTTTCCTTTATTTATATTCTAATACATATAACTATTAACTAGTCTTATCAAAATTGTCTCACAAACACAATTTAGTTACAAGAACTCTTAATTTTATCTTCTTTAAAAAATAAAAATTTAAATTTTAAATCTCATCTATTTAGTGTACTTTTTTTTAAGTTCCCTGTATTTAGAAAAAAAAATGTCGTTAGCCGTATTGAGAAGTCATGTAAATATTGACTTTTCATCATGTTGACTTTGGAAAAAACGTCATTAAAGACAACATGTACAAACTTGATGTATAGAAGGAAAAGTATGACAAAAAAACAGTATAAACATTACCAAAACAGCAAAATAGGAGGACACGCTTATGGGTATGGCAGCATCTCAGGCTAGGTATATAGCCTTGACTGCTCGAAAGAGTAATGTTGAATACGAAGGGCAACAGATTAACCAAGCAAGGTTAGCGTTGGCAAATCAATCAGCCAATCTATTCAACCAAATGATGGGAATGAGTGTTCCGACACCACCATCTACAACAGATTTTACAACCATTCAATATTCATTTAGTGATGGTGTAAATACTGAAGTATTATCAAATTATTATCAATTAGGTAATTCTGATTCTGAGTACAACTATGTTGTAACTACTTACCACAACGAAAAAGTTTACACAGGTTCTAAAAAATTACTTAATGACCCTCAAGTTCAAGCGACAGCTACAAATCATTTCAGTTACGATCCTACATCAACTGATAATAATACAAGCATGAATGTTGCTAAAGCTTGGAAAAATACCGATGGAACTTATGGTATGCAACCAACAGACGGTTCAACATCAATATTCCGTCCTGTTACAGCTAAAGAAGAAGACCAAGTAAGAGCTATTAACAAAGGTAATGGCCTTTATGAAGCTCAAGCAGCAGCTGGTGATGCCCCAGCAACTAATGGATTATTTAAAAATATTACAATTGATGGTGCAGGAACTTTCAATGCTGATAATGTTGATTCATTCAAATATGATGGTTCAACATTCCAAAAAGTTACTTATAATGCAGCTGGTACAGGCATGCCTGAAGGCACTAAGGATATAATTGATTCTGTAATTCAAACTCCAGGTACAAATGTATATTATGTAGATGAAAATGGTCGTGTAATTACTGATGCTGATCTAAAAGCCGCTGAAACTGGTTATGGTGTTGGTGGGGCAACAAATCCTGAAGAACCAATTGCAATAAGAGAAGCTAAAGGTCAAGGATTAGAAACTGCTGGTGATCAAAAATATTATACAGATGGTAAAAAATTCATTACTAAGGCAGATTTAGATAATGCAGTTGCAAAATACAACAAATATGTAGAAACAGGCAAAAAAGAACCTAATGATGTTAATTTTATTAATGTGTCAAATGATCCAACATTCTCTAATTATACAGCTGTAGGTAACTGTTCTTTAACAGAGTTAAAAGAACAAGATATAGAGAATGAAGATGTATGGACCGAATTAGAACAAATCATGAAGGATATGAAAGGTCCAAATGGTAGTCAATTAGCATCAGAAAACTTCGCAGCTTGTTTTGATACCGATGAAAATGGTGATCTTGTCTACAAAGGTGGTATTTATACATTCCAAATGGGTGGAACTACCTACTATACAACTAAAAATGACCTAGATGCATCTTTAGGAACATCTATTGTTGATAATGGTATTGATGTTCAACAAGGCAAGTTAAATTACTATAATGCAAGTTATCTTGAAACAAAAGTAGAAGAAACACAAAAAGCATTATTAGAAACAGATGGTGCAGGTCGTTTCAAAACCGTTAAATTTGAAAACGACTCAGTAACATATTCTTTAAATGCAGAAACAGTAACAGATGAGGCTGCATATAAGGATGCTATGAATCAGTATTATTATGAAAATGCTGAATATGAAAAAATGATTTCTGATATTAATGCGAAAACTGAAATCTTACAAGCACAAGATAGAACCCTAGAACTACGTCTTGAACAGTTGAATACTGAACAATCTGCATTACAAAATGAAATGGAAGCAGTTAAGAAGGTAGTAGACAAGCACGTAGAACAAGGCTTCAAGACATTTGGTGGCTAATAATAGTTAGAACTAAAATTGAGAAATCACAAGTATATTACAATTATGGTTTGCTGTTTTGGCGAATACTTAAAAGATGCTTATGGTTCCTTCCTATACCAGCTGGCTTGATTATTCGTCCCATTTGTTAAAATATATTGAATAATTTCTCAATAATACTAAGTAGAATAACGAGATATCTTAAAAAAGGTATCTCGTTTTATTTTATCCTCCAAACAGATGAAATTATTTCATATAAGTTACATTTTTCAATGAATTTGTCGTTAGACGTCATGAGAACCCATGTAAATATTGGGTTTCAGACGTTGACTTTAATAAAAAAATCATTAAAGACAACATGTACAAACTAAATGTATAGAAGGAAAAGTATGACAAAAAATCAGTATAAACATTACAACAACAAAATAGGAGGACATGCTTATGGGTATGGCAGCATCTCAGGCTAGGTATATAGCCTTGACTGCTCGAAAGAGTAATGTTGAATACGAAGGGCAACAGATTAACCAAGCTAGAACAGCTTTGGCTAACCAAACGGCTAACCTATTCAACCAGATGATGGGTATGGGAGTTCCAACTCCACCATCAACAACAGATTTTACTACTGTACAATATTCATTCAGTGATGGTGTAAATACAGAAGTATTATCAAATTATTATCAATTAGGTAATTCTGATTCTGAGTATAACTATGTTGTAACTACTTACCACAACGAAAAAGTTTACACAGGTTCTAAGAAGAAGATGAATGACCCTCAAGTTCAAGCAACTAAAACAAACCACTTTACTTATGATCCGACATCAACAGATGATAATACAAGTATGACAGTTGCTAAAGCTTGGAAAAATACTGATGGAACATATGGAATAGAAGCATCAGATGGAACAACTACTATCTTCCGTCCAGTAACAGAAAAAGAAGAAGACCAAGTAAAAGCTATTAACAAAGGTAATGGTGTTTTAGTTGATCAAGCAGCTGCTGCTGATGCTCCATCAACAAATGGTTTATTTAAGAATATTACGATTGATGGTGCAGGAACTTTCAATGCTGATAATGTTAATTCATTCAAATACGATGGTTCAACATTCACAAAAGTTGAATATGATACAGCAGATGCTTCAATGCAAGGCATAATTGATTCTGTAATTCAAAATCCTGCAGGTAATAATTACTATGTTGACGAAAATGGACGTGTAATTACAGATGATGATTTAAAAACTGCAGAAACAAATTATGGTGTTGGTGGTGCAACAAATCCTGAAGAACCAATCGCAATAAGAGAAGCTCAAGGTGAAGGTATCACTGGTGATCCTACTACAGAAAATTATTTTACAGACGGTAAAAAATTCATTTCAAGAACTGATTTGGATAATGCTGTTGCTAAATATAATAAGTATGTAGAAACAGGTAAAAAAGAACCTAATGAAGTTAATTACATAACTCCTCAAAATGACCCTACATATTCAAACTACACCGCTGTAGGTAACTGTAAATTAACAGAATTAAAAACAGCTGATCTTGAAGATGAAGATGTATGGGCTGAATTAGAACAAATCATGAAAGACATGAAAGGTCCTAATGGTGATACAACAGCAGCGGCAAACTTTGCAGCTTGCTTTGACACTGATGAAAATGGGGATCTTGTCTACAAAGGTGGAATCTATAAATTCCAAATGGGTGGTACAACTTATTACACCACTAAAAATGATTTGGATACCTCACTAGGAACATCTATCGTTGATAACGAAATTGATGTTCAACAAGAAAAGCTAAACTACTATAATGCTTCTTATTTAGAAACAAAAGTAGAAGACACTCAAAAAGCTTTATTAGAAACAGATGGTGCGGGTCGATTCAAAACCGTTAGATTTGAAGATGATTCAGTTACATACACTTTAAATACAGAAACAGTAACAGATGAAGATGCATACAACGATGCAATGAATCGTTACTACTACGAAAATGCACAATACGAAAAGAGTATTGCTGACATCAACGCTAAAACTGAAATTATTCAGGCTCAAGATAGAACCCTAGAACTACGTCTTGAACAGTTGAATACTGAACAATCTGCTTTACAAAACGAAATGGAAGCAGTTAAGAAGGTAGTAGACAAACACGTAGAACTTGGATTCAAGACATTCGGCGGTTAATACTAGTTAGTATTAAATATTGTTACTATTCAATTAGCATAATATTGAGGACACAATGGCATATAAGAATGATGGTTTACTGGTTATAGCGAATAAGTTCGGAGCAGCATCCGCTGATGCAAAGTGTATGCTATACGAAACTTATGATAGATTAAGAGACTTAACCGTTTCTGGTTCTGCAAGCTCCGGAACAGGCTTTGAGGCTTGTGGTGGCTTCCTATACCAACTTGCCAGCCTATTCGCTCCATCCTCTTTTATGAATACATTGGGCGGAACTCAATCATTTAATATCCCTGGTACTTCATATTGGTCACCATATTCTGGTGGTACAGGTACTGTAAGTGGGGGTTATGGCGCTTTTGGACTTAGCGGACTAGGGAACTATTCAGGGTTCCCTAGTGGAGCCGCTAATGTTAAGTGGGGCTTAGGAAGCGGTTCTACAACTGGTGGAGCGTCTAGTATTAATGGATTATTATCAGGACTTGGATCTGCAAGTGGCACAGTTACAGGAGGAGCTTCAAGTATTGGTAGCGTTGCAGATGTAGCATCTGCAGCTGCATATGGTATTGGAACTGCAAATGGTTATGGGATTGGAGCTGCGGGTATTTTAATGCCTTTAGCCGGATTAGTTTCTGGTTGGGGTGGTATTATGACTGCGGCAGCACCTTATTTAGGAGAATTCGGATTACCTGCTATTGTTATGGGTAATTTAATGCAAGGAACTTCATCAGCAGCTTTATCTGCTTATCAAAATGTATCTAGTAATATTTTATCAAATGCCGACACAATTCTTTCTCAAAAAGTTGCAAACATTGAAACTGTTTGTAAAATGCTTGATACACAAGGTGAAGTTGTAAGAAAAATGTTAAAAGAACAAATGGACGGCGACAGCAAAGCTATTCAAAACTTATAGGGGTAAATTAATTTTGTTTTAATTTTTAATACTCCAATAAAACTTAGTTAATTGATATATAGGTATTTAAATGAAGATTAGAACTTTTTTAAGAATAATGTTTAATGATATATTAAGAGATAACATTATATCTAAAACTATTATATCCCTTGTTAATTTTTGTTACGAATTTGGTATCTTTGGAGAAAAACGACTAAAGAACAATAAAAATCTGTCGTTAAGCATGATGGATACTAAGAGAAATATATTTTTTCAAAGTATTACAGGTGATAAAATAGACTGCCAATAATTATTAAGACATGTTACGAACATGCAAAAGTAAGGCAATTATTCAATTTAACATGTTTTATAATATATGGAAGTCTTGAATTGGGTGTAAGAATATGAATGAATCAATAGAGACCTCCCTAAGACGAATAAAAAATTTCATCAATTTTTCAAGATCATTTTTTATTAGAAAAAATCCTTTTAAAATGCTTGTTGAAGGAATTGTTGGAAGCTTGAAAGATATGTTCAGTATTAGGCAAAAATTAAAAATGGCTCAATATAGAGTTAATTATCACAAACACCAATTAATGAAAATGGAGTCGCTAATCGCAGAAAATAATGAGCATACTTTCTTGAAAGGTAAGAACCTAAACGAAACAAGGTAAGGTATACTATGGGTTTAATAGCATCATCAATGCGATTATTAACACTAACTGCTTATAAAAATCAGTTAGAAATGCGCATTCAATCTGTGACTGAAAGTTTAATTGGACTTCAATCACAAATTGATGAATTAGTAACAATAGGTGCTGATTTAGACCCTGATAGTGATGCTTTAAAAGATTTAAAAGTTAAAAAAGAACGCCTTAATTTAATAGAGAAAAAATTAGAAATGCAACAAAAACAATTCCAAACTCAATTGGAAGCTGTTAACCAAGAAATTCAATCTTGTCAACAAATGCTTGTTGGTAATATTCAAAGCGGAATCTTTGGATATTCTTTAGGCGGTAGATAATAAATAATAAATTATTTTGAATAATATATTTATATTTAATCTTGCACTATAATAACTTAAGGAATTATTTGTGCAATACTAGTACAAATATTATACAAAATTAATAAAAAAATAAATTTATATCTAAGTTATTGAAAAAATTTTAATAATTGATATAATTTATATGGTTTTAATATTATGAAAGGTATGTTAAATGAAAAATCAAATTAAAGTTTTAATGGCTGTTGCATTTGCATTTGGAATCGGTTTTGGAACTGCAAATATTGCAATGTCAACTGCACCAGCTCCAAGTATTGCTGTAGTTAATATTGATAAATTATTGAATTCATCAGCTCAAGTATCAGCATTAAAGAAAGAACAACAAGCAAAAGCTGTAGAACTTAAATCTTGGTTAAAAAATGCTCAAGCTGATGTTGATAAACAAAAAACCCCTCAAGCTAAACAAGCAACAAAAGCTAAATACGAAAAAGAACTTTTAAATAAAAGAGCTGCTAATAACAAAGCATTCTCTGGAAAATTAGCTTCAATTGATTCAAGTATAACTAAAACTGTATCACAATATGCTAAAGCAAAAGGATATTCTATTGTTATTGCAAAAAGTGCTGTAATATATGGCGGAACTGATATTACATCTGAAGTTGCAAAACTTGTAAAATAGAACTATAAAATATAAAAATAGGCTAATTATTTAATTAGCCTATTTTTTATTTGAAAGTACCCATTTTATTACCATACATATCAAATTGAGTTGTAGTATTATTATTGTTTACTCTATACACACCTATTTTTTTTCCATATTTATTATAACCATAGATTGTTCCATTTGGGCCTTTTTTAAATCTTACAGCATCACCATCAAAATTGACAGTTGCATTAGCAGCAGCTTGCTGATTCTTTAAACGATAACTATCATTAAATCTATTATATGAGTTATCTATTCTTATAGAATTTGTCCTTTGATAATTTCTTCCATACTGTCCATAATTAGGACTGCCTTGTTTCATTAACTGATTTGCGTTTCCAGAAACAGTTTTAAAAACATTTGATTGTGGCTGATTATAATTGGGCATATAATTACTATTATATTGTGTTGTTTGTTTTGAAATATTAGATTTTGATTTTTTCTTTTTTTTATTTTCTTTTGAACTAGTTTTATTTTGAATAATCTTATTTATTGCATTAGAAGAATTATCTCCATATAACCCATATAAAGTATCTGCTAAAACATTATCCACTAATGAAAAGCTTATACCTAAAATAAACAATATAATAACAAAATTTCGCATACTATACTCCTCATATAAATAATATCATTTTATTTACATGAGAGCTAATTTGTTAAGAAACTACCATTTCATATCTTGCATTTTTAGACATTCTTTCACTATATTTTTTTATATTATTAACAAGCATTGCAGTTTGTTTTATTCTGAATACATAGAGTCAATAAGCATTGAGAATGCTTTATTAGAAACTGCATGATACCCCAGCTTTAAGATTAGGATTGTTTTTTGCAATTATGCTAATTCTTCTGAAGAAATATATCTTTCTTCATCAAAATTATATTCCGTTCTAACATCAGATCTATCAGGCTTGATTGAAAATTCTCTATATTTCTTTTGATCTGTTTACATTAGGGGAGTTTTTTCTATTCCGCAGGCATATTTTTCAACTCTTCTCTTGATTTAGCATTATCTAAGTTAGTTTGCATATTTTTATTAATTCTATAATTTTGCTGAACTTCATTAATATTCTCACGAGGAATTTCTTCTAAGGTTCTGATATAATTCCAAATTCGTAATGCTTTTTGATAATTAGACTTATTATAAGCCGCTAAAACATGCTTTTTACCTGTTACATCTTGAACCCAAAATACCATTTTCTTTTCTGTTGGAGCTACTTGTCCTATAGGCCAGCCATATTCATTAACAAGAATTTTTTCTGAACCTACAGCTTTTCTACTTATTATAGTTCCATCTGGAAGGATAAAATCTTTATCACTTTTAAAAGATTCCATCCCAATATTATCATTTACCTGGCTCTCTGGAATAAATGATAATAATTTATCTAAGTAAGCTCCTGTTTCTCGTTGGGCTTGAGATGAACTAAAATCTTTCACTTTCCGACCATAAAAATTACCATCATTTGAAATTTTATCTATAAAAGAAACTATAGGATAACCATTTTCATCTAAAGGTATATCATTTTTGTCTTTATTATTTCCTATGGCACTTTTTGATTTAACTGCCTCATTTAAAACAGTTGGTTTACCATTTTGGTCATACTCAACCAATGTTCCATCAGGCATAAGTTTAATATTTCTTCCTTCAGCAGACTTTTGCATTACAAAACCTAATACTCCTGATACTACTTCATCAGGATTTTTAGTTTTATATTCAACATCTTGATTTTTAATGATATATTCAATACTACCATTAGGCAATTTTTCTTGTTGAACTTCTATATTTTGAAGAGCTTCAAGCGTTGCTTTATTAACTCTACCTCCTACAATCATATTCATAAATCTTGCAAACGCTTCACCCTTAGCATTTGACCCAAATGCTTCAGAAATATCATTACCATTTAGAATTCGTTCAAATAAAGTATCAGCTCCAACTTCTGATATAAATCCAATACTTCCAGCACTTTTTGTAAATATTCTATTTAAAAGATTAGTTGAAAATCCCGGATTTGACCTCAATACATTTTTTACAGATTCTCCTATAGGTCCTGATACATACACCCCAAAAATTGTATAGGGCAATGTATTAGCATATCTTTGATTAATATTATCATACTTTTCTTCTGTTAAACCTTCTTGACTAGACATTGCATTTAATAGATCTATTCCATATGATTCTGCTATTACTCCTAAAGCTAAATCAAGTCTGATTACCTCTTTAGCTGCAGTTGTCCCAATTTTCTTTACTAAAGCCTCGCCCCCTTGCTGTACAAGATTTGAACCACCTAGCATTATGGATGTAGCAATTACTGCTCCCATTTTTATCATTTCGCCAGTTGCTTGACCTGTAGCTAAATTAGCTTCTATTTCGTCTTGTTTATTTTCTACTCCATAAAATTCTTTATATTCATTTAAATATCTAGATTTAAGATTTTCGTATTTTTCGCCTCCTAGTTCATTATTATATCTTTTTTCTGTTAGAGTTTTTATTTCTTTTAATATGCTTATCATTTTTTCTGGAGAAATTTCATCTTTTGAATTGATATCAGACGCTAATCCAGATAAAAATGTTGCAGCAAGTTCTGAATTTCCATCAAAGTATTGTGTTAATGCTTCCATTAATACTTGGTCATATGTTTTATCTCTATTTGCAACAGTTATACCTTGTTTTCTTAATTGTTCTTCTTTATACAGTTTTTCAACCGTTTTTATTGCATTATTAAGCATTTCGGTTCTTTGTTTAAGCCCCGTTAGTGTTTTATATTTTACAACCGTTTGTTGAAACTCATTAGCTTGCATAATATTATAATCGTGACCTGTTGTATTTTTATATACAGTTTCAAAATTATATTCAGGATGAGCAATTGCATATGGGGAATTAGGTGTTACTTTACCTGCCATATACAAATTTGATGATTTATCAATATTTTTTCTTGTTTGATTTACTAATTCTGCGTATGTATTATATTCTTTACCTGATGCTTTTGAGAATAATTCTTGAGCTGTATCACTTACAAAAAGACCAAACTTATCTAAATCACCTGAGGTATAATCGAATTTTTGTATCAGATTATTTTGTTCATCAACAGTTTCTTTAAAGTGTTCTCCTGCAAATTCTCTTAACTCTTGCTGTGCCCTTTCAGAGAACTCTGTTTTAGAAACCATTCTTGTATTTGTATTTGGGATAATATTTATTGATTTAGGTTTAATATAAAGTGTTTCACTATTTTTATTACTTGATAAAAATTTTCTTTCCAACATTTTTTCATATTCTTGTTGGGTATATTCTTTTCCATCAATAGTATAAGTTATTTCTGTAACTTTTTTCTCTATATGTTTCATTTTAATTTCGCCATCAGGATAGTATGTTATTGTTTCCTTTATGCCATTATTGTAAGAAGTTATAATTGTTTTTTCGCCATTAGAGTTTGTAATAGTTTTTGAGTCAATAATATCTTTAGCTGCTAGTGATAAATTTTTAGCAAAATCATTTATTGGTTTTTTGTAATCATTTTCAGAATCTTTTTTATTAATATTTGCAATAAGAGAAGATAATGAAGAGGCTTCATTTGAGTCTAGTGTTTTATTTCCATCAGAATCGAACATATCAAATAATTGGTGGTATTTATTATCTACTTGTTCTTTTTTTACCCCACCTTTTAATATGAATTGGTTTCTTATATTACTTTGATTCTGTGAATTTATATTATTTTCACCTGACAATTTCTTATTCCTTTTTTGATACACTTCAACTATTTAATATCTACGGTAATGTATTAGAATATCTTTAGAATTTGTTAAGAAATCTAAACTTATATTAAAAATAAGAAGTAATTAAGGATTTTTTCTTTACTATTTTGCCTGTTTAAAATAGTATGATAATATATAGTAAAGTATATAATGTATAGTTAATAAAAGAGGTTAAATCGTGGAAAATTTAGGACCAGATATTTTTGGAAGAAAAGAAGTAATAGAACCAAAAGATAACAATATGCCGCCTTTAGCACCAGGGGTAGGACCAGCAAAAATTAAAGTTATTGGTGTAGGTGGTGGTGGCGGAAACGCTGTAAACCGAATGATTAAATCAGGATTAACAGGTGTTGAATTCTGGTTAATGAATACAGATTTACAAGTATTGCAATATTCATCTTGTGATAACAAATTGCAATTAGGTCCAAAATTAACAAATGGTTTAGGTGCTGGTGGCGAACCTCAAATCGGGGAAAAAGCTGCTGAAGAAGCACAACAAGAAATTACAAAAGCAATTGAAGGCGCAGATATGGTTTTCGTTACTGCAGGTATGGGTGGCGGAACTGGTACAGGAGCTGCTCCTATCGTTGCTAAAATTGCTAAAGATTTAGGTATTTTAACAATTGGTGTTGTTACAAAACCTTTCTCTTTTGAAGGGAAACGTAGAGCAAACCAAGCTGAACAAGGGCTTGAAAAATTAAGAGAATCAGTTGATGCTTTAATCGTAATTCCTAACGATAAATTATTAGATGTTGTAGATAGAAGAGTATCTCTTCAAGAATCATTCATCGTAGTTGATGAAGTTCTTCTAAGAGGTGTTCAAGGTATTTCTGACATCATCACAATTCCTGGCTTAATTAACGTTGACTTTGCGGATGTTAAGAGTGTAATGCAAGCATCTGGTTCAGCATTAATGGGTATTGGTCGTGGAACTGGTGAAGGTAGAGCAATTGAAGCTGCTAAAATTGCAGTTAACTCTCAATTATTAGAAACATCTATCAATGGTGCATCTGGTGTAATTGTTAATATTACAGGTGGTCCTGATATGACATTACATGAAGTTACAGATGCTACAAATATTATCAATGATGCAGTATTAGATGACGCAAGAGTTATTATTGGTGCTGTTATTGATGATAATATCCAAGGAGAAATTCAAATTACTGTTATAGCAACAGGCTTTGAATTAAAATCTCAAAAACCTGTATTTGAAAGAGCTGCTGAAGATAGAATTAATCCTGCAGACTTCTTTGCTGGTTTCAACAGAGATAACAATACATCTTCTAGAACAAATGATATGTTACCTAGCTTTACTAATATAGAAATCCCTGATTTCTTAAAAAAATAGTAAATGCTAAAAATTAATATTAATAAAAAAAAGCCCTGAGATTTTCTCAGGGCTTTAAATTCATTACATACCTATTACACTTAACCATTAGATCTTTGTAAACATCTTTGACCAGATGCTTTATATCTTGCTTTCGCATTAATTTGAGCACATATATTACCTAATTTATTTGATAATGCAAGCATATTTCTCTGAATATATGCTACATCATTCATTGTTTCCATCATTTTTTCAGGATCAACCATTTTTTCCATTAATCCTTCATGGTTTTCCACTTGTTTTCCTGCATATTTTTTGACAAGTAATTTATCAATATAGTCTTGAGCACCTATTGCCATAACTTTATTCCCTAAAATATAACCGTTTTCCCATGTATATAAAGTTTATTTTCATGGGATTATTGCTTTTTTAGGGCGGAAATATTACAAGTTTGTTACATAATTATTCAATAGTAATATTAAATTTATCAAAATCAATATTTTCTTTTGGTTTGCTATTCTGTTGATTTAGTTTTGTTCTCAATGTTAGCCAATTATTAATAATAGAGTTAGTTGTATATTTTTTTTCTATTGTGGTTGATGTCATTTTCTACTCCTTCACATTTTGGATAAATATTCTGAATAATAAAAATTGCTAAATTGTTAAAAGTTATTTACAGTTATTTAATAAAAGAACAATTTTAGCCTTCCTCTATTAACTATATTCATTAGAGTATAATTATTTCCAATCGGGCTATTATTTGAATGTAGTATTGTTGATTTTTTTTGTTAATGCTACCATTGTTGATATTGTAGGGAGGATATTATGAACATTCTTTTTGTAATAGATAAAATTGAACTTAAATATTTTGAGTTTAATAATCTTGTAACAAACTTTTGGCTAATTAAAGAATTTTTAGATAGAGGAAATGAAGTTTGCATAACAACAATTAATAACCTTTATCTTGAAAAGTCTGAAGCATATGCAAAAGTTCATCAGTCTTACGTCTTAAATAATAATATTTTTTACAAAGAAGAATCATTAAATTTCAAAGTTGATGATTTTGATTTAGTAATGTTCCGTCCAGATCCTCCTGTTGATAATGATTACTTAGCAGCAACTTATATTTTAGATTTTGTAAAACATGCAAGAATTATTAATAATCCAAAATCTATTAGAAACTTTAATGAAAAAATGCATACAGCATTATTTTCTGATTTAATGCCAAAATACTTAGTATCTGCAAGCCGTTCAAGAATTGAAGACTTCCTAAATGAATGTGGGGAAATTGTACTAAAACCATTAAATCAGTGTTTCGGAAAAGGTGTAATGTATTTACATGTTGGAGATCCTAATACTCGTTCAATAATCAACAATTTAACGAATAATGAAAATTCTCTTATTATGGTTCAAAGATATTTACCAGATGTAAAATTTGGAGATAAAAGAGTATTAACTCTAGGAGACGAAGTTTTATCAGAATGTGTATTAAAACTTCCGACAAGCGATGATTTCAAATTTAATACCCATAATGATAGTTATATAAGACGAGGTAAACTTACTTTTTCAGAAGAAGAAAACTTTAAAAGAGTTGCTAAAGAACTTAATAATATGGGAATTCCAATGGCTGGTTTAGATGTAGTTAATGAACAAATTATCGAAATTAATATTACAAGTCCTTGCTATTTTATTAAAGAAATAAATGAACAATTTGGAGTTAATTTAGAAAAGAAAATTTGTGATTATATCCAAAATGAAAGTTTATATTATGTAAAAAATAAATTATCTGTAGAACCTGTAGTTGTTCCACAAATTGAAGTAAACAGCCAAATAGTTATAGGAGAAGATAATTCTTATCCTTATAAGACAGAAACATTTTAATTATTCTTACAAAATAAGCAATTTTTATGCACAAATTGTTTTATATAAAATATAACAGTGTGTGTGGAGGTAAACTATGGTTTATTCTGTAAGTAATAATAAAGCATTTATTAATGGCCAAAATGGGATTTATGACAAAAAGGTCAACAACCCAGAAGTAAAATATGGTCGAAATGCAACCAATAACTACATTACATATGTAAAAGATATTGCAAGAAATCCAATGCCTCCACTTAATTTTGAATACAGATACATTCCAAATGGTCAATATTCATACAAAGCATTAATGGGAAATGCTTATGAAGAATTAGGTAAAAAGACAGAAGTTTCAGTATCAGAACTAAACCAAAAATTTGATGCTGATAAACAAAAGATTGAAGCAATGAATAAGGAAATTTTAGCTAGAAATCCTAATAGTCCTGTTGTAAATCCTGATTTTACGGCAGAAGCTTTAGATTTAAATGGTGATGGAAAAGTTGATATTGCAGAATATGCTACATCAACTATGGCTGCTGATATGTTAGATGGCGATCAAACAAAATGTGATATTAGAAATTTAGATGGAGTTATAACAAATAAAGGAGAAGATGCATCAATGGCATTGTATATGAAACAAAATGTACAAAATGCTAAAGCTTTATTTAACGAAATACATAAAACATTCCAATTAGATAAAGCTATGAATGAGTTTAAATCTGATCCAAATAATATGGTTCAATAATAATAAAAGGTCAGACTTAATAAAGTCCGACCTTTTTATTTATAAGGTAAATAAGCATTATTTACCTATTTCATTAACACCTTTAGTTTGGATTTCGTCAAGAAGCTTGTTAATGAATTCATCAACTTCAAAAACTCCAACTTGTCCAACCCCACGTTTTCTTACTGCAAGTGAGTTAGATTCTTTTTCCTTATCACCTACAACACAAACATAAGGAACTTTGTGTTGTTGTAGAGCTTCTCTTATTTTGTAGTTCATACTTTCAGATCTGTCATCAAGTTGAACTCTTATACCTTTAGCTCTCATTTTGTTGTATACTTCTTCAGCGTAATCAGCATGTTTATCATTTGAAATTGGAACAATAGTTACTTGATTTGGTGCTAACCAAGCAGGGAATGCACCTGCATAGTGTTCGATTAAGATACCATGGAATCTTTCCATTGAACCAAATACTACTCTGTGTAACATAACAGGTGTTTTCATGCTTCCATCTTTATCTTGGTATTTGATACCAAATCTTTCAGGAAGGTTGAAATCAAGCTGAATAGTTGCACATTGCCAAGTTCTACCGATAGCATCTTTAACTTTGAAGTCAATTTTAGGTCCGTAGAATGCTCCATCTCCTTCGTTGATTTCGTATTGCATACCACGTTTATCCATAGCTTCTTTAAGTCCTGCTTCTGCTAAATCCCAGTTAGCAAGTTCCCCTACATAACTTTCAGGGCGAGTTGACAATTCAACTTCAAAATTCATATTGAAGATTTTCATTGTATCTGATACAAAATCAATAATTTCATTGATTTCGTTAACTAATTGTTCTGGCGTACAGAAGATGTGAGCATCGTCTTGAGTAAATCCTTGAACACGAGTTAAACCAGCTAATGCTCCTGATTTTTCTCTTCTATATACTGTTCCCAGTTCAGCCATTCTTAATGGTAATGAACGATATGAATGTCTGTTTGCTTGATAAATCAAAATATGGAATGGACAGTTCATAGGTTTTACTACAAATTGATCATCTGAATCTTCATCTTTTTGGATAAAGAACATATTTTCTTTATAGTGATCCATATGACCTGATATTTCCCAAAGTTTTGATTTCGCAATTTGTGGAGTGTTAACAATTACATAGCCACGTTTTCTATGTTCTGATCTCCAATAGTTTTCGATTTCTTCTCTTACAATTGCAAGATTTGGATGCCATAGAACAAGGCCTCCACCTAATTCTTCTCTTACTGAAAATAAATCAAGTTGTTTACCTAATTTTCTATGATCACGTTTTTCTGCTTCTTCTAAGAAAGTTAAATATCCTTGAAGATCTTCTTTATTCCAATACGCAGTTGCATAAATTCTTTGAAGCATTTTATTCTTTTCATCGCCTCGCCAATATGCTCCTGCTACTTTTAATAATTTTATTGCATTCCCTTTGATATAAGATGTATTAGGGATATGAGGACCTGCACAAAGGTCATTAAACAATACATTTCCTTCTTTATCTTTTGTTAGATAAAGAGTTGGATTATCATTTCTGTGTTCTTCTAATAACTCAGCTTTGTAAATTTCGCCTTCTGCTTTAAATTCTGCAATCTTTGCATCAACATCTTCTACTTCATATTTTTCAAATACAAGATTTTGTTTGATGATGTTTTTCATTTCTTCTTCGATTTTTCCTAAATCTTCTTGAGTAAAAGCATAACCATCAGTCAAATCAAAATCATAATAGAATCCATCAGCTGTAGAAGGTCCAATAGCCAACTTTGCTTGTGGAAATAACTTCTGAACAGCTTGAGCCATAATGTGTGAGCAAGAGTGTCTTAATACACTTAAAGTTTCATTATTCTTTTCCATAAAAATCTTTCTGTCCTTTTGGGTGCGTTGGCAAATTATCCATAAAACACTAACGTATGTTTTAAAATTTGCCCCCTGGGGTGGACCCCCCTAACTGTACGTTTATATTTTACCACTTAAAGATATTTAAGAAATATTTTAACTATTTTTTCTTAAAAAAAGTTTCTCTTATCCAGCTTTTTTTAGTTGGTTTGTTTTTAGTTTCTTTCTTTTGAATCGTTAGAAATACTTCACTAAAAGGAATAACAGGCTCCATCTTATACCCACAATCTTCCGACAATGAACCACCCATTGAAAACAATTCTTCCTGAGGATATCTTCTGCAGATTCCAGGGCGGGTTTTATGAATTTTACAACGGTTAGTTTCTGGGTCTAAATTTGTACATTCAAAGACTAAACCTGTTTCATCTTTATCAATTACTTTTAAGTAGGTATAAAACCTGTGTTGGTATTTTAAATTCTCAAATTCTTTTTCATCTTGAATTATACCCTTATAATGTTTTACATATATTTTTTTGCAACACTTCCCACAGCCCAAACAATGACCGGTTCTGTAATATTTTCGTTTTAATATTTTTGAATAAAAGAATTTTTGAAATTTATTTAACATTGACTAATTTTGACTTTGCTAATTTATACTCATTTGAACTAGGACTTGCTAAGTGCATTACTTCTGTGAAATATTTATTTGCACCTTTTATTTCACCCTTCAATAATAATTTATTACCTTTTTCAAGATAAGTTTTGGTAATACTATCTTCTGAATTAATAAAACTATTTAATTTATTAATTTCATCTGCATATTCAAACTTTAATTCTGGATTTAATATAATAATATTTTCATATTCTATTAATGCATCATAGTATTCATTATTTTCATAATGTTTTTTGGCAAGTTCTAAAGTTATATCAATTGATGATTCATCGATAAACTTTTTAATATTACTAATTTTTCTTAGCATTAATAAATACTCATCTTGGAGCGATATTATATATTTTAAATATCTGTTATAAAAACAATATGCCATTCTATAATCATTTACTAATTCATAACATTTAGCCATTTTTAAATAGATATTTTTCATATCTTTATTATTTCTAGTTGCATAATCATAAAAATGTAATGCATCAGCATAATTCTTTGATTCATAATATAAGTCTGCAACGGCTAAAGAATATTCACTTATTATTGGATATTTTTTTACTGCTTGCAAATAATATGTCAGTGCAAGATTCTTTTCATTTTTTGAAAAATAATTTTGTCCTGTTATAAACAAATCATTTGCATTTCTAAATTGTTCATTAATATTTTTTTGAATAGATAGATATTGTTTATTATCCTTATTTTGAGAATATTTTAAATATTTATCATAATAAAATACAGATTCATAAAGCATATTTTTTGCAAAATAAGCAATTGCAAGATTCAAACATACAAATTCATCTTTGGGACTTATACTTCTTGCAATAGTCCAATTTTCTATTGCTTTATTTGCATCAAGTTTTCGAAAATAACAATTTCCAAGATAAGAAAATGCTAATGAATTTGTTATATCAAGTTGAGATGACTGATTCAAATACTCAATTGCAGAATCAAAATCTCCCTTTTTATAAAAACAAATTCCGACATCTAAATATAACTTAGAAGATGCACTAGTTTTTAATAAACCTAGATATAATTTTAAAGCAGCATCATAATTCCCTTCTTTAAAATGCTTTTTTGCTGCATTAATAATAGAAGTTTCTATATCAGCATTATCTTCTACACTATATCCAACTACATCTACCATACGCAGATATTATAACATATTTACAGACCTAAGTCATCTATTAATGATTTGTTAGTTGCAAGAGCTGCGATTGTACTATCTTCAAAAACATCAACAACCCCTTTTGAAAACATTTCTTTCATAATTTCATTATGAGAAGTGTTTTCTTCATCAGATACTGCAAGCTCAGTAAATTTTTTAATATCAAGTTCTCTTTGATACATCTCCATAGCTTTATTAGATATGTCAGATGAGTCAATCAGTAAATTTGAATTATCTACTGCATTATTTTGCGAACGGCGATTAGCGTTTGTTCCTAGAATACTGTTTAATGAATCCTGTTGAACTAAACGGGAATTTAATGCTAAATCATTTGAATTGTTATTATCAATGTTATTAAGCATTGCCCTAATCCTCCCTGCAATGAACGGATTTATTTACTATTCTTAAGTTTTACCTCTCCGCCATAATATTATGGAATATATTTTGAATAATGTCATCATTCATTCATACGAGATAAATTAAAAGGCTAGATATGTTAAATCTAGCCTTTTAATTATAAAGTTATTTATTTATATTAAACTATAACTCTTACCCAACCTTCAGGACCTTTAATTTTACCAAATTGTATCCCTGTTAAAGTATCATACAATTTTTTAGAAATTGGCCCCATTCCATTTTGAGAATTTTTGAAAACAATTTCTCTTCCATGATCATTTACCTTTCCTACTGGAGATACAACTGCAGCAGTTCCGCATAGACCACATTCTACAAAATTATCAAGTTCTGATAAGAGAACTTCTCTTTCTTCAACAACATAACCTAATTCTTGAGCCAATGACATCAAAGAACGTCTTGTTATTGAAGGCAAAATTGTTAAAGATTTTGGAGTAACAACTTTGTTATCAGCCGTTACAAAGAAGAAATTAGCACCACCTGTTTCTTCTACTTTTGTTCTTGTTTTAGCATCAAGATACATGTTTTCATTAAAACCTTCATTATGAGCAGTAACTATAGGATGCAAACTCATTGCATAATTTAATCCTGCCTTAATATGCCCTGTTCCATTTGGTGCTGATCTATCAAAATCACTTACTTTTAATACTAAAGATGATGCTCTGCCTTTTTTAAAGTAAGGACCAACAGGAGATGCAAAAATTCTAAATTGATATTCCATTGCTGGTTTTACTCCCATTACAGGTCCTGTTGCAAACATTACAGGTCGTAAATATAATGCCGCACCTGTCCCAAAAGGAGGAACAAATTCTATATTTGCTTTTACTACTTGTTCAACTGCATCTAGAAACCTTTCAACAGGAAAAGCAGGCATTTCTAATCTTGTTGCTGTTTCAACCATTCTTTGAGCATTCAATTCAGGTCTAAATACAACTACATGACCATCTTCTGTTGTATATGCCTTCATCCCTTCAAAACAAGTTTGACAATAATGAATTACACCTGCACATTCACTCATGGTTATTGTTGAATCTTCGCTTATACAACCTGCATCCCATTGTCCATCTTTATAATTTGATACATACCTTTTATCTGTTTTGTAATAACCAAAACCTAAATTTTCCCAGTCTATATCTTTTTTTTGCATTCTATGCCTCTCTTATTTTAATTTAGGATCTCTTACTATCCCCATACGTTTTAAACCTTTTGCTATCATTGTACCCATTTTTTTGCTTTGTGTACTTAAAGTAATTTTATCATTTCCCATATCAAAAACTGTTTTAATACCCTTACCTTGAATAAAATCATGTATATTATTATATAAATAAGGTTTATGTTTATTACTTTTACCTGAAACTGTATAATTATACGTAGGTGTTTTCGGATACTTTACTGTGATTACTTTTACCATTTTTCCCCCTTCTTTATCCTCTACATTTATATCAAACCACATCAAGATTTATTTTGTTACTTTAAACATTCATTGTTACATTCGGAAATAAAATATCATATACTGATTTAAAATCAGAAATTATATAATCTACCCCTTCAATTTGTTCGTAATATTCTCTAGTTTCCATTGAAGTAACTGCAACTATTTTCCCTATGCCTGCTCTTTTTGCAGCTTCAATTCCTGATAATGCATCTTCAAATACAACACATTCTTTTGGATTTACTCCAATTTTATTAGCTGCTATTAAGAATATGTCAGGATTAGGTTTCCCAGGAATTGTACCATCTGAATATACTATCTTATCTAAATCAAACCACTTAGCAAGATTAAATTCTTTTTTATAAAAATCTACATTATCTTTTTCTGACATTGTAGCAATTGTCATTGGAATATTTTTTGATTTTAAAAAATCTAAAAATTCTTCAACACCTTCTGCTAAATGGAATTGTTCAGGAAGTTTTTTACACATATTACGATAATATGATTCTTTTTCTTTTGCTAATGCAATTATTTCTGATTCAGGTAATTTTTTGCCCACTGCATACTCTATAATATCTGAATTTGTTCTTCCGAACATATATTTCTGCATCTCTTCATCGGAAAAAGGATACCCTCTTAATTTTGTTGAATAATCTATCCAAGCATCATAATGTAATTTTGAATCCCAAAATAATGTTCCGTTAAAATCAAAAATAAATCCTTTTATCATTTTTTTGCTCCAAAATCATATACATTTAACCCGATTTCAGAATCAAATTTACGGTCTACTTTTGCATTTGGATATGCTTCTACCTCAAATTCTGCAGCACCATTTATTACTGCTGACATCAGATGACCTGCAATTGCTTTATACTCACTATTTCCAAAAGTCGCATGAATATGTAAATATGCCTCACCATCTTTTGTTGAAACATTGCCGATTAAATTTGAAATTTCCATTTGTTCATTAAATGTTTTATCAACATATTGTTTTGTTTCTGGATTAAAAAATCTTAGAGTTGCCGAATTTACAGCACCTAATCCTGATATTGTTCCTACATTTATTTTTTGAGTTTTTACAAAATCATTTAAAGTCGATACAACTTCACTACGGTTATTTAAACTCAAAATATACTTATTTCCATATTGTTTAGCTTGCCAATTATCCCCTGTTACAATTTTTCCGTAATCATTACTCATCTTGAAGAACAAAATACATGCCAGTATGATAAGTGTTATATTAAAAACTAAAAAAAATACTTTCGGATTCATCGTCAAAACCTCCATAAATATTATAATACAAATAAAAAGGGAGCATAAAATGCCCCCTTAAAATGGAGTTTAACTAACACTAATAACCTATTTTAGAAATTAGTATTATTGACTTACTAATCTCATCGCTTCTTCCAACAATTCTTTGTTTGATTTAATCAACGCATTAACAAGTTCCATTTGAACTTTTGCTTGTTGATAATTCGTCATATTTCCTTTAAAGTCTGTATTTGCTTGTTCTAAAAGACCTGCTCTTATTGAGCCACGTCCTATAACGGGTTTACCTGAATCTTCTGTTTCAACAAAATAACCTTCTTTAACTTCGTATAATCCTCCAGGGTTATGGAAGTTTGCAGTTGCTATTTTGTATAAAGGCACAGAGCGTTTCCCTCCATCTGCCTTTCCATAAATAGTTCCATCTTCTTTGATTTCATATTCATCATATTTACCCATAAACTTACCGTTATTTGGGTCTATCCACATTTTTATATTTGTTGTAGGTATACTTAATGCTCCACCCTTTAGAGCTGTTTCTTCATACAAATCTGCACTAATTGATTTTGTTCCAGCCATAATCTCACCATTATCATTTAAGATATAGCCTTGAACTGTATCACCATTTTTTGCTCTATATATACCTTCTGAATCGAATGTAAATTCACCTAAACGAGTATACCCTGTTTTTCCTTCACTATTTCTTGTTATAAAGAACCCGCTACCTTCAAAGAATACGTTTTCATTTGAAGTCCCAGGAGTTGATTTACCTTGACCTTGGTTTTTCAATGGGTTATCAACCATTGCACCACCCAAAAATGTTTGGAAAGTCACCTTACTTTCTCTAAACCCTGGTGTATATTGGTTCATCATGTTATCTGTCAACGTTTCCATCCAGTGGGTTGTTGCTCTTTGAGTGTTTATGGCCGTTGTAAATGAATCATACATCTGATTCTCTCCTTTATATTAGTGTATCGTTAGTTCTTCTTTTCCAATAATTCTGTATCGATGCCGGCTGATTTTATTGTATTTATTACTTCTTGCATATCAAGCTGTGCATCGCTATTTTGTGTCGATGTGTGTTCTATTTTGTCATATTTTATACCTTGTTCCTCAAATTTCTGTCTTAGGATATATAAATTATTCTTCAAGTTTTCTTCTAGTTCTTTACTTGAAGTTAAGAAGTTTGCTGAGATTTTTCCTTCCACATCTATTTTTATAATGACAGAAATTTCATTGTCAAAATCTATTCTAAAAACTTTTTTATTTGTTAAGGTTTCTTTAAGCATTGAAAGAAATTTTGCTGATAAAGCTGATGGATTTTCTTTATCATCAAAATTAAAATCAGCTGTTCCTTGTTTTAACAGATTTGTTATATAATCAACATCTTCTGATGACAATTCTGAAACATCAAGTTTTACTAATTTACTTTTACTTTCTTCAATTATTTGTGCCATTACATTTTCTGCACTTTTTATTACTGAAGAGTTTGAAACTTCAATTCTTGATTGGTTATGGATACTTATAATTTCTGATAAAAGTTCCATATCCTCTTCTCCGTTATGGCTAAAATCTTCATCTGACAAATCAGAATATCCACTATTTTGTCTTGCCATAGCTAAGTTTTCTTCATCAGTTGACAAAATTGACATATCTTCCAACAATTCTTCATGAGTTTCATGGAATTCATCTTCTTTTTTACTTTTTTTAGAATCCGACATCTTCTCTTCACTTGTTGATAAATCTATAGTTGTTTTAATTGCCTCATCTGATTCTTTTTCTTGAATTTGAGCTTCTTGTAAAACTTTACTAACTATTCCTGCAAGTTCTTCTGGAGTTTCAGATACGGCACCTGTCATATTCTCTAATTCTTTCTTACTTTTTGAGATTTGAACAGGATTGATTTTTGTTGAAATATCCATTAATTTTAATACACTTCTTGCATCAATATCAGGTTTATTTTCTATGGATTTGTTTTGAGCTTCTTGATTTACCCCCCCTGAACGCTTTTTTGCAATAGCTTGGTTTTCTTCATCTGTAGAAAGTATTGATTCGTCTTCCCTTATTTCCGCTTCAGTTTCTCTTAATTTCCCTGATACAGTTTCATCCTTTTCAAGCATTGAAGAAAATCCTTCTCCTTCAAAATCAAAATTTTGACTTGTCTGAGATTTTAATTTGTCTTCTTTTATTGGAGTATATGTATCAATTTTATTTGAAAACATTAAGGAATCCTCTATCTACAAATAAAATATCGGTATAAAAAGGAGTTTCTTTATTATATTTGATATTTTTCCTCTTTATAGTGTAGTATTAATGATTTTTAAGAAATAATCCAAGTTTTAATGTATTATATAGATATGCCATTTAGATATCGATTACAAAAAATACTTGAATTTAGAATAAGAAAAAAAGAAGAACAAGAAGCTGTTGTACAAAAAGCACAACAAGCTGTTCATCAAGCTGAAATGGATATCGAACAAAATAATAATGAAATCCAACAAACAATAATGGCTAAAAAAATGGCTGATTACAGAATGATGGAATATTATGATAAATATCTTCATCACCTTTGGGATAAAGCCGAAGAACTTGAAAAGAAACGACAAGAATTACAACAAGTTCTTGATGAAGAGATGCAAAAACTTATTAAATGCGAACAAGAAGTTAAAGTTCTTGAAAATCACAAAGAAAAGAAAAGAGAACAATATATTGCAGAAGAAAAAGCTGCAGAATTAAAAATGTTTTCAGAATTAGGTGTTCAAAGACACTTCCTAAGAAGCCGAGAAGAAGCAATTGAGCAAGAAGCATTAGAAGAAATGTATAATCAAGAAGATGAACAATAAAAAAGCTGCATTTAATGCAGCCATAACATACACACTATCACTTATCTTTTCAAACTTATTTTTAAGGTTTAAATTTTTTAATCAATTTCCAAGCACCTGCAACTAAAGCTGTTGCACCTGCTAAAATGCCTCCTATTTTTAAACCTGTTTTAACTTTGTCTTTTTTAGAATTTGTAGGTTCAAATGAATCAGCTGGATAATCACAAGCCTTAGGCATTGGCTTATTACCACAGATTTTACTGCCTTCATCATACAATGCATTTATTAATAAATCATCTGCACCATAGCATTGTGGTGGTAATTTTATCATTGCTAACCTTTCTAAATTCTAACCTTACATGTATATTAAGTTTTTTTTGATAAAAAAATTGCCTTTTTGTAAACCTATGTAACATTACAATCCTAGAAATAGCAAAATTTCTTATTCCCATGACTTATTGAAATAGTGGCAAAAAACCTGTATAATGATAAAAACAACTACTATAATCTATACAGGGGAAAACCCCAGTAAATAAAAGTGTGTAACCTAAAAGTAACAAAACATTAAAAAATTAAGTAATTTTTTATATTTTACTGTAAAATATTACTAATATGTATGGGATAAGATGGTGTAAATTATGATGGAAACATTAGAATTAGCGAATTACAATTTTTATTCAAACCGTTTAGATATGGAATTAATATCTAATATTGTTGAGGGTTTTAAGGAAATTCTTGAAGAAGATAAAAAACAAAAACAACCTTTGTTTTTAAGGGTTCAAGATAATTTTATTATGAATCTTGCACGTAAAGTTGTTCAAGAAAAGAAAAAAACTTTCCTTATTGGTATTACTGGAGAAAGTGCTTCAGGGAAAACTGTTTTCGTTGATAACACCATTAAAGCTGTTGTAAAAGATAAAAAAGAAGGTATTTATACAGTAATTCGTTGTGATGACTATTACAAAGACACTTCTAAAGAACTTCAAGCAGCAGGAAGTTACGAAGAATTATTCAAATCAGGTTTTAGTTTTGATACTCCTGATGTTATAAATTTAAAATTAATGAAAGAACATCTTATCGGTTTAAAAAATGGAGAAACTGTTGTATCTCCTCGTTACGATTTTAAAACTTGTGAATCTCATCCAGATGGAGATATTAAAACTCCAGCTAAAGTTATTTTAACTGAAGGATTATATGTTCTTAATGAAGAAGTTAGAGATATTATGGATGTAAAAGTTTATGTATTTACTCCACTTAACGTTATAAAAGAAAGATGGTACAAACGAGCTATATCTCGAGGAAAAACAGGTGAAGCTGCTGATTTACAATTCAAAGATGTAAATAAAACAGCTCAACAATATATTCGCCCTACATACCAAATTGCTGATTGTATTATTAATGGTATGGTTACTCAAGAATATATTCAGGAAATTACTGATAAAATGTTTAAGAAAATTTCTGATATTGTTTCTCAAATCTAGCATTAATTCATAAATTCAAGTACAATATTGGAGTTATGAATTTAATCGAAACAAAGGAAGATAATTTATTTTATATCGGTGGAATCGTTAGAGATATGATTCTTAACCGAGAGTCTTTTGATGTCGATATTACTTATGTAGGTAATGCAATTGAATTTGCAAAAACAATTCCTAATGCTGAAATTATAAAAATTAATGAACCTTTTGGAACTGTTAAAATTTTAATTGATAATAAAGAAATAGACCTTGCCTCAACCAGAAATGAAATATATCCTAAAGTTGGGCATTTACCTCAGGTTACAGAAATAGGATGTTCGCTAAAAAAAGATGTTCTAAGACGAGATTTTACAATAAACACTCTTGCCAAATCTCTTAAAACAGGTGAAATTGTAGATTATTTAGGTGGAATTGAAGATATCAAAAATAAAACAATTCGAATAATTCATGATAATAGCTTTATTGATGATCCGACACGTATTATTAGAGGTTTAAAATTTTCTGTTAGATTCGGATTTAATTTAGATAAACATACCAAAGATTTACAAAATGATTATCTAAATAATATTAATTATGATATGAGCTACAAAAGAGTAAAAAAAGAGCTTATTGAGACATTTAATCTGAATTCTCAAGAAGCATTTGAAAGATTTTTCTCCGAAAATATTTATAAATTATTGACAGAAAATGAAATTATTGCACCTAAATATAATATCCAAAATCTAGTCGATAAATATCCAGTAAAAGATATATGGCTTGTTTATTTGGGTTGGATGGATTTAGAAAAACTACCATTAACTAAAAGAGAAAGTAAAATTATATCAGATTATAATTATTTAAAATCACAAAAATTAAATGATGATTATTCAATATACTCAGAATTTAAAAATTGCGAAAAAGAAAGTTTGCTTCTTTATGCGATTAATATTGACGATAAAAAAGTATTTGAATATTTTGATAAGTTATCTAAAATTAAACTAAAAATTACAGGAAAAGACCTACAAAATATGGGAATTAAGCCATCAAAAGAATATTCAAAATGTTTTGAATATATCTTGAAAGAAAAAATAAAATCACCAAATATCAATGAAAAAGAATTAGCTAAAAAATTCTTTAAGCTTTAGCTATAACTTTTGGCTTTTTATTTTCATTTAATTTTTGCGCTTGATTATTTTTTGCTGTATTAGCTTTTGAATAATCATATGTTCCTGGAAAGGCATTTGTACCTGTAGTTTTTCTTGTATACCAATATTGCAAATCAGGAATAATTCTAGATAAGAATAACGATGCAACAGCAAAACCTGCTAAGAAGTTAACACCACTCAAGACTAAATTCTTTTGTTTCATTTTATTCAATAATTTTTTATTTACTTTACCATCACCTTTTTCAGCAGCTTTGCAGATATCATCTACATAATCCTTCATTCTATCGTTCAATTTTTCTAATTTTTTATATGAAACATATTTGTTTGGATTAGATGATGCACCACCTGTAAAGAGTTCATAAGATTCTTTCAATAAATCAGGAGCATTAATTTTACCACCGGTATAAACACCTATAACTTGTTTTTTAGTTAATACACTCTTATCAACTTGTTTAGGTTGTAATTTAGACATTTCTAATGCACGTTTTTGTAATTCAGGATTTGTTTCAATTTTATTAAATTCTTCCAATGTAATAGCTTCTTGACCTTTACCGAAGAACTTATTCAAATCTAGCACTTTTGTGTCTTTACCTAGAACAGATTCTCTAAATTCGTTTATTGACATAGAACTGTTATCATTTTCAAATAAACCTGATAAATGTTTATGAACAATACCTGCAGTATTAGGATCTAACCTTGTCCAACGGCCTGATTCAGCTTTATTCAAAGCAGCTCTTACATGGTCTTGCGCCCACATATAGAAATAAATTGAGCCACCATCTCTGATTATAATTTCTGCTTTTTCTTGTTTTCTTCTTGCATTATAAGTTCTTCCACCTAATACACCTAAGTCTGTTGATAATAATTGACCTGTATTAGTATTTTCTATAAAGTTTGTAAATGTATTTAATCCACCTTTAAATGCTACTTGATTTAGTTTGTGATTATCTTTACTCATTACAGATTCTTTAAAGTGTTCAAATCTTGTTTTATCTATATGAGGAACAATATGTTCTTTATCTTTTTTAGCAAAATAATTTGTAAGTTTATGATTCAATGGAGGAACTATAAAACCGATAATATAGTTAGCTGCAAGAATACTTGCCGCAACTTTCCCAAATTTCATTAATGAAACTGTTCTTTCTGATAAATTCTTAGGATTTAATAATTTATTATTTAAGAAATTATTAAATGGTTTTCTAATAGCATCTTGACCTACATCAACACTAGTATCAAGTCTTTTACCATTAGCACCTTTTGTTGCATTTAAGAATTTACCAAGAGCTTTATCTCCAAGCCAATTAAATGCTTGTACCCCCCAAAGCCAAACAATAGAACCACTTGTCTCTTCTATAACTCTCTCTCTTGCTTCTGTAACACCGCCTCGTTTGTAAGCTTTATCTGTACGGCCGGCAATAACAGTTCCTTCCAATGCTACAATTGGAATTTTAGCATCAGTTTTTGTAACTGCTGTAATAGTTTTACCTAATATATTTCCTAATCCGGCTGTCACAGTTGGTCCTTTTTCTACACTTACAGAATGTATAAACCATGTAAATCACAATACTTGCTTATTTTAGCAAAAATGTAACAAGTTTTGAAGAAAAATGTTACATTTTAACGTAATATTTACACTTATTATACCAAACCTTCTTTTAATGCTTTGACAGCAGCTTGAGTTCTATCATCAACAACGAGTTTTTGAATAATATTACAAACATGAGCTTTTGCCGTATGCTCACTAATTGTAAGAGTTTTTGCAATTTCACTATTTGTTTGACCATCTACTACTAATTTTAAAACCTCATATTCTCTTTGGGTTAAATTTGCATGTGTTTCTCTAAACCCTGCTCGAGATAATTGGCGAGGCGGAATTACTCCACAGTTCTTATCTTTAATATATGGAACAACATGCGAATCTATCCACATAGCTCCATTTTTTATTGTTTTTATTATCGTCATCAAAAACTCTGTATTAATATCCTTCATAATATAGCCAAAGGCTCCGGCTGATAATGAATCAAATATCTCTTGTTCAGAAATATGAGATGTTAACATTATTACTTTTAAATTAGGGATATTAAGTTCCATAATCTTTTTAGTAGCCTCTATCCCAGTCATATCAGGCAAACCTATATCCATCAAAACAATATCAGGTTTTAGTAATTTTGATTTTTCTATAGCTTCTGCACCATTTTGGGCTTCTGCAATTATTTCCATTTCTTTGTAATCATCAAATAAGGATTTAATACCTATTCGCATTAATTTCTGGTCCTCGACCAATAAAATACGTATATTCATAATTGTCCTCCGATTTTATTCTAGGTTGGATTTATAAATTTAATATCGGATGAGTATTTTTGAATAATGACAATATTATAAATTTAGGATTTTGAATTCTTATTTGAGTTATTGAAATATTTCTAATATCTAACAAAAAAAAACTAGAGTTTAGAAAACTCTAGTCTGTAAGTTTTGTATACAATTAATTTATCTATTATGTTTTATTATTTATCTAACTTTTATTTTTGGAACTACTGACATTCCAGGAACAATTGTGTATTCATTTGGATCAATCTTTTCATCAAATACAATTTTTACAGGTATTCTTTGAACAATTTTTACAAATGAACCAACTGCGTTTTCTGGAGGAAATAAGCTTGATTTTGCTCCAGAACTGCGTTGAATACTGTCAATTTTTCCTTTGAATTTATGATTAGGATATGTATCCACTTTTATTTCTACAGGCATGCCAGGCTTCATTCCTCTCAATTGAGTTTCTTTGAAATTAGCTACAACCCATACTTCGTGAGGGACTAAAGTGAATAATGGAGATCCTGCATTAACCATCATACCTTTTTCTACACGTCTTGATGATACTGTTCCATCTTGAGGAGCATATATTGTTGTATATGATAAATTTAATGCGGCTGCATCTCTTTGAGCCTTTAAGACTTTGATATTTGCATCTGCTACCTTATTACCTGATTGAGAGTTTGATAATACATCTTCTTGAGCTCTTGTATGTTGAGCCATCAATGCATCTCTTTTTGTTATTGCATTATCTAATGTTTGCTTAGAAACTGCACCTGCTGCGTATAAATTTGTATAACGTTTTACATCTGTATTTGCTAATTCTAATTCTGAATTTGATGCATTTAAATTTGCTTTTGCATTCTTTTGGTTTAATAACTCTCTTTGATATGCTGCATCTGCTTGAGCCAATCTTACTTCATAATCTTTTGGATCAATTTTTGCGACTATATCACCCTTTTTAACAGATTGGTTATCCTTTACATAAACCTCAATTATCTGACCTGATATACGAGGTGCTACACTTACTGTTGTTGTTTCGACATATGCATCATCTGTTGACTGATACTTCATTTCTTCAAATATCCAAAACAAAAGTAATATTGCAACTAATACACCTATAAATATCATTACATGTTTTTTTACACTTAGTTTATTCTTTTTATTTTCTGTTTGTTTTTCGTCCATCATAACCTCTATATCTGTAACTCTACTATATCTTTAAATGTATCTCTCATTCGCTTCAATATATCCTTTGCAAACTTTATTTCTTCATCTGTAAAATTTGCTGAAACCTTATCAAATACAGGAAATACTTTTTCCATAACATCATGAAGAATTTTATCTCCTTCTTCTGTTAATACTATTTTCTTAACTAAACGATTATTTTTTACATCTACTACACGTTTTATAAATGCTTTTTTCTCTAATGATTCTAACAATCTTCCTGTATTAGCTCTATCTTTTACTAATAATTTTGCCAAATCTCTCTGACAAATATCAGGATTTGAATATGTTACATCCAATACCAAAAATTCTTCTGGTGACACTGGAGAGTTTAATTTAGCAAACAATTGCAATCCCAACATCTTAGAAAATTTTTCAGTTAGCTTTACATCATAATAAAGTGAATCTGTATATAATCTATTTGATAATTTTGATTTTAATTCTTCTGCTTTTACTTCTTCTGTCATAACTTCTTTCTTTATAATATAATGTTGCTATAAAAACATGTTGCATTTACAACATACTTATGTTATCATCATCGTATTAAAAAAGCAAGTAGTAGGAGAAAATAATGAAAAAAAGGATAATTGCAGGATTATTGTTAACTAATTTCATAAGCATGAATTGCATGCCTGCATTAGCTTTTATACACCTAGGGGTTCAAAAAGATTCTGTTGATACTAATAATACAAAAGTAGAATCAACCAAAGTTGAAAAAGTTAAAACAAATAAAAAACAAAAAACAAAATGGACAAAATTAAAAGTAGAAAATAAATATGATTTCATCAATTTACCTTGGTGGGAAAATTTTAATGATGATTGTTTGAATAATTATATTCAAAAAGCAATGGAGCATAATTATAATGCCAAAATTGCATCATTAACAGTTGATGAATATTTTCAAAATGTAAAAGCACAAAGAGCCAATGAACTTCCAAAAGTTGGAGCAGGTTTTATTCCAGGTTATGGAGGAACAGAGCATACAAGTGATGGCTCATTATTATTTCCTATAACTGTAAATTATGAAGCAGATATATTTTTGAAAAATCACGATAAAACAAAATCTGTTAAAAAATTATATGAAGCATCTATTCAAGATGAACGAGCAGCATATATTTCAATAATTTCAGCAGTTGGAACAACATATTTTAATATTATTCAATTAGATCAATTAATTGAAACTCAAAAACATATTGTTGATTTGAGAAAAGAAATTTATAACCAAATGCTTATCAGTAACAGAGAAGGTGTTACATCAACATCAGATGTAGTAAAAGCTAACAAAGCTATGGTCGCAGGAGAAGCTGATTTAATAGATTTAGAAAAAGCAAGAATTAAAGCATTGAACCAATTAGCTGTTTTAATTGGAGAAAGCCCTGAAAATATTAACTCACTAAAACGTGCAAGTTATAAATCAATTGATTATAAATACAACATGCCAGAAAGTATTTCATCAGAAATTATTACTCAAAGACCTGATTATATTAAATCAGAATTAATGCTTCAAAAAGCAGGTATTGATGTAAGAGTTGCTAAAAAAGAATTCTTACCAACAATTAACATTGGTGGATTTGCATTATTTAATGTTTTGAATTCTAGTAATATGTCAATGATTCCAAATCTAATATGGGGATTTGGCGGTGGAGTAATGGAAACATTCTTCACTGGCGGAGCTAAAATGGCTAACTTAAAAATGAACAAAGTTAAATATGAAAAAATGCTTGAATCGTATAGAAATACAAATTTAACATCAATACAAGAAGTAAATGATGCGATGTATGCTTACAAATACAGTAATGATAAATATAATCAAAACCTTAAAAACTTAAAATTAGAAACAAAAGATTATAATTTATCTAAAAAAATGTATGAACAAGGAGTTATGTCAAAACTAGATTTGAACCAAAAACAAGAAAATCTTTTGACTATAGACAACCTTGTTGTACAAAACAAAATTGCCTGCATTGTTGATTCAATTGGTTTATACAAAGCAACAGGAGCAGGAGTAAATAAAACAAAAAGATTAGACTAGACATATAAACTAAGAAATCCTAAAACTACCAAAATAAATCTAAGGGTAAGCATAATAGCTTACCTTTTTATTTTGATAAAATCAAAATTTAGTTTTCATTTTGCCATTTTTTACAATCAAAACGCAGGTCTTTTAGAGTAATTTTTAGAGATTTCAAATATGGGGCAAATTTTTCTATCAACATTCTTTTTTGCATATTTAATTCTTGAGCTACAATAGAATTTTTGCAAGCAATAACCATTACACCAGCTCCAACCATACTATATGGTTTTGATTTTTCAGCAAATTTTTCACCAGCAACTTTTTTCCAAAAACGATACAAATTAGATTTTGTAATCGCTTTTTTTATATCTTTGTTTTCTAACATATCAGCAATTACGAAATCAACACCTTCAAAATCAGTATATAAAACCTTTTTTGTCAAAAAATTTATACCCCTACTTTTTTTCTCGTTATTTGTGATAGTATTATATAATGAAATTTAATCAACTGGAAGAATTAATAAAAAATTCTAAAAAAATATTAATTGTATCTCATATAAATCCGGATGGAGATGCTGTTGGTTCTGTATGTTCAATGTATACAACCATTTATGATAATTTTAAAAAGAAATCAGATATTTTAGTTGTTGGACATTTACCAAATTCATATAAATTCTTGCCAAATATTGATAAAGCAGAATTCAAATTTGATGATTCTATGGTTTATGATTTAGTTATAACATTAGATGTTGCAGCATTAGATAGATTATCAAATGCAAAAATCTTATTTGAAAAAGCAAAAGCAACTATTAATATAGATCACCACAAAACAAATAATGAATTTGGCAATATTAATGTAGTAAAAGGAAATGCAAGTTCAACAGGTGAAGTTTTATTAGAAATTTATAACGAACAAAATTGGAAAATTTCTTTAGATTCCGCTATTGGATTATACACAGCAATATTAACTGATACAGGCGGATTTAGATATGAAAACACATCTGAAAATGTTTTCAAATCTGCTGCTCAACTTGTTAAAATTGGAATTAATCCAAATGAAATTTATAAACATTGTTATGAACTAAAATCTAAGAATTTTGTAATGTTTCAAAATTATTGTATTAATAAAGCTGAATTTGCACATGATGATAAAATTGCATACTCAACTGTTTACAAAAGAGATATTGAAAGATTCAACGGAGAAGAAGATTTTACTGACGGACTAGTAGAAATTTTAAGAGCAATTGAAACAACAGATATAGCATTTTTAGCAAAAGAAATTGACTCTAAAACAACAAAAATTTCAATGAGAAGTAAAAAATCAGATGTCGCAGAAATATGTTCTGTTTATGGAGGCGGAGGTCACACTTTTGCCGCAGGTTGTACAATTAAAACCAACATTGAAGGAGCTGTTAAAAGAATGTTAAAAACCATCGAGGAGAAAATTTATGGGTAAGGCTTTTGATTTTGTTGTAAAAACAGTCAAATCTATTATCGATAATGATTTTTCAGGTATGGCAGCTGAAATGAGCTATATGCTTGTTATTGGCATTTTTCCTTTTATGCTGTTTTTAATGTCTTTATTCAATCTTATTGGCAAAAACTATTTCATGAATCCATTATTTATTTTTATGGAACGAGTTATGCCGGATGATTCGATAAGGTTAATTATTAGTGTACTTAACCAAGTATTAGGGTTTCAAAAAGGTACAACTGTTGCTATCGCAGCGTTATTAATAACTTTATTTATGTCAATGAATGCTTTATCTGTAATTATTAAAGGATTAAATAGAGCATACAAAGTTGAAGAAACAAGAGCATTTATTTATACAAGGTTTTTATCTTTATTAATGGTTATAGTAAACACTTTGGTATTATTTTTAAGTATAAATATAATCATTTTTGGTAAAGTTATTATCAGATTTTTAACCGCATTTATAAATTTATCGCCTAACGTTGCAGAAACATTACTTGCAATAAGATGGCCTATTGCTTTTATGGCATTATTTTTAATGGCATTTCTACAGTATTACATATTCCCTGATGTAAGTTGGTCTGATAGATTAAAAAGAAAAAGTGCACTTCCTGGAACTATATTTTTCTGTGTAATATGGTTAATTGCATCAGGAGGTTTTTCAATTTACGTTAACAAATTACATACATATAACTTTGTATATGGGACAATCGCAGCATTTGCAATGTTAATGGTATGGTTTTATTTTACCTCTATGCTTATTCTTATCGGGGGAGAAATTAACTCTCAGGTTCATGACAAATTAGAACAAGATGAGCTTATTGCAATCATGGAAGCAGAAGAAAACGAAAACGAAGAATTATAACCAAAACGCAACAGCTATAAATTATATAACTGTTGCGTCATAATTCATAAAATAATAGTAGCTTCTATTGTTCTGTTGCTTCTTGTAATTTATCACAAGCATCACATTGTGGCATTGGTTTGCAATTATCACATGGAGCAACGGTTTTTTGGCAAGGATCACATTGCGCTTTTTGTTCGCATGGATCACATTTTGGTTTACAAGGGTCACAAGTATTTTTCTTGCAAGGGTCACATTTTTGTTTTTTACATTTACATTTTGGTTTGCAAGGATCACAATTATCTTTCTTACAAACTTTTTCACATTTTGGACAAGTACCCCAATTTGCAGGGTTTAAATTTTGCCAGCAAAATGCGTGAGATGCTGTTGTACTTGCAGCAATTGCAACTAATAATGTTGTAGCTAATAATGTTTTCTTCATAATATCTCCTTTTCCTTATCGACATCCAACGTCGCACATTTTCATGTTACAAACCCAATAAAAAATGACTATTCCCCAATTGGAGATACCATAAAGATTAATTTTTTAGTTTGATGTATAATAAGTTTAAAAATGAGGTTTAGGAAATGAGTAAATATTTATTAGAAATAGGGGTAGAAGAACTACCATATAAATTTATACCATCTGCAATCAAGCAATTAAAGGAAAGTTTTGGAAAATTTTTAGAAAACAATCATATTGAATATTCAGATATTAATGTTCTTGCAACACCAAGAAGATTAGCTGTAATTATTGATGGACTAGCTGATTCACAACCTGATTCTGAAAAAGTTTTTAAAGGTCCTATCAAAAAAATTGCCTATGATGAAAATGGCAATTTAACAAAAGCTGGTGAAGGTTTTGCAAAGAAAAATGGAATCAATCCTAGTGATTTATATGTAGAAGACGATTACGTTTTTGCTAAAGTTTTCACAAAAGGAAAAGATACTAAATCTATCCTTACAGAAAACATTTCTAATATTATATTAAAACTTCAAGGCTCACACTTTATGAGATGGAGTTGTCACGATGAAAAATTCTCTCGTCCTATCAGATGGATTGTATCTGTATATAATAACGAAGAATTACCTGTACAAATTTTAGATATTAAATCATCAAGATTTTCAAGAGGTCATCGTTCTTATACTCAACCTGTTGAAATCAAAAATATTGATGATTACAAAGATGAATTAAGAAAAGCTTATGTAATTGTTGATCAAAACGAAAGACAAGCAAAAATTGTTGAACTTGCAAAAGAAGAATCAGCAAAAATTGGAGCTACAACAAGAATTTCTGATGATTTATTAGAAGAAGTTACATATATTTGTGAATGGCTGGTAGCTGTTGTTTGCAACTTTGATGAAGAATTCCTTACAATTCCTGATGAAGTTACAATTACAGTTATGGAATCTCACCAAAGATATTTTGCATTATTTAAAGATGGCAAACTTACAAATAAATTCATCACAATCGCAAACTATATTGGTAATGACTTCTCAAATATTCAAGCAGGAAACTTAAGAGTTATCAAAGCAAGACTTGATGATGCTGTTTTCTTTGTTAAGAACGACACTAAAAAACCTTTAGAAGATTATGTTGAAAACCTTAAAGGTATGACATTCCAAAAAGGTATGGGTTCAGTTTATGATAAAACTCAAAGATTAATCAAATTAGCAAAATCTATAAACGAAGAAGTTAATAACGGACAAGATTCTGAAACTGTTATTAGAACAGCATATCTTTGTAAAGCAGATTTAGCAACAAATCTTGTATTCGAATTCACTGAACTTCAAGGATATATTGGTTCTGATTATGCAAAATTAAACGGAGAAGCTCAAGGTGTTGTTGAAGGGATTAAAGAACATTACTTCCCTCTAAATGCTGATAGCGAACTTGCAAAATCAATCGAAGGTCAAATCGTTGGTATTGCAGATAAAATTGATACTATATGTGCCGTTTTTGCATCAGGCAAAAAACCTACCGGTTCTTCTGACCCGCTAGGTGTTAGACGTGCTGCTTTAGGTATTATCAAAACTGTTATCGAAAATAAATTAAACTTAAATATTTCTAATCTTATTAAATCAGCTTTAGAACTTTTACCTGTTCAAGTTGATTGCCAAAAAGATGTTGAAGAATTCTTTGTTCAAAGATTAGTTATATTCTTAGCTGATAATTATAAGAAAGATGTTCTTGAAAGTTGCTTAAACAACAATCCTCTTTCAAATTTATCAGATTACATGGCAAGAGTTAATGCGATAGCTAAACTTGATAACCCAATGATGATAGAAAATGCAAACAGAATTATAAGAATTCTAAAAGATGCATCTATTGATAATATTGATGAAAGCTTATTCGTAGATGATGCTGAAAAGAAATTATATGATTGCATGAAAGAAGTAAGCTTCACAAACGATTATGATGACTATATCAAACAATTAATCGGACTAAACGCACAAATCGATAATTTCTTTGAAAAAGTTCTTGTTATGGATAAAGATGAAAAAATCAAAAATAACAGAATCGGGCTTTTAACAGCATTAAAGAAAGATTACGATAAAATCGCAGATTTTTCTAAGTTGCACTAATAAATATATTAATTAAACATATAAAAAAGACTTTGGTTTTCCCAAAGTCTTTTTTATTTAAAAATAACCACATATTATTTTAACCATTTCACTACTTTAGTAGAATGTTTTATATTTTTTTCGATTTAACCTAGTACCATATGGGAATAAGTTTTCCCAACATAGGAGGTTAAATGATGAACTATACAGATATTGAATTAGAAGGAATTGATGTAAACGGAAATCAAACTAAAATGAAGTTAGCAGATTTAAAAGGTAAAAATATTATTCTATATTTCTATCCGAAAGATGAAACACCAATTTGTACAAAAGAAGCTCAACATTTTAGAGATGCAATAAGCAAGTTACCCGAAGATACTGTTGTTATTGGAGTAAGCCCTGATAATATTGAATCACACAAAAAATTCTTTAATAATCACAAACTTAATTTCAAAATTTTATCAGATACAGAACACAAACTTGCAAGAGCTTTTAAGAATTTGAAAAATGATATTGAAGAAAAAGCATCTGATATGAAAGACAAAATGGAAGAAAAACGAATTGAAATGAAAATCAAACATGCCGAAAAACAAATGGAAAACGAATGGAAAAAAAGCCATGATAAACCGGTTACAATGCGTTCTACTTTCATTATCGGAAAAGACGGTAATCTTTTAAAAGAAATGAGAGATATAGATATCAGAGGCCATGTTGATGAAGTAGTAGAATACGTAAAAAAATTATAAATTAACATTAAGGAGTCGTAACATGACGACTCCTTTTTTTCATCTTTGTAGTATCCTATTTTCTATGATAAAAAAATTAATCATCATAGTATTATTATTCATCATCTCAAATCAAGCTATCGCTAGTATTATAAGTCCTGAATTAGAACTTGAAATGCGATATAACATCTCTAAAATATATGGAGAAGAAAACACAGATGAAATTTATAAAAATATAGAAAACCTTGCTAAAAAAGCAAAAATCCAACGACCTAGAACTTTAATTCAAGAGGATTTAACAAGAAGTTCTGATTGGTACAAAGATGAAATTATTTATATGTTCTACATTGACCAATTTGGAACAGATAATCAAAAAAAATCCAACACTTTTAAAGATGGGATAAAAATGCTTGATTACCTAAAAGATTTAGGTATAACAACAATTTATATCCTACCTTTTGCAGATTCTCCAATGGGCGATTCAGGTTTTGATGTTAAAAATCCTAATAATGTTAGACAAGATTTAGGAGGAATGAAAGAATTTAGAGAATTTGTAAAAGTTGCAAGGGAAAAAGGCTTTAAAATAAAAGCAGACTTGATTCTTAATCATTTTTCCGACCAACATGAATGGTTCCAAGAAGCATTAAAAGGAGATTTAGATAAACTAAACTATTTTATCGTAAGAGAGGACATGCCTGAATATACAAAATATGTTGATAAGAAAAAAGGAACAATAATTGAATACAAAGAACCAGACGGAAAAATCTCTAAACGCAGGCTTATATTTCCTGATATCACTGAAAATCATTATAGGAAAGTTACTATAAATAACAAAGACTATTATATATATCATACTTTTTACCCCTTCCAATTAGATATAAATTGGGAAAATCCTAAGGTTTTATATTACTGTCTTGATAGCATAAGTTATTGGGCAAATATCGGAATTGATATCTTTAGAATGGACGCTATTCCATATTTTTCAAAAGAAGAAGGAACAGATGCAGAAAACTTAGACACAACGCATTATATAGTAAAACTTTTAAGCGAATACATACAAGCGACAGCACCACGCTCAGTTCTACAAGCAGAAGCCTGTCAAAAACCTAAAGACATTCTTCCATACTTTGGAAAAGAAAGAGAAGTTAACACATATATTGATAATCGAATTAAACGAATAAATCGAACTGACGAAATACAAATAGCATATCACTTTCCATACATGCCAGCACTTTGGGCAATGTTTATAACAGAAGATAATAAATATTTTATAGATGCAAACAAACACACACCTAAAATACCAGATAGTGCAAGTTGGGCAACATTTTTAAGAGTACATGATGAGCTTACATTAGAGATGATTAACCCCGAAGATAGAGAATTAATTTATAATGCACTTGAACCTAAAGGATGTGAATTTAGAAAAGGTTTAGGAGTAAGCGGAAGAACTGCAAATTTCTTAGACAATAATCCTGATAGAATAACTCTTGCATTCTCAACTCTTCTTTCCATGCCAGGCATTCCAATTATTTATTATGGAGATGAAATAGCTGCCCAAAACAATTTTGAATATGCTGACAATTATGCCGAAAAAAGAGAAAAACAACTTAAGAAAAATAAAATAAAACTTTTAACCTTCTTTGACAGTAGAGATATAAATAGAGGTGATATAACTTATCAATCATTTATGGATTCAATGAAAAAGAAAAATACACTAAGTTCAAAAGTAAGATTTAAAATCAAACAAATGATTAAACTTAGGAAAATGAATCCTGCAATCGCAAGAGGCTCTTTTGAAATAATAAAAACAAAATTACCATCAACTTTTGCGTACATAAGAACATATAAAGATACAAAATTTTTAATCGTTCATAATCTATCTAAAGAAAAACAAAAAGTAGAAATTTCACTTCCATCAGAAATTATTGAAAAAGATAATGATGGATATGTAAACTTTAAGAACTTATTAGATAATAAAAAATATAGAATAAAAATTTCATTAACAGATAAAAAAATACATCTTTTAATGCAGCCATATTCTACAATGTGGCTTAAAATAATTACAAATAAAAAAGGAGAAGTCTAAAACCTCTCCTTTATCTGTATTAATAATTTGTCGCTTTGACCTCAAAATATGATTTTGGGTGCTTACAAACAGGACAAATTTCTAAGGCTTTTTCTCCAACAATTGAATGACCGCAATTAGCACATTCCCAAACAACTTTTTCGTCTTTTTCAAATACTTTGTTGTTTACGATGTTTTCATATAATTTTCTATAACGCTCTTCATGCTCTTTTTCAATCAAAGCAACTTTTTCAAATAAAAACGCTATATCATTAAATCCTTCTTCTCTAGCCTCTTTTGCAAAAGTTGAATACATATCTGTCCATTCGTAATTTTCGCCTTCTGCAGCTGCTTTTAAGTTATCTAATGTATTTCCTATCGCTCCGCCTTCTAATAGTTTAAACCATATTTTGGCATGTTCCTTTTCATTATTAGCAGTCATTTCAAATATCTTAGCTATCTGATTATAACCTTCTTTCTTAGCTTGAGAGGCAAAATATGTATACTTATTTCTTGCTTGTGATTCGCCTGCAAATGCTGTTTGTAAATTCTTTTCTGTTTTGCTTCCTTTTAATTCCATAATTTATACTCCTTTCTTTGAGGGAGAAAGGCAGGGCTTGTAATAAGCCCTGCAAATCTATATTACTATTCAGCAGGGCTGAATTGATCTTTTCCTACGCCACATAATGGGCAAGCATAATCTTCCGGTAAATCAGCGAATGATACATTATCATTTTCTGCCGGATCATATACATAACCGCATACATCACATACGAATTTTTCCATTTTTTGTCTCCTTATACTGTGTAAACTAACTAGGGATTACCCTCTACATTTATGACAAATTCCTTTAACCTGTAAATTAGTTTGAAGAATTTCGCCATATTGAAAACTTTCTTTAGGTGGTTCTATATGATTATCCATATGAATATCATAAACAGCTCCACACTTAATACATATGAAATGACAATGAGGTGACAAATCAGCATCATAACGACTTTTAGGTAATTCATTATCAACTTTAAATATCAAACCTAAGTCCTCTAATGATGCCAATGTCCTATATACAGTATCTAAAGATATAAAAGGCATAACCTCTTTAACTGATTCATATACAGTTTCAGCATCAGGATGAGTATCTGTTGATGCAATCATCTTTAATACCTCTATCCTTTGTGGTGTAAGACGCATATTTGCCTCTGCACACTTTTGTTTTAATGCTTCTATCTTTGATTCTATATTAATCATAATCATTCCTTATTAGTAATTATTACTAATAATAACATATTGTTTCATTTTTTGCAACCCCTATTAATAATTTGTACTAATCCTTTGTAGGGATTAATGAATAATAAATTATAGATATATTATTAATATGAAAAATATTAAGCGAAATACTCTATTGAATTATTTAAAAGATGATTTTGATATTGAATCAAATGTGAATAAAGATAGGATATTTGATTTTAATAAAAAACCTGAAAAATCAGATAAAATAGTTTATTTATGCGAAAGAGAATTAAGAGAAGAAGATAATTTTGCACTTAATTTTGCTTATGAAAAATCTAATAATGTAAAAATTGTTCATTCTTTGCTTGAATTAAGACAAGAAAAATTTGGAGTTTTGCTAATCGATTTTAATCCGATTAGAAATTACAGCATGCTAAATAATATTGATTGCAAAATCTATGAAGTAGATTCTCATAATATTGTTCCTGCAAGAGCTGCTTCTGATAAACAAGAATATTCAGCCGCTACATTTAGAAGAAAAATATATTCACTTATAAATAATTATTTAACTAAATATCCAGAAAAAGAGATAAAAAATAAGCATGCCAGAAAAGTTTTAGATAATTTTATAAAATACAAATTAGATTACTATTCAGAATACAGAAACCACCCTGATAAAAATATTACATCAGGATTATCTATATATTTAAATAGAGGGTTTATATCCTCACAAAGAGTTGTATTAGAAGTATTAAATTCTAATACCCATAAAGAAAACAAAGAAGAATTTTTAGAAGAAATTATTGTAAGAAAAGAATTAGCAGACAATTTTTGTCTTTATAATAAAAACTTTAACAACATAAACGGAATTCCCCAATGGGCAAGAGAGAGCCTAAATTATCATGAAAAGGATATAAGAAGTTACCTATATACAAAAGAAGAATTTGAGCATGCCAAAACCCATGACATATTATGGAATACAGCTCAAAAACAATTAGTTAAAGAAGGAATAATCCATAGTTATATAAGAATGTATTGGGCAAAAAAGATTCTTGAATGGAGCAGAACTCCAGAAGAAGCAATCTCAATCGCAATATATTTGAATGATAAATACGCACTTGATGCCCCATCTGCTAATGGTTATGTCGGGATACTTTGGTCAATAGGAGGATTACACGATAGGGCATTTGCAGACTATGAAGTCACTGGTAAAATTAGGCGCATGACATTTAATGGAATAAAATCAAAATACAAAATAGAAGACTATATTTCAAAATATAAAAATTAAGCATTAAAAAAGCGGGATAAATTCCCGCCTTGTGTGATTTTGACATTATTCAAAACGAATATTGTCGCTGGCTTGAAGCTGTTTTTTCTTAATATTATGAATTACTGCATCAACTAATAATTCATAACTTGAAGAGTTTTCAATATTAGGAAACTCCATCTTGATTTGTTCTCTGACCATCGCTTCCAACCTTCTCTCGTCAGAAAGAGTTTGAATTTCTTTATTATCGGCCAACATATCAACGTATTCTTTACGGTTATTTTTTTGCGCAGACGCAAAACTTAACCACAAAGCTTTGGGGTCAACATTCTTAAGTTTTTGTACTAACTTAAAATTTTTCCATTGATTAAACATTGATTGAACCTCTACACACTATTATACTATGATAAAGTAAACTAAAATAAAATAATTGTCTAGTTGTTAATTAGTTTGTTACATAATTTTACATGTTAAAATTTTACATATATGTATAAGCCGGACTGAGTTAATCAATCCGGCTTACTATTGAAAGGAACATTAGTTATATATTAATTACGTTCATCTTACTAAATTAAGTTTAACGCAATACTAGGAGTTTGGTTAGCAGTTGTTAACATTGAAGCACCTGCTTGTTGTAATATTTGAGCTGCAATGAACTCAGATGATACAGCTGCAATATCAGCATCTTTAATAAGTGATTTAGCACCTGTTAAATTATCACCTTGAACAGCTAAACTTTCTACAGCTGAATCAACTCTGTTCATATAAGAACCGATTTCAGTAGCTCTTGCTGTTACGTCATTTACTGCTAAGTCAACTGTGTCTAAGAACATACGAGCTGAATTATCATTTGTGAATACTGCATTACAGATTGTAGTAATTGTTAATGCATTTTCTACTACTGTCGCTGTACCATTTGCACCAGTTACACCAGTAAATGCAGCTGAGTCTGTATCATACAATGCTGCAATTGTTGCACTTTCAAAATAGTATGTACCATCAGCATTCGCATAATAATTTTCTTTTTCTGCATCAGTTAAACCATTATAAGTAGCACTGTTGATAAAGCCCATTTTTTGGCCAGCACCTGTATTTAACTGCATAAGAGAAGTGATTTTTGCACTTGCAAATAATGATTTATCTAAAGTAATTACGTTTTCATCTCCAGAATTAATACCAACTTGAAGGTTAACACCATCAGTTTGTGAACCATCTAATAGTTTTAATCCGTTGAAATCTGTAATATCACATAAACGGTTCATTTCTTGCATTCTTTGTGCAACTTCTGATGCAATCGCAACTCTTGAAGATGTTGCATATGTTCCGTTAGCTGCTTGTTCGGTCAAATCTCTAATACGTTGAAGGTAACTTCCGATAATTTCTAATACACCTTCTTGTGTTTGTAATAAACTTGAACCCATTTGACCATTTGTTTCAGCTACATCATAGGTACTAAGAACTGATTCCATTTTCTTAACTACACCATAACCAGCTGCGTCATCAGCTGCAGAGTTTATTTTAAACCCTGTTGTCATTTTTTCCATTGCGTCATTCATTCTGCTAGTTGTAGAGTTAAAGTGTCTCTGAACAGTTAATGAAATAACGTTTGTGTTAATACTTAGACTCATAACTATCTCCTTTCAATATTTGTCTTTGTAGTTATGCTCATGATAACGACTAACAGAATTTAAAAGTTTAACAGATTATAAAATATATCAACCATATGTAGGAGACAAAAAAATAAAAACCTTGTACAGCATAGTTTTAAGCTACATCATATTTATTTAAAATTAAAACGAAATGGAAGGATTAATAACCCTTCCATTTCGTTTTCTAGATTGATATTTTATATTTTATTAAATAATACCTAACATATCCATTGATGCATCAAGTTTTTGAATATCATTGAAATTTACTCCTTGAGTTTGTTGTGCTGCTTGAGGATAATAACTATTATATCCTGTATATTGAGGAAATCCTTGATGTTGATACATTGCTGATAATTTATCTAATTCAGCTTTGTTTTTATAAAATTCATCTACTTGTTTAGGAGTCATACCCATTTCAGCTAAAAACATTTCTTCGATTGAAGGACCACCTACTGATGGATTTGGAACATTACTACCTGTTATTATTACATGATTTGGAATTGATACTTTTGGAACTGTAAATTTACCAAATGTTTTACCAGAAATAGAAGGAATATGTTTATTTGTAAAAGGAATCTTTGCATTTGCAAATGGGATATCTAATGTTGTAGAACCATACTGTTCTTTTAAAGTATTATTAAATGTATTATATGATTTTGATAAAAATGCTTTTGCTGTTCCTACATAATCACAACCTGATGATGCTGTTTTGTATGATTCATAAAGATTTTTTTGAATTTTTGCTTGTTGTAATTCTCTTATTGCTGTTCTATATGCATATCGTGCATCAACTTCTGCTGTATGTGCTGCCAATCTTTCAGCTGATTGATCTCCTGGTTTATTCAATTTGTTATATGCATTTTGTGCTTCTGTATATTCAGCTTTAGTTTTATCAACTAATTCTTGTTTTTTTGATACAAGTGCATCTGCTTCATCAAATTTATCACTATAATTTTTGTGTGTGGCTCTTTCAGGTAATTCAAATTTCAATTGTCTTTCTTGATTTATTAATTCTTGTTTTCTTGCGGTTAATTGAGCTGAACCTTTACCATCTGCTTCTTTTTTAGCGATAGATTCTAGTTCACTTCTAATATTTCTACCTAATGATACTTTTTGATCAATTACTCTATTGTATACTTCTAATTTTGCTTCTAATACTGAAAGTTCTTGATTTAAATTTGTTTTTGTAATCCTATTTGTTGTATTTGATAATTTATTTTGTGTTTTAACAATCTCTTGCTCTAATGCTACTTTTTTATTTTGAGCTTGCGAGAATGATGTTACATTATTAATTTCATCATAAGCACTTGCTATATCAGCCTTTCTTGCTTCTAATCGTCTTACTTGAGCTTCATATTTTGCTTTATCACGGCCTTTTGCTACTTCTGCTTTTGCCTTAAATTCATTAATTTTTGTTTCCAAATCTTTAATTTGTTTATTTTGTTTTTCTTGAACAGTTAATTGTTTTGATGATTCATTCCAATTATTTTTTATTGTTTTCCAATTATTTTTTACAATCATAGCATTTTTATTCCAAGCGGATTTTATTGTAGACGTAGGATGTTTTACAAAATTAGTAAAATCATTCCAACCAGACTTAATTGAACCCATAAATCCTTGTTTAGGAGTTGTTACTGTTCCAGCTTTTGGAACTTTAGCTGCTTTCGCACCAATAACTGCTCCTGTGAATGCAAATAGATTTGCACCTAAATCTTCCAATGCCGAACGTTTTTGAGCATCTGTTTTTACAGTAAATGTTTGATATGCTGATTTTGCTAAGCCCATACCAGTTGTATAAATACCATAAGCAGTAACAATTGAAGGAATAGCTGTACCCCAAGTAAAGAAACAAAGCGCAGCTATTGCAGTACCTACAGCTAAATTTTTAGCTAATCTACCAGCACTCCAATTACCATCTTTATCGAAACCTATAAATCCAGCGCAAATGTTTTTAACACCTTTGGCAAGATGTTTTACACCTTGCCAAAAACCAATCTTACCATCATCTTTTCCATCAGTGCAACCTTCTGGTTTTTGTGATTGTTGTGCTTGTTGTTGTGGTTGTAACTGTTGGTTATTTTGCAATTGTTGAGCTTGCATTAATGACATTTCATCTAAATATTGTTGATACATAGCATCTTGCATTGCACCTTGGTTTGGATAACCTGCTTGCTGTGCATAGTTAGCTTGAGCGTAAGCCTCTGCCCTACGTCTTGCTTCTTGTGCGAAAAGATCTTGTGATGAATACGCACCGATTCCATTTACCATTTTTCTTACTCCTATATCCCCTGTAACAATTTATATATAAAATTTTCCAATACAAAATAGACCACTAAATAGTAGTACTTTTTTCGTATCTTAATTCCCGTACTTATATAAAGTTTTTTATTGCATGAAAATTGCCTTGTTCATGATGTCTCAAGGCAAAAATCAATATATTATTATTTCATGAGCATTTACATTTTGTTACAATGTTTTTAAGTATTCTATGATATCTCCTGACTCATACATTTCAACACCATGTTCTTTATCTACCAAGAATGGAACCTGACGTTTTCCTCCAATTTTTATTAATGCCTCCTCATTTCTAGGATTTGTTATATCTATTTTTTTATAAGAAATATTATTTTCATCCATAAACTTCATAACTTTCAAACAATATGGACAAGTTGGCAACATAAATAATTCTAACATTTTAGATTCTCCTTATTAATTATAATAATTTTACAAATTATTATTTACACCTACTATTTACCCCTATTATTTACTCGACCCCAGATTTTTTCATCATCCAATTAGATATTTCAAAATTCTTAACAAAATGAGGATGTGGAAAATCCAAAAATCTGTCAATTTTTGAGATTTTTCAAATCCGACCTAAGGTGTGTGAATATCAGGTCGTGTGCGGAATAGGAGACAACCTAATGTAAAACCGTCCCCCAGAGCTTGCGAGAAAATGTTAATTTTTTCGCAAACTCGAATAGTTTATACGCTTGCATTCAATATCTCTTTATGGTTTGATTATCATGGAATAAGCTATTCCTCTTAAGCTTATTTAGCTAAAGATTAAGCGGCGAATCTTTACACTAGAGAATAAATAAATTAAGAAGGAAAATTAAACATGTTAAAAATCAGACTTAAAAGATTAGGTGCTAAAAAAGCTCCAGTATACAGAATTATTGTTATCAACTCTACTACTAAAAGAGAAGGTAGACCAATTCAAGAATTAGGATACTACAATCCAAAATCTAAAGAAATGAAACTAGATAAAGCAACTGCTGAATCTTGGATTTCTAAAGGAGCTCAACCTACTGATACAGTTGCATACTTACTTAAAAACTGCAACGAAGATGGTACTTTAAACTACAAAAAATCTGATGTAGTTAAATTATCTAAAAAAGCTAAAGCTAAACAAGAAGCTGAAGCTGCAGCTAAGGCTGAAGCTGAAAAAGCAGCTGCTGAAGCTCAAGAAGCTCCTGCAGAAGAAACTGCTGCTGAATAATAAGTTATTTAATTCACACACACATAGAACACCGATAAAACTTAATTGTTTCATCGGTGTTTTTTATTAACTTTATTATTGTTTACAATTTGTCTTAATTATAATAATAAGTTATGATTATTATATGGAAAGTGGGAAGATTGTTGTAGTCGATGATGAAAAAATAGTAACCTCAGCCTTTAAAACTTTATTAATGGTTGAAGGCTTTGATAATGCCGAATTTTTCAACAACCCTAAAGAAGCTCTTGAATATTTAAAAAACAACACCCCAGACCTTATTATCTCTGATTTTCTCATGCCAGAAATGAACGGATTAGAATTTTTAACAAAAGCTAAAAAATTATATCCGGAAGTAAGTAAAATTCTACTTACTGGTTATGCTGATAAAGAAAATGCAATAAGAGCAATTAACGAAGTTGGACTTTATAGATATATTGAAAAACCTTGGGATAACGACGATTTAATAATCAATATAAAAAATGGAATTGAAAGAAGTTACTTATTATCACAACTAAGACAAAAAATTGCAGAACTCGAAGTTGCCAAAAAAGAACTTGAAAATTATTCTCACAATCTTGAAAGAATTGTTGCAGAAAGAACTGCTGATCTTGTAGAATCAAATGCAAAACTAAGCAGTATTATTACAAATTCAGCAGACGGAATTTTTGTTGTTAACAATCAAGGGAAAATTGAACAAGCAAACCCTGCTTGCGAAACTTTATCAGGTTTAAGCGAAGAAAATCTTAAAAAATTACATATTGAAAAATTCATATGTTCTGACAAAATCGACATAATGGATTCAATAAAATCATCTGATGACAATGAATTTCATGTCAGAGATTGCTATATATTAAATCTTTTAAGCAATTCTCAAATACCTATTGATATAAGTCTTGCTAAAATTTCTGATACCAGTTATGTTGGAGTAATTCATGATATATCAGAACAAAAAGAATCTGATAAACTTAGAGATGATTTTATTGCAACGTTAACACATGATTTAAGAACGCCATTACTGGCAGCAATTCAAACTTTAAAATTCTTTATAGATGGCTCTTTAGGTGAAATCTCTGATAAACAAAAAGTTTTATTATCTACAATGCAAAAAAGTAATGAAGATTTATTAGGTCTTGTTAATGCTTTATTAGAAGTATATCGTTTTGATGCGCAAAAGCTTGTACTTTGTAAAACTAATTTCTGCTTTAACTCTTTAGTAAAACAAGTATACAACGAATTACTTCCACTTGCTCAAAAGAAAAATATAGATTTTAAACTAGACATTCCTGAAAATAACATTACAATACATGCAGATGGTGGCGAAATAAGACGAGTTATTTGTAATTTATGCGGAAATGCTATTAATTATACCAATAATGGAGGAGAAGTTATTGTATCTGTAAAAACAGAAGAAAAAGATTTAATATTCTCTGTTCTTGACAATGGAAATGGAATCCCTAAAGAAGATATACCACACTTATTCCAAAGATTTTCTCAGGGGACAAGCCAAAAACGTTCAACAGGAACAGGATTAGGCTTATATCTTTCAAGACAAATAATAGAAGCTCATAATGGGAAAATTTGGCTTGAAAGCAAATTAAATAAAGGAAGTGAATTTTCATTCCTTCTAACAGATGTAGTCGAAATTAATACACAAAATAGTAAAAAAGAAGAGGTTAAAATAAAATAATATGATAAGAGTTTTACTTGTTGAAGATCACGAACTTGTAAGAATGGGTTTATCAATAATGATTGATAAAGCCGAAGATATAACTCTTGTAGGAGAAGCAGAAAACGGATTATCAGGGGTAGAGCTTGCAAAACAATTATCACCTGACATTGTGCTTATGGATATTGGACTTCCTAATATTGATGGTATTGAAGCAACAAAAAGAATAAAAGATTTTAACCCACAAATAAAAGTTTTAATTTTTACCTCAAGAGATACTGAAGATGATGTATTTGCAGCTTTCAAATCAGGTGCTGACGGTTATATTATGAAAGGAGCAAGTACAGAAAATATTCATACTGCTATACGCTCTGTTAATGAAGGTGTTGCTTGGATTGATCCTGCTATTGCAAGACTTGTTTTATCAAGTATTCAAGCACCAACAACTAATAATGAAACACGAACATCAAACGGAATAAATTATAAAGCTGGAAAATCTATGTATGGCTTAACTGAAAGAGAAATGGAAGTTTTAGCCCTTATTGTAAATGGGCTTACTAACCCACAAATTGCAGAAGAATTAACAATTACAAGAGCAACTGCAAAAGCACATGTTCATAGTGTTCTACAAAAACTTTCGACTGCAACAAGAACTCAAGCAACAAGAAAAGCGATGGATGAGGGCTTAGTATAAAATGTTTTGGGCAATTATTGCTATAGCTTTTGTAACATTTTTTAGAGTACAAGTAGAGGATATGCATGTATTCAAAGAAAAAAATCCTGTACTTAGACAATATCAATACGAATATGAAGCTCAAAAAGAAAATTTAAAAGAAGAATATGAAAAAAGTATTCTTCCAAAATCAGGTTTCATGCTTGAAGAAGAATACCAACAACAATCCACAGGTATAGATAATGAAAATAGAATCGTAGAAGATAGAAAATACCCAAAACCTGCTGATATGAAATATGTCCCTCAGCCAACTTATAAACTTGTAAGATATAACAATCCTCCGGGAACTCCGGAATTAAATATCCCTAGAAAAATCGAATTTGAAAGAATTGTTAATGCACAAGGTATTGTATCAGGAGATTTTACAAAACTTGTATATCCTTCAATATACTATTATCCAAAACAAAGATGTACAGCTTGTGATGTTTTTGTGATTCCTTTAGATACAAAATTAAATAGAGTTGAAAGAGTTCAAAAAGCAAATGTTATAAAAAAAATTCCTGAACCAATTTTTTCAACAATTAAAGATTTATCAGAAGAAGGTGCTTTTAGAACAATTACACCTGTAGATTATTCTCCTGACAACAGATATATTGTTGCAAAAGAAAAAACAGGTTACATTTTTGATGGGATATGGAAAACAGAATTACTTGTCCATGATTTCATGACTGGAAAATCAAAAAAACTTACGGAAGCAAGAGAAACAATTACTGATTATTGGCATAATGTTTCAGGAGTTGAATTTGATGACTATAGATGGGACATATATCCTTTAGGATTTGACCAAACAGACCCTACAAGAATTTTTGTTACAGGTTATGCATATACAGGTGGAGTACCAATATTCTTAGGGACTTGGGCTGTAGATGTTAATGGAGAAAGAACTCAATTAATAGATTTGGAAGGAACTAACCATCCTGTATGTATAGTTGGATATAAATTAGTTCACGATAGCTATGTCCCAAGAGAAGAAGTTGAATGGGAAAATGCGAGACAAGAAAAATTAGAAAAAAGTAATAAGAAAAAAGCCAAAAAAGAACTAAAAAAAGTAAATAAAGAAAAAAAAGTTCAATATAAAAAGAAACTAAAAGAACTTCGAATGCAATATAGATTAAGAGTAAAAGAGTACAAGAAAAATAGCAAGTCAGGTATGTCAGGAGTCGATGGAAATGTTGTTCCACAAGAAACAACAACTACACCATTAGAAAATAATTCTCCTCAAGACGAAAATATCAAAAATATAAACCAAGAAAGCTCAAATTAAATTCTATATCTTAGTAGATAAAGATGGAGCAATTTGTATAAATTTACGAATCAAATTAGAATCCCATTGTTTTCCAGCACCTTCTGTTAGAATATTGCAAGCAACATCAAGACTTAGACCTTTTCTGTATGGTCTATCACTAATTAGGGCATGGAATGCATCAGCTACAGCAACAATTTTAGCTGCAAGAGGGATTTCATCACCTTTTAATTTTTCAGGATATCCTGTTCCATCAATATGTTCATGGTGATATTTTACAATTGGAATTAAATCTCTTAGTGCTTCATTTGGCATCAATACTTTATCTGCACCAATAGTTGGGTGTTGTTTCATAACATTCCATTCATCATCAGATAATCTATCAGGTTTTTTCAAGATATTTTCAGGAATACCAATTTTCCCTACATCATGTAATAATGCACCTAATTTAATTCTTTGAACTTCATCTTCAGGAAGATTTATAGCTCTTGCTAATGCCTCAGAATATCTTGATACAGATGTTGAATGACCTTTTGTATAAGGATCTTTTGCATCAATTGCACCTGCTAAAGATGTAGCAATTTCTGATAAGTGATTTACAGAATTAATTTGTTCATTATTGAATTTTTTCAATAATTCTTCTTCAAAATTCATTCCCATTTGCGAATGACGTTTTGATAAAACTTCAGCATATGAATGAAGAGCAACATCATCCCAGAAATTAAAATCAGAAGAACTTATTATTGCTGACATACCATCTTTATATCCTTGAGCTTGAGATATGTACATAGCTTGCTCTGCAAGAATTAACAACTTTTCTTGTTCCTTCGCACATTCAGGATATGATGCGATACCTACAGAAACTTTAACAGGTCCTACATCATCTACAAAACAACAAGACAAGCTATATGTAATATATTCTGCAATATACTTTGCCTCAGATACATTAGTATTAGGCAATATTAAAGCAATCTCATCTCCTCCATAACGTCCTGCCATGTCAGATTTTCTCATATTATGTTTTACCTTTTCGGCAACAAGTTTTATAACCTCGTCACCTTTTGCATGGCCTAACTCTCTATTTATTTTGGAAATATTATTTACATCTAACATTACAATTGATAAATCTTGACCTGTTTCTTCAGCATTGTTTAATTCTTTTGTTAAACATTCTTGGAAACCTCTGTGGTTATACAATTGAGTTAAAGAGTCAGTATTTCTATGAGCATTTGCTGCATCAATCAAGGAATAATTATCAATTACAGTTGCAACATAATTAGCAACAAAGGAACATAGATTTCTTTGAGATTCGTCTAATTCATCTGATATTATCATTACACCAATACACTTATTTAAAGATATCATTGGGAATATCGTAACAGAATGATTATGAAAATATGCTAAATTTAAGAAATTAACATTTTTTTCGCTTACTACAGATTGACTAAAAAATGCTTTATTTACAGGATTGGCTGTATCATTTTTAAATACTTTTGAAACAAAAGCATTATCCATTTTATCTATTAATTTTAAATTTATGCAACCAGAATTTTCATTATATAATCCACAAGCAGTAAAAGAAGCTCCAATATAATTTCTTAATATTTTATGGATTCTCAAATAAAAAGATGATGGATCCTTCGCAGGTGATAATCTTAAAATTGCATCAATAACTTGTTTGTAAATTTGAGTATCATTTTTGTTTCTATTTGATAATGAATTTAAAGTTGAAATTCGGCTTGGAACAGATGTTGATGATAACAAATTAACCTTCGCCACTAACTTACTTGCAGATAGGGGCGATGTAGCATTTGTATTATTGGGAAAATGCTTTTTCGTATCTTCCTTGAGTATATGTTGTTTATTGCGTTCCAAAATAAATTACCTACACATGATATGATACAATATTTAAGTAAAAAAATAAATCTTTTTTGCCATTTTAATTCAGATTGTTAACATTTTTTAAGAAATTTGACACCTATTTTCGCATGCTTTTTAATTTATTTTCTATTACAAAGTTGATAAAACCTTGTGGTAAATGGGAAAATATTTCTGTTACTTTTGCGTCAAAACCAATTGTATATGATGGTTTTGGATTAGATAATTTTTCTATGTTTAATATCTTATCTACAACTTTTGAAACTGGCATACCTTTTGTTTCATTTTTTAGCGCATTTTTTACAAGATATTTACATTCTGCCTCATATCCGTTTGATTTCTCTAATACATTGTTGTTTTCTTTTATTGACTTTGACCAAATTGGTGTGGCAATTGAGCCTAATTTTAGTGAAACAACTTTTATACCACTTTCTAAACTATACAAATTAAATAAAATATCCAATGCTCTTTTTGATGCACAATAAGGAGCAATAAATGGATATATCCCAAACGAAGACATAGAACTTATATTAACCACTTTATTCACTGATAATGCCCTTGTTAATTCTAATGCCCCAAATACATTTACATCGAATTGGCGTCTTAATTCGGTCATATCAATTAATTCTAAAGCCCCTGCAACAACACACCCTGCTACATTAAATATAGTATCTATTTTTTCTGTTTGAGAATTAATAAATTCTATTGCTTGTTGGATTGTTTCAGGCTTTGAATAATCTACATAAAAAGGAATTATATTTTCGCCTGTTAATTTTAATTTTTCATTCCTGTAGCCAGCATAAACAATATTATTCTTTGAATATTCTTCTGCTAAGGCTTTACCTATTCCAGATGTTGTTCCTGTTATTACATAAGTTTTCATAATTATATTCTATTATAACCAAACCATGCCTGTACATTTGAATTTTTTTATTGTTTAGAATAAACTCTTATTGGAGACTATTATGATTTTATTATTTTTATATTTATCTATTTTTACAATTTATTTCATTACACTAACCGTAATGAGTTTAAAACATGAGAAAAAACAAAGAGATACATACAACCAAAGAGAACACAATCTATGTGTTGTTATATATTCTCACAACAATGCTCAAACTATTGAAAACTTAGTTAAGCAATTAAAAACACAAACTTATCCAAGAAGAAACTATTCTATTAATGTCATCTTAGATAACTGTAGTGATGAATCTGAATTTTTATTCCAAAGTGATTTAGATGTTAATGTTTTAAATATCAAAAACGTTGATACAGTGGGCAAAGACCAAGCTATATCTATTATGACAGAAAGATTATCTACTGTTACAAATATCGATGCATACGTTTTCCTTGATGCTAAATATTACGTAAATTCAGATTTTCTTACAAACATAAATAATTCATTACAAAAAAATCACGTTATTACTGGTGCAGTTAATCTTATTTGCAAAGATGAATTATCTTTAATAGATAATATTAAATATAACTATAATCAATATTGTAATAATTTTATCAATAAATCTAGAGCAAAATTAGGATTAAGCACTTTAATTAATTCTGATGCGCTTGTTATTAAAAAACAAATTGTTGATGCAATTGGTTCTGTTAACTTTAAAGATATTAATTCTGAATTAAAATATACGCTTTTACTTGCTAAATTAAATTGTAAATGTATTTTTGATTCAAATATTAAAGTTTATCTAGATATGGAACATTATGATTTAAGAATTCCATCTCTAAGTCACAGATGTTCTATGTTCTTTAATGCAATTAAACAAATTAGCTTTAAAAATAAAAGTCTTACAGAACTTATTTTTTCTTTAATTGCGCCAAATTGTTTAACAGTTATTTTAGGTTATTTCGCACTACTTACATATGCATATAAGTATATTTTTTCTGTAAATATTTATCTTATCGCATTAATGTTCGCAGCTCTTACTATAAGTTTTTGCGCAAGCTTATTAAATACAAAAATATTTGCAAAAGAACATTTATATCTTTTTGCTTATCCAGCATATACATTCTGTAGAGTGATTTATAACTTCCCTCCTATAAGGTTTGTGAGAAATCTTATGTTTGGAAAAACAGAAGCAAAACATATAGAAAAACTATTAGTTGATGTATTCGTTTTCGATGGTAGAAGAAATTATCCTTGTAAATTAGAAATTATTTCTGATAGCGGACTTGTTAAAGTTGTATTTATTAATAGAAAGAAAAAATACACAACAAAAACACAACATATCAGAGTTATTGATGCAATAAAAGAAATTTCTTCAAAACTTGAAGAACACGGAATGACTCTTAAAATTTGCCAACACTGTAAATATTTTGAACCAACTCAAGATGGTTCAACAAATATGGTTAAAGGTTGTTGCAAATTTGAATTCGCAAACAGAACACCTGGCGATATTCTTCCAACTGTTCTATGGAACTCTTGTGAAAGTTTTGAAAAAATGAATATTATAAGTCTTGTTGACGCTATTGGTGCAGGATTAAATAAAGAATAAAATGGCAAATTGTGTATACATACATATTCCATTTTGCTTAAGCAAATGTAAATATTGTTCATTCATATCTTTCACTGATATTTCAAAAAAAACAGGATATCTTTATTCTTTACTTAAAGAAATAGATTACTACTACCAAAATGAACCTTTAGATACTATTTATTTTGGAGGTGGAACTCCATCTTTAATGGAAATAAATGAGTTAAAGAAAATATTAGATAAACTCAATTTTAACAAAGATACCGAAATTACTATTGAGGTTAACCCTGATTCTATTGATGAAAAATATCTTATTGGATTAAAAGATATTGGATTTAACAGATTAAGCATTGGTTCACAATCATTTGATGATAATATACTTGTTCAAATAGGGCGTAGACACAATGCTGACCAAATATTTCAAACAATTGAACTTGCTCAAAAAGCTGGTTTTAAAAATATAAGTGTTGATTTAATATACGGTCTTCCAAACCAAACTCTTGAGATGTTTAAAAAAGACCTGAATATAATAAATTCATTACCAATTCAACATGTTTCACTATACGGATTAAAAATTGATGAAGGGTGTTATTTTTATAAAAACTTTCCTCAAAATCTTCCAAATGATGATATTCAGGCAGATATGTATTTAACAGCTATTGAGAAATTAAAAGATTTTGACCATTATGAAATAAGTAATTTTGCAAAAACAGGCTTTGAATCCAAACACAACCTTAACTATTGGAAAGAAAATGAATATTATGGCTTTGGAATAGCGGCTCATGGATTTATTGATGAAATAAGATATTCAAACTATGAAACATTAGAAAAATATCTAGAAAATCCTATTGAAAGAGAATATGGAAAATTTTTGACAGAACAAGAAAAATTAGAAGAAAGTATATTTCTTGGTTTTCGTATAAAAGAAGGCATTAATACCAAGTCAATAAATGAAAAGTATCATATTGACTTTGATAAAAAATACAAAGATATTATTGAGAAATACATCTCTACAGGCCATCTTATAAAAACAAAACAAGGGTATCAACTATCTGACGAAGGGTTTTTATTAAGTAACATTATTTTATCTGAATTTATTTAAGTATTATAGACTTGATTTTAGTCATTGTTTAGTGTTGAATATAATTACTGAGAAAAATATTTCTCTAGTCTTTAAGAAAGTAGATTCAATTTATTGAATAGTCGAAATATAAAATTAGCTAAATTTGCAGGGTTCTGTTACGGAGTAAAACGAGCAGTAGAAACTGTTAAGAAATTAAAAGCAGACAACCCAAATAAAAATATTTGTATTTTAGGAGAACTTATTCACAACACACAAGTTATCCAAGAGCTTGATGCAATGGGTATAAAAACTATTGATGAACTTCCAGAAAAAGGAGAAGGGATTTGTGTAATAAGAAGTCACGGTGCATCTCCTAAAGTATTTGAAGATGTAAAAAAAGCGGGATTTGAAATAGTTGATTTAACTTGTTTGGACGTTAAAAAGGTTCAACAACAAGCAATAGAGCTTGCAAAAGACGGATATTTCCTAGTAATTGTAGGGAAATCAGAGCACCCGGAAGTTGTTGCAATCAAAGCTAATGCAGAACTTTGGAGTGATAATGTAGTCGTTGCAAGCAGCCCTGAAAAATTAGAAGAATATAAAGAAAGTATCAAAAAACACAAAAAAGTTGGAGTTGTTGTGCAGACAACCCAAAGAGTAGATAATTTAAAATCAATAGTTGATTATCTTTTACCTATATCAAAAGAATTGCATATTGCAAATACAATCTGCTCAAGTACATCAATGCGTCAAAAAGAAGCAAAAGAACTAGCTCAAGAAAGTGATTTGATGATTGTTGTAGGCTCAAAGAAAAGTGCAAATACCACTCACTTAGCAGAAATTTTAAAAGATATATGCAAAACCATTCACATTGAAAAAGATACTGAACTAAAAGATTATAAGGAACTGATTGAAAATGCAAAAGAAATCGCAATAACAGCAGGAGCATCAACTCCACAATCAGTTATAGAAAAAGTTGTAAATGAAATAAAAGGAGGAATATAAAATGACAGCAACATTAGAAAGAACGTTAGATGAATTTGAAACTCTATTAGAAGAATCATTTTCAAAATCTTACGCAGTAGCAGATATCGTAGAAGGTACTGTTATTAAAAAAGAATCAGAAGGTTATTTAGTAAGCGTTAAAGGTGCTAAAATGGAAGCATTTTTATCAAATAAAGAACTATCTTCTGATGAACCAGAATTAGAAATCGGCGACATCAAAGAATTCTATGTATTAAAAGAAGAAAACGATGAAGATGCAATGTTATTATCATTAAAGAGAATTGCATTTGCTCAAGCTTGGGCTCAATTAAATGATGCAAAAATCCAAGGTGATACAATCCTTGCAAAAGTTGTTTCAACTGTTAAAGGTGGTGTATTAGTAGACGTTGCAGACCTTAAAGGTTTCATTCCATCTTCTCAATTAAGAACAGGAACTCCATTTGATGGTTTAATCGACCAAAAAATCGAAGTTAAAGTTCTTGAAGCAGATCCTAAGAAAAACAAACTTATCTTATCTCAACGTCAAGCAGTTGCTGAACAAAGAGATCAAGTTGTTGATAACGTTTTAGCTTCTTTAGAAGAAGAATCAATCGTTAAAGGTACTGTTGTAAGAATCACTGACTTTGGTGCATTCGTTGACATCAACGGTATTGATGGTTTATTACCAATCTCTGAAATTTCTTGGCAAAGAATTAAACATCCTTCAGATGTTATCACTTTAGGCGACGAAATCGAAGTTAAAATCATTAAAATCGATACAGAATTAAAGAGAATTTCTTTAAGCTTAAAGAGAATGGGCGAAAACCCTTGGCAACAAATCGAAGGACAATTCGAAGAAGGTCAAGTAGTTAAAGGAACTGTTAATAAAATCACTACATTTGGTGCATTTATCAACATATTCCCAGGCGTAGAAGCTTTATTACCAGTATCTGAAATGAGCAACGAAAATGTTAATCCATTCAACATGTTCAAAGTTGGTGATGAAATTGAAGTTCTTATCAAAAGATTCACTCCAAAAGAACACAGAATTGCTCTTAGCACAAAAGATATTCCTAACACATAGGATTATTTAAATATAAAAAAAGAACCATTCTTACTTATCTAAGGATGGTTCTTTTTATTTTTTATTATTTTCTCTATCCGAATCAGCCATTTCACCATAAGCTTCATATTCCAGAGCACTTTTCATCATCTCTAAATCAAAATCCATATCTTTATCATTTAGCCCAACATAAGCAACTTCATCTCTTGTCCCCTCTGCACCACGAGAAGCAGACATTTTAGCTGCTGCACCTTGTTGGGTCGAAAGAGCCGCATTATGCTGTTGACCTATTGAAAATCTTTGACGTATGGCTGATATAACTGACAACTTAAAATTCCTCTTATTTTTGGATATTAAAGCTCATGAATATAAAGTTTTTTAGAATAAAGGAATTTCAGAAAATAAAAAAAATGAAACATTTGTTACAATTGGTTACGAAAGAAATAGTATGATATAATCACTATTATGAAGAGAATAGCAAAATTTTTATTAATAGTTGTATTTTTAGCTTGTAATAGTGTATATGCAGCCGATTATAGAGTACTCGTTGTATCAGATAACCTTGCAAGTAAACCTTGCTTAGATGCCTTTGTATATGAAGAATCAGCAGAATTTTTTGCAAATCAAGTAATAAATAGGTTAAATCTATCTGGAACTGTTGAAGCACCAACTATTTCTGAAGTTAGAGAAAAATTAAAAAGAAACGAAAGATTATACATAGAAACTAGAGAAACTTTATTAAGATTTAAAAAAGAATATAATATCAATTATTTAACAATAGGCAAATTAGCTAAAATGTATGGGGTTAATAAAGTTCTATTATTAACAACAACAGCAGACGCACAAAACTATTTTATTAGAAGAACTTTTTGGGACTTTCTTAATATCCCAGGAGCAACAGTAATTGATCCAGCAATTAAATTATCGACTTATGCAGTATTAATCGATACAGATAGAATGGTTAATATTTGGGAAGATACATTCTATAAAACAATAAGCTCATGTGAAGCAAGAATGGTAACCACAAATTTACAACCACAAACACAACAACTTGAAAAAGTTAGAGATTATTCAAGAATGTTAGGTCCACAAATTGCACACCATGTTCAAGCAAGTATTGTTCCTGCTGTAACATTAACAAGAGAAAATGAAATCACCTATGGACCAAAAGATTTTGACAACATATTTACAAAGAAATTTAGATGGTACAAACACGGAACAAAAGAAATTGCAAAAGAAACAGAATATAAATATAATGACCATAGAAATAACCAACGAGCAAAAGGAATAGAGCCATTGCCTGATAAATTTAGACGTTGGAAATTAGAATTCAAACAAAGACAAGAGGCTAAAAAATTAGAAAAAGCTCGTTTAAGATTAGAGGAAGAGCAACAAAAACATATTCAAAATATAAATAATACACAAACACAAGAACCAAAAGTAGAAGAAAAAGATTCAAATATTATTGAAATAAAAGATGTACAAAAAATAGAAGAAAAAAAAGAAAAAGTTGAAACAAAAACAAAACAACAAAAACAAGAAGAACCAAAAATATTAAATATAACAAAAGAAGAACACCTCATGCCGGACGTTGAGGAAGATAAGGTATATGAGAATCAAATCAAGTATTATCAACCAAAACAGCGTATAAGACCTGAGGCAAAAAACACAACTATTAACGATATTTAACAAAGTAGTTGACGTAGAAATATGTTCTTGGTACACTTGATTTTGCTAGCAGAAATGAAAACTGAATAAAAAAATAATTTGCGCTTGTAGCTCAGCAGGTAGAGCACTCCCCTTTTAAGGGATAGGTCGCGCGTTCGAATCGCGCCAAGCGCATTTTTTCATGCGTAATTTTATTTTTAGTTGCTGCGCCTCGCGCTAAACGGCAACGCTCGCAATCACAACGAAAATTCATCATTTCCGTTGATTCTTGCTCGTCTCTCACTTCGTTCGTGCCTCTGCTCGGCTTGCGCCAAGCGCATTTTTTCATGCTTTATTTTTGTTTTTGGTTGCTGCGCCTCGCGTTAAACGGCAACGCTCGCAATCACTTCTTGGTTGTCGGCGATAAACAGGTCTACGGAATTGACATACGTCAATCCCTTCGCCTTCTGCCGACAATCCGCAATTCATCATTTCCGTTGATTCTTGCTCGTCTCTCACTTCGCTCGTGCCTTTGCTCGGCTTGCGCCAAGCGCATTTTTTAGTGCTTATTTTTTACATAATTTAGTTAATTTATTTCCATGCTTTAATATGGGCACCTGCAAAGGCTCCGTTCATCTCATCCAATTCTTCTTCTGAGATTAAACTCTTGTCAAATGATAAACCATCTATTATATCTTTTGTATAAACATGATTTGGCTCTATTGATATATTTTTAAATCCTGATTTTTCTAAAATTTTTATATAATCTTCTATTGGCATAGCTCCTGATATACAACTTGCCCACAATTGTGCTTGTTTCTTTATATGTTCAGATACAGGTTTTAAAGAAACTACATCTGCTATCGCTACTCGTCCGCCTTGTTTAAGCACTCTATATGCCTCATCATAGACTTTTTGCTTATCACTTGATAAATTAATCACACAATTAGAAATAATTGCATCCAATGTCTCATCAGCAAGCGGAATATCTTCAATATAACCTTTTATAAACTCAACATTTTCTGCACCCATTTTTTCTTTGTTCTTGTTTGCCAATTCTAACATCTCATCAGTCATATCAAGACCATAAATTTTACCTGATTTCCCAACATATTTTGAAGCCATCAAAACATCAATGCCACCACCAGAACCTAAATCTAAAATTGTTTCACCTTCTTTAATCTCTGCAAAAACTAATGGATTTGAGCAACCTAAAGATGCTGTAACAGCTTCTTTGGGAATATCTTCCAAATTCTGACCTGCATATAATCTTTCTGCTCTTGATGGTTTCTTACAACAAGAACAAGTTGCCTGTTCTTCTACTTCAACATTCTTCGCAATATTTCCATAAAAATCTTTTACTTCTTTTTTTACATCAAAATCCATAGCAAACCTCTTTTCTTGACTATATTTTTATTATATGCCATAATTGGAATATATAACAATTACAATATATTCCATTTTTGGAATATTGTCAAGGGGACATATGGATAATAATTTGTACAAAAGAAAAGCAGAAATTTTTAAAGCACTCTCAAATCCTGTAAGATTAGAGATTATAGACTTATTAACAAGCGGAGAAAAATGCGTTTGTGAAATAGTTGAACAATTAAATTATGAACAACCACATATTTCAAAAAGCTTGAACAAATTAAAAGAAGTGGGCTTAATTCAAGATAGAAAAGAAGGATTGAACGTTTATTATTCACTGAAAATTTGTTGTATGGGTGATTTCTTTAATTGTTTAAACAAAATCATCAATCAAGAAAAATAAAGTTCCATTCCAAAATATTTAGCAATTTATTTACCTCCTCAAACATATTTACCCTTACCCCTAGCAAATTTATTTTTTAGGTGTTTTATAATTAATGTTTGAGTTATAATAGGCCTATAACTTGGGGATTATATGACAAGCATACATAAGTTTAATTCAAAACAGAATGTATTTGAAAAAACGCCTCGACTTCATCAATCAGAAATTGCTGTTGAGGCTAAAAAGAAACGTACGCTTATGGAATGCCGATATAAAAGAGACGAATTTGTATCATCAAGAGATAAAGGGAAAGCTATAGCAGGATCTGCTTTAGGAACATTAATACCAATGTTATTTTTCTCTAAAATTCAAAAGAAAAATCTATGGAATTTGAAATATAAATTTGCAGAAATAGCCACTATGTCTATTGGAGCAAATGTTGGTGGTATTGCAGTAAGTTCTATTGGTAAAAACAAACGAGAAAAAGAAAAAAAATATAATGAAGGTGTTTTCCAAGTAATAAATTCTCTTATGCCAATGGCATTGGTTGATGGAGGAATTAAACTTTGCGAAAAATCAAAGAAATTTAATACCACAAAAGCAAAAATTGCAACATCAATTACAGGAGTTGTTGCAGGAACACAATTAGGAATTAAATTAGCAAATAAAATTACAGACCCTAAAAACATAATTCCAGATAGAAAATATACAGCTAAAGATGCTATCGCAAACCTTGATGATGCTGTAGGTATACTTGTATTAGGTAAAGTTCCTTTTGCGGATAAAATTCATATTGAAAAAGTTCTTCCTGCTATTTATACATATTCAGGATATCGTTCAGGAACAAGTAATTAATAAAAAAAAGCCACAAAAATTGTGGCTAAAAATTTGTTTAGTAAGATTAGGTAAGTAAGTTTAAGTTATAAGCTTATTTAACTGTTAAGTCCGTAATTATAATCAACTTTGATATTACTACTTAACATTTGCTTGAATGAATCAATATATGAATTAATTTCTGATAATTCAGTATTAATTGTTGTAATTTGATTATCTAATATTGTTTCCCAATTAGTTAAATCTTCTACTTTTGCATTATAATAAGACTCTACATACTCAATTTCATCCTGATATTCTGGGAGTTCAGAATAATCTACATAAGTATATTTCGGATCATCTTTATATTGAGTAGAAAAAATATTTTTATATTCAGTTGTTATAGCTGTTCTTCTTGCATTTTTCCAAGTAGCAAGATCAGCAGTTTGAGCAGATGACAAAGTTTTTTGGTTACTATAATTTGTTAAATCCAAATTAATAGCATTACGTCGCAGAATATATGATTGAATTATTTCACTTAAATTTGCAACTGCCATCTCGTCTTACCTTAAATTAATAAACTCTTACTATGTATCTCTTACTTATTTAACTTACATGTATATAAAAACATGCCAGAACCCTTGATTTCACATGCTTTTCAATTCTTTACAAATATTAACATATTCATTTTGAGAGATAATTTATTGTGCTATCCTTTACTTATGAACAAATTTATTCTAAAAGAAATACAAACTACAGATTTAGTTAAAGAGCTTGAAAATATTGGCTTTGATAAATGTTATAGAGAAAAAGGGCAAGAAAAATATAAATATAAAAATCTAAAGATATTTAATTTAACAATCCCACAAGCAAATATTTTGAAACAAATTGCGCTAACTGTTGGTGCAGATTGTGCCGTCCATAGAGAAGTTATAACAGGCAAAGTTGAAGCATCAGATGTAATATTAGGTGGAAGCTATTCTGAACTTCGTAAAATTGCTGAAAAATTAAAATTTCAACCATTTTCTTTAAAAGAACTTTCAGAAGAAATTATTAAACAATTAGAAATAACCACATCTAAAACAAAACTTGTTGGAATATTAAATATCACAAGTAATTCTTTTTCAGACGGAGGAGAATATTTAGATATCAATTCTGCAAAAGCTCATTTTAATCAATTAATTCAAGATGGGGCAGATATAATTGATATTGGTGCAGAATCTACAAAACCTAATACAGAAGCTATTCCTGCCGAAGTTCAACTAGAAAGAATTTTACCACTACTAAATAAAAATTATAATATAAGTATTGATACAAGAAGCTCTATAGTTGCAGAAGAATGTTTAAAAAATGGAGCAAAAATTATTAATGATGTATCAGGTTTAAAATACGATTCTAAAATGGCGGAAGTTATTGCCAAATACAATGCAACAGCTGTAATACAACATTCAATAAATATACAAAATCAAGGCAGTAATGTTAAACCATACAATAATGTAATAGATGAAGTTTATTTGGATTTATATAAACAAACAGAATATGCAAAATCTGAAGGAATTAACAATATAATAATTGATGTTGGGATAGGATTTGATAAGACATTAGAAGACAATTTTAGATTATTTAATAGAATAGATGAATTTAAATCACTTGGATATCCTATAATGCTTGGTATATCAAGAAAAAGTTTTCTACAACTTAATAATCATACAAACAATGAAAAAGATATTTTCACATTGGCATTAAACACCTTAGCCATAGAACATAATATAGACTACATAAGAGTTCACAATGTAAAGTTACATAAGCGATTAATTGACATCTATAAAAAAGAACTATTATAATATTAGTGTATCGTTAGTATCACATGTAAACATATCTTTACAATTTAAAAAATAAAAAGCAATTTTCCAATTCAAAATCACTTTATAAAAATATAGAGAATTTTGAAAAGGAATGAAAATGAAAGAATCAGAATTAAACGCAATGATGTCAGTTGTAGCAGATCCAATTAATAATGTATATAAAATTGAATCACAAAAAGATATTGATGAGATTCAAAGAATTATTCGTATATTTGAAATCTCTAAAGCACAACGCAATAAACACAAATTATTATCAATTAAAAACTTAGCAACATTAAGAATTGTGTTAAGTAATAACTAAGAATAAATTATCATTAATAAATAATTTAAATATAAGCCTGTTATTATTAACAGGCTTTTTAGTTTATTAATTAAATAAAGCTTCAATAAAATCAGAAGAATTGAATTCTTTCAAATCTTCCATTTTTTCTCCAACACCAATCAATTTAACAGGAAGATTCATTTCTTTAGCAACCGCTAAAACAATTGCACCTTTAGCGGAACCGTCCAATTTAGTTAGAGCAACTGATGTTAAATTAACTGCGTCTTTAAATACTTTAGCTTGTTGCAAACCATTTTGTCCTGTATTTGCATCAAGAACAAGAATACATTCTCTTAAATTTTCAGGCGCATTTTTGTCGATAACAGATTTAATCTTAGATAATTCTTCCATCAAATTATATTTATTTTGCAGACGACCTGCTGTATCAACTAAAATAACATCATAATTTTCATTTTGAGCTTTTTGAATAGTTTCAAAAACAACAGAAGCAGGATCAGCCTTATCTCGTCTTATAATATCAGCACCTGCTCTTTTAGACCAAATATCTAATTGCTCTTCTGCAGCTGCACGAAAAGTATCAGCAGCAGCAATTAGAACTCTTTTGCCTTCTTGCTTGAATTTATATGCTAATTTCCCAATTAAGGTTGTTTTTCCAACACCGTTTACACCTGCTATAAAATAAATATTCAAAGCATTTTCTACATAGTTTAATTGATTTGAGCCAGCAGAATTTAATGTTTGAGTGAATTGTTCTCTTAAATAATTTTTAACTTCAGAAGGCTTAATTTTATCTTGAGAACGCAACTTATCAACTAACTCAGCAGCATAATTAACCCCTAAATCAGCACTGATAAGTAAATCTTCCATATCATCAAGAACAAATTCTGAAAATTCTTCTTCTTCAGAAACAGTTTCAACAACATTCCCAATCAAAGCTTGAGCAGTTTTAGAAACAGTTTTTTTTAAATTTTCAATACTGTTAGAAAAGAATCCAAACATTATTTAAGCCCATTATCAACAACAACTTTTGCTAATACACCATTTACAAAAGATGAACTATCTTCTGTTGAATATTTTTTAGCTAATTCAACAGCTTCATCAACTACAACCTTCATTGGAGCACCTTTTGTGTATAAAAGTTCAATTATAGCGATACGCAAAATATCTTTGTCCATTTTTACAAGTCTTGAAATGTCCCAACCTGTTGTATGTTTTTGAATTTCTTCATCAATTTCTTGATGATGAGCTTTGAATGCTTCTGCAATTTCTATAACATACTCTTGAACATCACTTTGTGCTTCTAATGTTGTAAATTCTGCAATTTCTAAAGCTAACAATGTTTTTTCTACAACATCTAAAACAGTTTCAATATTTTGAGACAATTCAGCAGTTGTTGGAATGTCAACAGGTTTATCTTTAACACCTATAGGTCTTGATAAATTTGATTCATGTTCTGCTTCATAAGTATCAATATAATTTTTTATATCAATCAAAGATCCTACTGAAAGTTTTAGTTCTTCAGAAGAATTATTTGAAAGAATTCTAACTGATTTAAGCATTATATCTTCGAAATCTTTTGAAGAATATGAAGTAATCTCTTTATCAAATTGTGAAAATAATATAAGTGCTAATTCACGAGCTGCTCGTCTTGCTTGCATAGATTGTCTCCTAAATTTAAATACCTTTATGTTAGTTAAAATATAACATAAAAAAGAAATTAATTCATTTTAAGAAAATCTAATGATATAGAAGCACTATTTGATTTTTCTCTATTTAAAATTGTACCGATATATTTTTTAACTATCTTTATTTTTTCAGGAGTTGCAACCATTGGGATAATATCTTCATCAGAAGCATCATAATTCCCGATCAAATAATTATTAGTAGAGCTTTTAATAATACTTTGACGACCACTTGGTAATTCTTCAAAACCCATTTTACTATAAAATTCTGTAGCATAAGACAACTCTGGAACTTCAGAACGAACATATACATCTTTAAAACCATCTTGTTTCAAAGTATTATAAAACTCATTTGTTAAAACTTTTCCAGTATTTTTAACCTTTTTATCTAAAAAAGGATTCCAAGTTGCAAGCCAATCTAACTCTGTTTCTTTTCTTGCATGATTTTTTCTACTTGAATATGCAGTTTTATGATTCTTAGATTCTTTAAGTACATTACCAATCAAAATACCACAAGGGTTTGAATCTTTTACAGCTAAAAAAATTCTAGCTTTCCCTTTTATTTTATTCGAAGATGTTAATATTTTTTCAGCAGCTGAAAATGCTTATTTCATGACTTCTTGCCTTGAATAGTCATTTATTTGCTTGTCCTCAAAATACTGCTTCAAATTTTTCGAAAAATTAGACACAAAAGGTAAATCACGTTTCTCAAGTTGATAGACATTTAAAAAATCTTTCTTCCCATATTTATAACGTGCCAAATGTATAGCTTTAAAATTAACATTTGATTTTGATTAATTATATAAATAATTTTGATTTTGAGTTTGAGTTATATACATGATTCTTAAGCTTCATTTATATAAAACAAACTAAATATTTTTTTTGTTAAAAATGATAATAATATTTACAATAAAAAGCACCCTGAAAATTAATCCAGAGTGCTTTTTATTTTTTTACTAAAATTATTCAACGATAATAGCTGAAACTGGGCATGCATCAGCAGCTTCTTTTACAGCATCTTCGTTAGCAGCAACTGCTGCTTCGTTAACAACTGCTTTATCATCAATACTGAATACTGCATCGCAAATTGATTCACATGCGCCACAAGCTATACAAGAATCTTCAACTGTTACTTTCATTTCTTTCTCCTTTTTAATCGTTAATTATAATAAACGTTAATTAAATAACAAGTTAATTATAACAAAAACATGGAAATATTAAAATATCCATTTTTCTATTTCTTTAGAAATATTATCAAACCCTAAGGTTAATCCTAAATCCTTAGGTTCAATATTTTTATTATAATAAAGTACCGGAACATATTCTCTAGTATGATCTGTCCCAGGAACAGTAGGATCGCAACCGTGGTCAGCTGTAATTACTAGCAAATCATCATCATTCATTGCTTCAATAATTTTACCAACATATTCATCAACTTCTTCTACTGCACGACCGTAACCAGCTGGATCATTTCTATGTCCATATAACATATCTGTATCAACAAGGTTAGTAAATATTAAAGATTTATTTGGAACAAAATCTTTAGGAGTTGATTCATATTTAATACTATTCAAATCAAGTTCATTTTTGATTGCTTTTAAAGTTAATTCCAAACCTTCTTTATTAGAACCGGTATGGATTGCATGAGTTATACCAGCTTTAGAGAAAATATCTTCAATTTTACCAATAGCAACAACTTCGCCACCAGATTCTTTAATTCTATCCAAAATAGTTTCTCCTGTTGGCTCAACAGAGTAATCACGTCTATCCTTACCTATTCTTGTAGGTTTTCCATCAATAACTTTATATGGGCGAGCAATAACTCTTGAAACATGATATCCACCATCGTCAAGAAGTTTTCTTGCAATTCTACACCATTCATATAATGTTTCTAATGGAATCATATCAGTATCAACTGCAATTTGGAAAACACTATCAGCACTTGTATAAACGATAGGGAATTTTGTTTTGTGATGTTCGTCATTAAGTTTTTCAATAATAGCAGTACCACTTGCAGGACAGTTAGCTAAAATTCCACCACATTTTGTTTCATTGATAAAATCATTAACAAGTTTTTCAGGGAAGCCATTTGGAAAAGTTGCAAAAGGTTTTTCAGAAACTAAATCGGCAATTTCCCAATGGCCAGTTGTTGTATCTTTACCTTTTGATTTTTCTTGTAATGTTCCATATTGACCAATAGGATTTGTTTCTTTAGGTACACCTTCAAAATCTTGAATATTTCCTAGCCCTAATTTAGCCATATTAGGTAAATTTAGCCCTTTATTATACTTACAAATATTTGCTAAAGTATTACATTCAGGAATATCATTAAATTCCGCACAATCAGGCATAGCACCTATACCCATTGAATCAATAACAACAACAATTGCTCTTTTCATATTTCATCCTTTCCCTACTCTACTGTATTAAAGATTCTATCACCTGCATCACCCATACCAGGAACAATATAACCTTTTTCATTTATACATTCATCTACCGCAGCAACTGTAATTTCTACATCAGGGAACTCATTATGAATAAGTTCTATCCCTTGAGGAGCAGCAAATATACAAATACATTTAATATTTTTTTGAGGAATACCTTTTTCAGCATATAATCTAATCGCTTCTAACAAAGAGTTTCCTGTAGCTAACATCGGATCAGTAATATATACATAGAATTTTTTAGGATCAGGTGTAGCCATAGGAACTTTATTATAATACCAAACAGGTTTTAAAGTTTTTTCATCTCTGTACATACCAATATGTCTAATACAAGCATCAGGTAAGATATCTATTGCTTCATCGGTAAAAATTAATCCTGCTCTTAAAATCGGTGAAATAATGATTTTAATATCAGGATCAATATCTTTAGCCATAAAAGTTTTAAGTGGGGTATGAACTTCTCTATCAACTAATGGAAGGTTTTTAGAAGCCTCATACAAAAGAGCTCTGGTAATTTTTCTAGCAGCAATTCGCACACTTTGAGAATCATTATCCTTATCTCTCATAGTACATAAACTTTGACAGATAACAGGATTAGTTATCAATTTTACATTTTCATTCGCCATGACTATTATCCTTATTCCCTTTCTTTATATCGTCCATTTTATTTTTATAATTGTTAATATCTTTTTGTACATTATCAACCCAACTATTAGAAAATTCAAGAAAATTATTTACATCTTTTTGGGTTGCTTGAGTATCATCTTGTAAATCAGAATTCTTTAATTCTTCACCAAAAGACGAAATTTTATATGTAATTGAACCAATTTTCCCAAACATTTGATATAATAAAGACCAACAATCTCTTAGGCGATTAGTTCTTGAAACAATAATATAATCATCAGCATCTAGCCCATATTGTTGAACATAATCTTTATTAGGGGGATAAAGTTCTATTGATTTTGAGCCTCCAAGTCCTGTAAATTCTACATTAGCAATAGTACCTTTAGGAAGCTTAACTGATTTATCTTTTATAACAAATCTTACAAAAATTTCATCATCATTAACTATTTTTAATGTTTTAACATATCCCACAGGTACACCCATCAAATTAACAGGCGAACCAACAATTAAACCATCAACATCAGCCATAAATATATTATATAGCTGGTAAGTATTTTGTGATGATTTAAAAATAAAATAAGAAAAAACAAAAAATGCTAGTATAATCAATAACCAGATAAGTAATTCAAATTCTCGAAAATAGCGAGTTCTAGTTTTTCTAGCATCTTTATCCATAAAATGATTATAACTAAAAATTCAAATTCTCACAATATATATAGTTATATTAATCCATTACGAGTATTGAGATTATTATAAAGTTATTGTATCGTTAAAATCAAAATAGGAGAGAAATATGAACGCAATAGAAAAAATTATAGGAATAAATGAGGTTTTAAAAGATATATATAGATTTGTTCAAGAAGATGAAGAAATAAAACCTGACTTTGAAGAATATTTATCAACAATGGGAGCAATGAACGCAACATCAACCCAAATGGAAAAACTATTTATTCCATATGTTTTTGAGCGTTATATTGGAGAACCTGCTAAAAATATTATTGAGTTATATAATGAACGCGGTAATTCAAATAAAAAAGAAATTGCAGAAAGTTTTCTTAATGCACAATATTCAATATTTAAAATAAAAAGAATACAAAAAAATGGATTCAAATTATATAACCTAACTAACGAAAAAGAATACGAAGTACTATCTCTAACTAAAATGACAAATTTTAGAGGAATAGGTATGGGCGAATTTATTGTTGCAAGAATATTTAAACTTGAAAATGAATATTATCTAATAGGAATTGATAATGTTTTATCATCATCAAGTGAAGAAGATGCAACAAGATATGCTGTTGTAAGAATTGTTCAAGCGCCATGGCTTGTATATCAAGATAATGAAGAAAAAGAAAATGAAATCAAAAATACAATAAAAGAAACTTATGACAAATTTATTGATATATATAAAACCGATGAAATTATTACAACAAACAAATATGCCGATTCTATAATTGGACAACTAAGCGAAGATGAAGGAGAAGAAGATTTCAATTTTGAAGAAGTAACTAAACCAATTGAAACATTCAAATTCTTTGAGATAAAAGAACTAAATAATGATTACAGCAACTTTATCGAAAATTCTCTTGGCGGATTTTCATCTCACAAAGAAACATACGATGTTGGAATAATTATGGATAAAGAATTTGGTATTTATACAATCCCATTTTACAAAACATTCTGCACGATTTTTGAAGATGGTGATAAAGTAGAAAACCAAAAAGAATGTATAAATTACTTCTTAAACAATGATTCAGTATCAGACAGCTTATTAAAACGAGTTGCATCAAAATATCAAAACTTTATGGATGTAATTAACAAAGAATTAGAGTCAGATTACACACTAGAAACATTAATCCAAAGATACAAAATGGACTTTTTAAGAAGAAAGATATACTCATCAACATCTGTATTGTTCCATTCACAAGTATTTTCGACATCATTAGGATTATTAGACAGTGTAGATGAATTTGTAGAAGCAAATAGTTAGTTGTTACAATCCTTTACAAACATGTCAATTATATACTCTATATATACTTTATATAGATATGGATAGTTCAGCAGCAAATACATCTAATTTACAAAGCACAACTTATGTTCAAAATCCGAATATAAGTGAAGGTGTTCAACCTGTAAGTCAACCTACAGTAACCAATGTAGATATGACAAATGTTGAAAATACTGCAGTTCAACAAACAACACAAACAGAAACTGCTGAAAAAGCAAAAGGTTATGACTCAGAAAATTCAACAGTTCCTAGTAGTTATATTAAAAACTACATGTCAGGTTTAAATAAACCAGATTTATCTAAAACTAATGAAAACGGAGATAGTTATAACTTAACTAATGTATTATCTAACTCAAATTTAATAAAAGAAGCTTTTACAGGACAGATTCGTAGAGATACTAAATTCCAAAATTTACATCAAGAAGCAACAAAGTTATTTGCAACACAAGATCAAACTAATTATCGATATATGCATCATCCTATTTTAGGTAATATGCGTGTAGCAATTGATGCAAACGGAAAAGATATTGGTTTACCAGAAGCCATAAATGAAACAGGAAACCCATTCATATTTGAAGATCCTAAAAACATTCATACAATGCTTGTATAATTTTATTATATTCAGATATAATAAATTATATGAAAATAGCAGTAGTAATAAATCATAATGTATCCAATACTAAAAACGTTCTTTCAAAGTTCGAAGAAGAACTTCAAAAGAACGCTTTAGAGTATGAAGTTATCAATATAGATAACTTGAAAGGAGGTTATGATTTTATATGCGTAATAGGCGGTGATGGTACAATTTTAAAAACTGCCCGTTATTACGCAAACTATGGAACTCCAATATTAGGAATTAATTTAGGTCGTTTAGGTTTTCTATCACAATCAGGAACAAATGATATAAATAGAGTAATCCAATGCATTAAAAATCACACATACAAAGTACAAGAAAGATTAATGTTAAAATCAGGAAATTTTGTTGCGCTAAACGATTTTGTAGTAAAAGGCTGTTCGACAACAAGAACTTCTAAATTTTCATTGAAAATAAATGATAAATTTGTATGTGATTATATAGCCGATGGAATAATAATTTCGACTCCAACCGGTTCAACTGCATATGGATTATCAGCAGGAGGTCCAATTTTATCACCTGATATCGATTGCTTAGTCATAGTACCAATATGTCCGCATACACTAACAGCTAGACCACTTGTTATTCCAGCGAATGAAAAAATAACAATAAGTTCAATGGACGAACTGTTAAATGTAGCCATTGATGGACAAGAATATAGTGATAAAATACAAGAATTCAATATTGAAGTATCAGATAAAAAAGCTAAATTAGCTTTCTTAACAGACGATGATTTTTATTCAATATTACGAAATAAACTACATTGGGGAATTTCCCCAACTAATATGATGTAGATTTTTAACCTCTATCACCACCAGGCCATCCACCTTCACCACCACCACAGTTATGAACAATAGATTGTTCTGTGATAAAAGTATCACAAACAGTATTTATAGCATAACATTGGATTCCTTCAGGTTTTTCAATATATTCTATTGATTTAATTTGCTTATAAGATAAATCTAACTGTAATACTTTTTGAGAAGTATTCAATTGAATAACATTTTGAACTTCATGACAAGCTTGAGGTTCATAAGCAGCCCAGCCTTCATTAGTTAAAATAGCATGATCATTGGTTACTTCTATTGTTGTATCATCCTCATATGTAATAACAACTAAATTACTTCTTATTGGAGAATGTATATCAATAACTTCAGTTTGTTCAATTTGTTTTGTATCCATATTATAAGCCGCAACCATATCACCTACATTTATTTCAGTTGGTTTTTTATAATTCCCTTCATTATCCACTAAAATATTTGCATAATAAGGAACACAAGTAGTTTCTTCTAATACAATATCTTTAGTTTCGTCACTTTGAGAAGTCCAAGTTCCTTCTTGAGTAGTATAATTCGTAGCAGTAACCGAATAAGAAACTTCAGTACCTGTTGTAACTGTTATGCTATTTCCTTGTTGAGTAAAACCTTGAGCAGTAAGCGTAACTGTAGCATTATCTGGTGTTGGGTTAATAGTTAATGTAACAAACATTGTGTTGATTTTGTTTTCTAAAGAAGTAATACGAGCAACTAAATCCGAATCATCATATACAGCACTCCCAGATATCACACCATTTTTAATAGTAATGGTAGAACCATCGACCTTTACCCCACCTAAAGTAGTTGTTGAAGCAGTAGGAAGTGTATAAGCTTGAGGGATATTTGGTTTATTTGATAGGTCATTATAATTCCCAGTAGTTGCAACAGTTGATAAATCAGAAGAATTAGCTTTTGCAGATAATTCTGTTTTTGTAGCTAGATTTGAAATATCAGGAATTGTTGGTTTATCAGATAAATCATTGTAACTACCACTTGTTGCAACAGCTGATAAATCTGAAGTATTTACTTTTTCATTTAATTTTGTTTGTAAATCAGCTTGATTGGAAATATCACCTGAAATATTTCCCCAAGAAGTAGATAAATCACCCAAATTATTAATATTTTCAGCAACTGTATTAATATTATCCATATTTTCTACAACAGTTGTAAAATTAGTATTATCAAGCAATAAATCTACATTAGATTCAGCAAGTTTAGCCGAATCAGCATAGATTTTAGCCTGATTAGCATAACCAAGCGCAACATCAGAATAATATTTTGCTTGGTTGTTGGAAATAGTAACACGATTATTTTCTTTCGTGTTATTAGAAGACATGTTCACCATAAAAAGTTCCTTTCTATAAAATGTAACAACAAAAAAGAGCCCATAAAGGCTCATAAAAAATCAGTAAACAAAATTTGATAAATTTTAATTATTTAGTTTTTTATAAAACAAAGACTCAAAATAATTATATTCTTTTTTAAACTCCTGTATTTGTTCACAGATAGTATATATCAGGGCAAAAATTTCTTTATCTTTAGAATGCAAATTCTGAGAATAAAACAAAAGGACCTCACATAAAGAATTTATTATTGAAATCTTACATCCTAAATCATCTACTTTATCTTGTATAATGTTTAATTCTTTCATATCTATATTAATTATTAAGTTATTTCTATCTATTAATAACGGAATATATCTAATATTCGTATTTATATACGAATATAGTAACAAATTTAGATATTTTTGTCAAGAATTAGATAAAATAGTAGAATTTTATTATGACAGTAAGAGAAGATATAAAAATATTATTAGTAAAAGAAAATACTACATTAACATCAGTAGCAAAAAAATTATCTGAAATATTAGATAAGAATGTTACTGTTGATAGTTTATCCCAAAAATTGCGAAAAGGTTCAATGAAATATGACGAAGTTAAACTTATAGCTAAAATTTTAGGTTATAAGATTAATTTTGAAAAAGAATAAATTTTAAATTATGAGTGCAAAAGAACAATTAAAAATAATGTTATTAAAAGAAAAATTAACTATCAAAGAGCTAGCATCAATTTTAGTAAAAAAACAGGGCGACATTACACAGCCCAAAGTATTTCAAGTAAGCTATTAAGAAATACAATTCGATATGATGAATTTGAAGATATTGCAAATTGTCTAAATTATAAAATTACTATAGAAAAGAAGTAAAAATTAAATTTTTATTATTTACCCCCATATAAAAAAAGAACACCCAGATGGTGTCTTAATATTTTAATACTCCTCCTTCGGAGGATGCCTCTATTTTGAAGATACTTAATCTTCAAAACAGAGTTCTTCCCCAAGCGAATTGTCACTTGGTTGTTTTACATATAAAAAAAGAACACCCAAATGGTGTTCTTTTTTTATATGGTACCCCATTCAACAAATAGTTTGAACACCTTAATAAATAAAATTATGAAATTATATTATGTAATAAAAAATAAAAAATAAATTAACTAATATTTCAAATCATCAATAATGTTATTAAACTTA
>CALVEV010000002.1 GCA_944326685.1 Candidatus Gastranaerophilales bacterium
GATGAAGATACTAACAAATTAACAGTGAAATTGAGACCTGTATTTGAACATTTGAGGCAATTAAAACTTGCTAAAAAACAAGAATTTTCAGCAGACATTGAAACCTTGACTGGAACCCTTGAAACACGCTCAGAGCAAGCTAAACAAGCCCTCAAAAATAGTGCTTTGAATTTAACCAAAATAACAGTAATTGGAACCCGCAAAAGTAGCTTAAATACTAAAATAGAGCCCCATAACGAAGGCTCTAAAAAGTTAAATGTCGTAGGGGGGACTTGAACCCCCACGGATTTCTCCACACGCCCCTCAAACGTGCACGTCTACCATTCCGCCACTACGACACGTACGATTTATTTTGTTTTCAAAGTTATTGTTTTGTCTTTGCGGCGGAAGTTCCCTCAAGGGGAACCCTCTCAAAAAATAACACTTAGTTATTTTTTCGGCAGAGTGCCACTACGACACGTACGATTTTATTGAATTGTCAATTCTTATGATTAATTTTAACATAATACCTTATATTCGGGCAAATTATTTACGAGTTACATCTCGTAAATATGATTTCACTCCATGAGTTATTATTAAATCTGGTTCTGACATACAAAAATCATCTAATGTCATTATTCCTCTTTGCGTTTGTCCTGTTTCTATATATAACAAGCCTAACATTATTTTATCTAATGGATTTTTAGATGTTGAATATTTTGAAATCATTTGGTTTGTCTTTTTGAGTTTTATATAACAAGCTGTTAAATTTTGATAATATTGGAAATTTAAACCATATAATTTTAATGCTCTTTCAAAACAATCTTCTGCTAAATTAGGGAAACCTATTTGCATATATGTTTGACCTAAATTATTATAATATACTGCACTTGCTTGACTATCTGGATTTAAACTTATTGCTATTTTAAATTCTTGAATAGCTGCGTAATAACATCGTTCCAGTAAATAATCTGTTCCCATCATATTATGACGGGATGCATTTGTTACAGCATCTATCTGAAATTTATCAGGTCGTCTATAACCGCTACATAATATTAATACGCATAATAGCAAAGGAATTATTTTCTTCATTATAATATTATTTCTAATCCTTCTTTTGCAAAAATCAAATTTTCTTCTGCGATATCCTCTGCAATTTGATCCAACTTGTCATCATCATAGGAAGGATCATAATGGAAAAATACTAATTTTTCAGCATTTGTTTGTTTTTTTACATCACGTGCCATTTCAAAAGTTGAATGACCAAAACCCTGTTTTGGACTATAAATACTTTGATAATCTTCTGTTGTATATTGCGAATCATGAATTAAACAATTACAATTTCTAGCAAATTTTGCTAATTTTACATCTCCTCCGATATAACTTTCTTTATCGGTTGCATAAACTAATGATTTCCCTTTATATTCTACTCTATAAATCATTACTCCATGTTTAGGATGTGCATATGATTTATAACAAGATATTATGATATCTTCATCATTATGACGAATACTAGATAATTCACAAATATTTGTTAATATTGCACTATTATCTTTCTTTATTATGATGATATTGGTTTCATTTATATCATAGCAAACAACATCTGCTGAAATATCAGATGAAGTCAATGGGAAGGTTTTGTTAAATAAGGATTCTGAGATTTCGTCTTCTAATGTTGAATTATTTGTTGGATTCCCAAATAAATTTACTCTTGTTGATGCAACATGTAATGGTGAGAAAAATGGGATTCCTGCTATATGATCTTGATGAATATGACTTAATAATATTGAAACATTTACGGGTATTCTATTAGACAATGTTGTACCTGAATTAATATAATTTTGCATTAATTCATCGCCTAAGCTAATTAAGCCTGTCCCTGCATCTAGAATTATAATTCGACCATCTATATTTATTTCTACACAAGCGGTATTACCTCCATATTTTAAGAATTTTTCCTTTGCAACTGGATAACTGCCTCTTATGCCTCTAAATTTTACTTTAAACTCGCTCATCTCTTATCCTCTATTTTCTCTTAATGCAAATATTATACATTATTTTATTTCTCAACTCAACAAAAAAAGAGCTAGAATATCTAGCTCTTTTTATATAATTTAATATTACTAAGCTACATATCTTGATAATATTTCATTTTTCCAATTATTGAATTCTTGATATTTTTCAGTCTTTTTATCTACTTGCTCATTATTATTTTGCTTTTTGCATATATCTATCATTATATCGAACATTTCTTTATCATGTTTTGTAATATTATTTGATGTTACAATTGTATCTAACTTATCTTCGTCCATTTGCTTTTTCAATTTCATATTATCAAGCTTGCCTTTTGATGAACTATCGTTATCATTGATTTCAATTTTTGATTCATAATCAGATGATAACTTATTAATTTCAGAAATTTCTTGATTTAATCTATTTTCCTTTGCTGTATTTGCAGTAATTACTTTTGCAAAGAATTTTTCATTCTTAATATTTGCATCACCTTCATTGTTAATAATATTCATAATTTTAGATTTATCGTCTAGTTTGCCTGTTTTTTGAGCTTTATCAAACTCTTTTAACATTGGAACTAAATATTTTCTTACTGGTGCTATATTGGCTTCGATATTATCTTCTTTTTTGATTTGTAATCTATTAATGTATCCATGTATTGGATCATCTGCTGAATTTCTATTCCAGCTTAAGTTTGTATTCAAGTTGTTTTGAACAATTGATTTGTACTTATCTTTATCATTAAAGAATACATCTAAGCCTTCATTGAATTTGTCAGCTAATTTATGACCATAATGACCAAACCAATTTTGTTCGTGTTCTGTATTTTGTAAGTTATATTGTTTGATATCATTAGCATAGCTACCTTCGTAATCTGCAACAAAACCGTTTACTCCATCTTTAACAGTATCTACAAATCCTCCTGTTGCTGTTGTAATTATTGGTGTACCCATTGCATAACATTCACCTTGAGTTAAACCACAAGGTTCAAATGTTGATGGTGCACAGAAATAGGTTGCTGCTGAGTATAATGATGGATTTGGCATAAAACCTTGTAATACTTGGATTCTATTGATATCATCTTTGTTTTTATAATTATTTGGGTTTTTTAACGCTTCTAAGAATTGTTTTTGGCTGCCTTCTTCTAACTCTCCACCTGCTATAACAAATGGTTTTGGTTTTCCTGGGTGTTTTTCATCCCAAGTGTTGAACATCTCTTGAACTGCTTTTTGGAATGTTCCTAAACCTTTTTGGTCTGTTAATCTGTGAGCAAATGCAATCAAAGGTGCATTTTCAAAATCTTCTCTAGATATTTTTGCTGGTTCACCTATTGATTGATATTTGAATCCACCTTTTGGAGGTTCTTTATCCATTAATGGTTTTAAGAAGTTATCATAAAACTCCATTTTATTGTGTTGACGAGCTTCCATTACCTCATCAATTGGAGTATGGTGGTTATATGTATGTAAGTTAATACCAAACTTACCTTTTAACCAACCAGCTTTTGCTTCTGTTGTATTGAGTGATCTATCTAAACCATTTATTTCTCCACTGATAGTATCATTACCGCTTCTTCTTCTGATTATATCAAAAGCCATTCCTGAAGCTTGTTTTCCTTCTTTTAATTCTTTTTCATAATTTTTTGAAACTGGTACATAATAATCTGATAATGAAATTCCGTGAGCTAAGTTATTAAATTGTCTGTCATTTTCATTATCTTTTGCGTAAACAATTGCATTATCTACATCAGAATATTCACTGCCTGTAGATGCGTTTTCTGTAATACCATATGCATATTGATCATATAATGTATTAATAATATTCTCTGTTACAAAGTCACTACGTTCTATGGAATCATTTCTTGTGCCACCAGATATTCCAGCATTATGACCAATCATTACTAATGGCATATCTCGTAATGCATCTTTTACATCATCATCTATTACATTATAAGCATTCTCCATTGGTGCTTTGTAACGTAATAAACCAGCCATTGGTGCTGCATGCCAGTCATTCAATATCATTGATACTGGGGCTTTTACTGAATCATATGCATCTTTATCTTCGATTTTTATTTCACCTAAACCTGTTTTATTTTTACCTAATGCATCGGAAACTTTTGCTTCTGCAAATTGATAAACTGCTTTTGACAAGAATGCAAATTTTTCAGTTTCATCAGCATTTATATTATTTGCATATAAGTCGCCTCCAAAATTATTATTATTCTTAACAAATATTATTGGTTGATCAGGATTTTCTACTTTTTTACCTTTTAAATCTTGACGTTTTACATGTCCTAAATAAAATTCAACTTTTTGGGTTTCTACTTTGTTTCCACGAGTTTGTTGAACTGGCATTTCTGCCATTTTTGTTACATTAAATACTTCTCCACCATATGTATAAGTGCATTTTTTGCCATCTTTAGAATTTCCAATTTCTTTAAATTCACCTTTTCCGTGCTGTAAATACATTGGTATAAATACTGGATTATCAATACCCATATCTGCAAAGTTATTTTGAATTTCCATTGGTACAGAACCTAAACCGCCAGCTTTTATTGGGTCGAATTCTGCAGTTATTGCCCAAGTTGAATTTGAACCCATCAATGGTGCATATTTCTTACGGTAATCATTTATTATCTGTTCTGTTTGACCGTTTTTTCTTCCTATTCTGTAAATAACTGCTGTATGAATATCATCCATTGCTGAATTTATCTTAGATTTATTCATATATTTTTCATTATTATTTACAACCATTAAGTTTAATCCGTGCCAAGGTTTACGGTGAATTTTTAACCCTAAACTGCTTTGATTTGATACTGAGTTTACTCTACTCATTGCTGTATTTGCGGTATCTATTGCTTGATTTGCTTTTCCTTCTACACTATTTGCTTTATTTTCTGCATTTTGAGCTTTGCCATCTGCTTCATTTGCTCTTCTTACAGCTTCGCTTGCTGTTGTTTCTGTTCGATTTAATCGATTTTCTCTCTCTAATGCTGCTCCTTCTACTTTATTTTTTGCATTATTTATTTCATCATCAGTCATTCCAATTTTTTTTAATGCTTCTTTATTTGTATCGAAGTGATTTACTATTGCACCTCCTGTTGCTGCACCTAGTAAACCTACAATGAAAGATGTTGCTCCTTTTATATTCTCTTGAGTAACAACATTACCTCCACCATTTTTCATAGATTGTTCTAATTTTTCCATTTGTTGCAAGAGTTTTTTTGAATTTTTGCCAGATTTAATTGCGACTGCTGTTGAAACTCCTATTGCTACTGCAGATGCTCCCATTGCTACATATGGCATTGTTTTTTCTAATTTTGATTGTTTTGTGTTAGATTGTTCTGATGTTGTAGTTTGAGGTTTATTTTGATTATCTACAACCTTACTCTCTTGTTTATTTTGTCCTGTTGGACCAAATTTCTTAAATGTACTTGAACCTACTAAATTAGTAACCTCTGCCATATCTGACTCCTAACTAACACAATCTATTTTTGAACACCATAAAGTTATTTCACACAAAACCCTATGATTCTACTATATATAAAAAAGAGTTGTAAATAATATTTTTTGCTTGATTATAAACATATATTACAAAATTGTAATATTTTTTAATAATAACTTTATTTGTTTGTTAATAATTTTGAAAAAGAAATAATTTAAGGTAAACTTAATTAGGAGATATATTTTTGGGGGTATTATGCACGAATATGTTTTTAAAATGAAAAAAGGCGATATTGAAATTGAATTAAAATCTGATGATATTGAGTTTGTTGAAGAACAACTAAATAAGTGGCGTGATGAATTGTTGAAAAATAATTAATAGGTAAAAATGTATACTATAATTTTTAGAAAAGGAAAAATTGAATTAGAACTTACAACTGATGATAAATATGCAGTTGAAAAACAACTAAATTTAATTATTAATCAAGCTTCAAATTATACTTCTATTAAAAAAAATATAGAAAACGAAGCCGTTAGTAACATTATTGAAGAAACAAATAATGCGATTGAAAATATTCCAAATAATCATATAAACAATCAAGAAGAAATTAATCAAGAAAATCAAAATAGTATTAATGAAAATATTCAACCTGCTGTTTTTGAGCATATTAAAGATGATGAAAAAAGCTCGGTTGTACAAACCAATGAAGAAATAATTCCTCAAACAATAGATGTTTCTTCTTCAAAACCTATAACAATTAATTCTATTCAAAATCCTGAACCTGAACCAGAACCTGATTTTGATAAGATTTTAAATAATGAAATGGAACAAAATGTAGATGTTGTTCCAATTAATAAAGATGAAAGATTTATTAATTATGTTGAAGGTAAGTCTGCATTAGACAAATTAGATTTTCTTGTAATAACTGCACAATATCTTGCTCAGTATGAAAATATGAATACATTTAATTTGAAACATATTAATGCAAAACTAATGCAAAACTTTACTTTAATTGTTGATCATTCTGTATTACAAAGTGCAATTGCTAGAGAATTTATTACAAGAATTCATGATTCCGGAGATGATGTATCATCTGAATATATGCTTACAGAAAAAGGATTAAGGAGTTATTAGTGAGTAGGGTAGCTGTTGCATTAAGCGGCGGATTAGATAGTAGTGTTACGGCTTATCTTTTAAAAGAACAAGGATATGAAGTCATTGGGATTACAGGATTAATGACTCAATCTGATGCTGCTATTAATGTTGTTAACAATGCAAAAAAAGTCGCAGAATATTTAAATATTGAACATTATACAATTGATGCAATAAAAGATTTTCAAGATAAAGTAATTAACTATTTTGATTATTCATATAAAAATGGAGAAACTCCAAACCCTTGTATAATGTGTAATAAATTTATTAAATGGGGAAAGTTATTTGATGTTGCAATTAATGAGCTTAATGCTGATTATATTGCTACAGGTCATTATGCAAATATAAAAAAAGTCGATAATTATTATAAGCTGTATCCTGCAAAAGATATTAAAAAAGATCAACTTTATTTTTTATTTCAATTAAATCAAGAACAACTTTCTAAAACATTATTTCCATTATATTCATATGAAAAAACTCAAATTCGAAAAATTGCTATAGAAAATAATCTTCCATCTAAATCTTCAAAAGAAAGTCAAGATATTTGTTTTATTCAGAAACCAATGACTACTAAGAAGTATTTACTTGATAGATTAGAAGCAAAAAAAGGTGCTTTTGTAGATGTTTCAACAGGAAAAATATTAGGACAGCACGATGGATATTTCCAATACACTATTGGACAAAGAAAAGGTATTGGAATAGCTGCTCCAGAACCTTTATATGTTGTTGAAATTGATTCTAAAAAAAATATAGTTTATGTAGGGAATAAAGACGCTACATATCAAAATAAGCTTGAACTTGAAAATTTTAATTATTCTTATCCTACAAATAAAGATGAGTTTGATGCTCTTGTAAAAATAAGATATAACATGCAACCGGTAAAAGCTCACATAACAAATAAGGAAGATAGAACTATTATTCAATTTAAGGAGCCAATTAATTCTATTGCAAAAGGACAGGCATGTGTTTTATATGATATTAATGATGGACATTTAATTGGTGGAGCTTTTATTTAATTAAGCTACTTTATTTATAATATTTGAATATTTTTGTTTAAATTTAACTTGTTCTTCTTTTGATTTTTCAGTTATTGGAATTCCAACGGCTAATCTTGATAGGCCTTCATTTAAAACACCAAATACTCCTGATACTGCAGCTACACAATATAATGATTTATTATATTGTGATTTAAAGGCATTACTTAATATTGATAAAATATAAGCTCCCATTCCAATATTTACAACTCTTTGTGCAAACATTTTTTTAGAAATTTTCTTTGCATTATCTTTATTATTTTCTTTTTGCATTACCATATTATAACTATCTGCAACAATAAAATATGATGATGCCCCACTTGTCAAGATTTTTGAATATTTAGCTAAATTATGATTTGAATAGCCTGTTTTTGTTTTGTTATCAAAAGAAGACAATAGCTTTTTGTTTAATTTATCAGAAAAATCTTTTCTATGCTGTATTGATTTAATATAAGCTAAACCTTTTAAAATTTCATAGTCTTCATTTTTATTTTGGACAATTTTATTTTTCTTAGAAAACATGTTAAATGGAGCAGTAATAATACTATATACAGTTTTGACTGGAGTCATTAAAACTGTATCAAAGATTGTATGTACATATTTTTTATTGTCTTTTCCAAGGTAAATTTTATCTCCTTTTTGTTTGTTAACAACTTCAACATATTTATCAGCTAAATTATCAAATCCATTATCGTTTAGTTTTTTTATCACTGAATTGAAATCAGTTCTTGTCATATACATATCTTTTTGAACAAAATTATTATATTTGTTTTTAATTTTTGGAATTATATTTTTTGCTAGTTTAGTTGATTTTAAAGCAACAATCGCACCTCCTAATGCAAACCCCAAAGTAACAATTTTGCTGATTTTAGTAGAATGCTTTATTGTTGAATTATCATTTGCCATATCAACAATAGGATGTTCTTCGTTCTTTGTCTTCTTATTTTTAATAAAAGTTACAGGCTTATTGGTCATTATCCGAGATAACATTTCAGTTCCTATAACAATTCCTGTTGTAGTTGCTAACGAAGCAAATGGAGTTTTATTAACAAATTTAGATAAAGCTCCAAGTACAACAAATTGAGCATATGACATTATTCCAATTCTTGCTACTTCTTGTTTAAAACGACGTTTTTTTTCTTGTTTTGCTTCTGCTTTATTATTGTTTATCATCATTGATTGATTATATGCATCATTTGCATAAAATATTGCAGGTAATATTCCAGATGTTAATCTACTTAGAGCTCTTTCTTTGTCAGAACTATAAGTAGATATTATTGGATTTAAACGATTTTGACCTCGTTTAAATATATCATTATTTGATAAAGACATACTTTCTAAACAATTACTTATGGCAACTTTTTTAGAATAATTGGATCGTTCTTTTTGATGTTCTTTTATTAATTTTGAGTTAAGAATTGAATTTACTCTCTTTGAATTTGGAAATCTTTTTTTTATTTTTAATAAAAAAGACTCCAATAAATCTATTGGTAGCCCTTTAACTGGATATAAAATGGAATTTAATAAATCTTTTGAAATTGTATTTTGTTTTATTTTAATATTTTTATGATTATCAATAGAATTTATTTCTTTTAATAGATAATTTCCAGTTGATTTTCCAAAAACATTTGAATATTTTTCAACCGATTGAGAAACATTTGAATATGTTTTTGTAGAATATAAAATATTATTTTTTATATATGCTGATAATAATCTAATCCTTAACATAGGAACTCCCATAATATAGAATAAATAAAATTCATTAAGATATTATGAGTTCTAAAAATAAGTTATTAAGAATGTTTCCAGCTTTTCCTAACATAATCCTAACAATTAAATATTAAATTATAATTAGGAACATGTTTTGGATATAATAAAGCGTATGTTAAAAGCAAAAATATTAGTTGTTGATGATGAATGTGCTATTAGAGAATTATTAGAAATGCTTCTTGAAGCAAATGGCTTTTCTGATATAAAAATGGCGTCAGATGGAGAAGAAGCAATTAAAATTGCAGAAGAATGGGGTCCAGATATTATTTTGCTTGATTTAATGTTACCTAAAATAGATGGATTAACAGTATGCAGAATTCTTCGTGCAAATCCAAAAACTATATCAACTCCAATTATTATGTTAACAGCAAAAAGTGAAGAATCTGATATAGTTCTAGGCCTAGAATTAGGTGCAAACGATTATATAACAAAACCATTTAGTAATAAAATTGTTATTGCAAGAATAAGAAATCAGTTAAGAAATATCCCTAAAGAAACAAATAAAATAAAGTATGAAAATTTAATTATTGATACAGAAAAAAGAATTGTAGAATTAGGAAAAGAAATTATAGATTTAACATATAGTGAGTATGAAATTCTATACTTACTAACCAAAAGTCCAGGAAGAGTTTATACTAGGAGTCAATTAATATCTAATTTAAAAGGTGATTCTTATTATGAAGTTACTGATAGAACCATTGATGTTCAAATTGTAAATTTAAGAAAAAAACTTGGTGATTTTGGGAAAAATATTATTACCATTAGAAGCATTGGTTATTGCTTAAAATCATTGGAGAATAATTAATGATTAAAAATAGAGATAATTTTTTATTTTTTATACCAATATTAATTACTTTAATTTTAATTATTCTTACTAGTTTATTAATGTATCAATTAAAACAATTTGGGCAAACTTATAATCAAGAAACCGAAAAAGAATTACAAACTGATATTAAACAGGTTTTACATATTGTAGAACCTCTATTAAAATATAATAAATATATAGAATTACAAAATTACTGTAATGAATTTAATAATGAAAAAATTCGAATAACAATAATAGATAATAAAGGAAAAGTTCTTGCAGATTCAAATACCCCAACCAATAAATTAGATAATCATTCAAATAGACCTGAAATAATTTCTGCATTAGACGGTAAATCAAATACAATAATTCGATATAGCTCAACAATGCAATCAGAAATGATATATAAATCAACACCTATTATAATCAATGGGAATAAATATGTAATAAGAATTTCTATATCATCACATAACATTTCAAAAACATTAGATAAAGCTGAAAAAAATATATATTTAACCTTTTTTATTGGATTTGGAGGAGTTTTATTATTAACCCTTTACATTTTAATAAGAGTTAGACTGCCTTTTAATAAATTACAACAAAGTGCAATAAAAATAGCTAGTGGAAATTTAGATACAGAAATTTTTGTACCTAAAAATGGTGTATTATGGGAATTATCAAGAGCGATAAATGTTATGTCAAAACAATTGAAACGACAAATAAAAAGTATGAAAAAATTAGAAAATTTCAGAAGTGAATTCATTGCAAATGTTTCACACGAAATAAAAACGCCTTTGACATCAATATTATCAGCAGTTGAAATGTTAGAAAGCTTAGAGCCAACAAACAAAACAGAAGTTAAATGCTTAAAAATAATATCGGAACAATCAAATAGGCTGAATACATTAATTCAAGATATTTTAAGTCTCGCAGACTTAGAAAAAAGGCAAATATTTAAAAATCGAGATTTTGCTGAATTAACTATAAGCTCTACTGTTGAAAATGCAATTAGTCTTTGTAGAGGAATAGTAGAATCATCAAATATTAAAATAGAAATATTAGAAAAATCTGACATACAAATATTTGGGAACTCATATTTATTAGAACAAGCAATAAATAATTTAGTTATAAATGCTGTAAAATACAGTCAAACAGACAAAATAACAGCTAAATCTTATGTCGAAAATAATGAAATAAAAATCTCAGTAAAAGATTATGGTATTGGAATAGAAAAAGAAGAATGTTCTAGAATATTTGAACGATTTTACCGAATAGATAAAGCAAGAAGTCGAGAACTTGGAGGTACTGGTTTAGGATTAGCAATTGTCAAAAACATTGCCAAACTCCATAATGGTAGAATTGACGTAATAAGTAGCATTGGAAAAGGTTCAGAATTTATTATATGTATTCCTATTATTTAATACCTTTAAGTATTTTAGTTACAATCTTACCTATTCCGTAGCATAATATTGATCCTCCTGGTATAGGTGTAATTGCACCAATACCCCCAAGAATCATAGGAATATGTTCTTTTTTTATTTTTGTTTTTGAAACCCCACCAATAAATCTATCTGCACAAGAACGAATTTGATTGTGTTTTTTTATTTGTGAGAATCTTGCACCTGATTGCCAACCTGTTTGGAAATTATTTTTATAATATTTACCAGTTCCTTTTATTTCTCCTGCAATATTTTTGGCAGAATTTTTTATCTTTTTAACATTAGGCAACAGTCCATTTAAACTAATTTTAGGTATACTTACCATTTTATACATCCATATACTAACTACTACATGTACTTAAAGTATTTATGATGAATAAAAATTGTTATTTTTTTAAGTTTTTTTACAATTATTCTTCAACTGTTAATAACTTAATAAAATTAGTTGTTTGACCAATAACATAAGGGATAACCCCAGTCATAATAACTTTGTCTCCTGATTTCATACCTAATTTTTCAACTAGAAGTTTATTTATTTCTTTTAATGACTTATTACTTATTTCTTGTTGCCAATTATAATTAATAGGAGTAACGTCTCTACAAAGATTCATTTGTCTGCAAACAGTTTCACTTTTAGCTAGCGCATATATAGGAACACTTGGTTTTGCTTTGCTTAACAACGCCGGGGTATAACCATTAGTAGTAAATGCTAAAATTGCTTTTATTTTAAGGTTATCTAACATTGTAATCATAGCTTGGCACATTGCAAAAGCTTCATGATTATCAAATTCTGCCATTTTTCTAGAATAGTAATTATGTCTTACAATTCCATTTTGTTCCAAGTTTTCTGATATACTACTCATCATTTTTACAGCTTCAACAGGATATTTCCCAACAGCAGTTTCACCGGATAACATAATGGCATCCGCTCCGTCAATTATCGCATTTGCAACATCTGATGTTTCGGCTCTAGTTGGTATTGGCTGTTCTATCATCGTTTCTAGCATTTGTGTTGCCACAATTACAATTTTATTTTTTGCACTACTTTCACTTATTAATTTCTTTTGCACAGCAGGTACTTTTTCTGGAGAAATTTCAATACCTAAGTCTCCTCTTGCAACCATAACACCATCAGAAAGTCTAATAATATCATCAATATTATCCAAAGCTTCAGGTTTTTCAATTTTAGCTATAATAGGAATATATCCTCCATACATTTCCATACAATGCTTAGCTTTTAAAACATCTTCACCTGTTCTTACAAAAGATAATGCTAAATAGTCAATTTTCCATTCAAGGGCATATTTAATATATTCTATATCTTTAGGAGTAATAGCTGATAAACTTGCCGTTCTCCCAGGTAAATTTAAACCTTTTCTTGGCTTCAATAAGCCTCCTCGAACTACAAGGGCTTTTACAACCTTTCCGTCTGATTCTATAACTCTTAATTCAAGTTTTCCATCATCTAAATAGATTTTATCATCTTTTTTTACATCATTTGCAATTCCAGAATAATCTACAGGTATTATTCCATTAATTTCTTCTGAAGAATGTTGTAGTTGAACTTCAGAATTTTCAATTAATTCAATAGGAGTAGATAAATTCCCAACTCTAATTTTAGGTCCTTGTAAGTCTAAAAGAATTGCAGTATTAGTACAAAGTTTTTTAGCAACTTTTCTTACTAAATCAATACTATTTTTATGCTCATCTGGAGTTGAATGTGAAGAGTTAACCCTAAACATACTAACACCTGCATTAATTAATTCCTCAATTTTTTCTTCATTAGTGATTGAGGGTCCTAAAGTTGCAACAATTTTAACTCCACTAGATTTAAGCATGATAAAAAAACTCCTATTAATTGTATAACACACACTTATTCTAGCACAAGATAAAGTTTAGTCAATTAACCTTCTTTGTGATAAATTAATTATATGAACGCATTTTTACCAATTTTATTATTAACAATATCAAATGTATTTATGACTTTTGCTTGGTATGGACATTTAAGACACCGTAGTACCGTTTTATGGGCAGTAATATTAATTAGTTGGGGGATTGCTTTTTTTGAATATTGTTTTCAAGTCCCAGCAAATAGAATCGGGTATGAATATTACAATGCTGCTCAGTTAAAAACAATACAAGAAGTTATAACATTAATAGTTTTTTCAGTATTTTCTGTTTTTTATTTAAAAGAGAGTTTTAAATGGAATTATGCAGTTGGTTTTTTATTTATAATATTAGCAGTATTTTTCATATTCAAAAAATGGTAATTTTAATCTAAACATATGATGTAACAAATAATGAATTGCAGGATGATATAGTTGAAAAACTATAAAAAATAATTAATAATTATTTGGAGGCATACTATGGCAGATATTAGTTCAATATCAAATCAAAAGCAAAATAATATTAGCTCATCAACAAAAGTAAAATTGGAATCTTTAGGAATAAATATTTCAACTGTTTCATCTGAAAGTGAAGCTCAAGCTTTGATAGATAAATTAAAAGCTGCAAAAGCAGGAACACAACAACAAGTTGAACAAAAGCAGGAATCTGCAAGTAGATCAACATCAGAAGCAGAGACTTTAGCAGATGCAAAATCATTAGCTAGTAAAATGGGTTTAGTATTAAATAATGATACATCTGTAGATGAAATTTTAAGCCAAATATCAACTAAAATAAGAGAATTATCGACAAGTGAGAATCCATCAGAAAGACAAATGGCACAGGCATATCAAGCTCAATTAAGTACAATTTCAAATAGTTATAATTCTATTCAATCTAGTCAACAAAATATGTATTCTGCAATGAATATGATGTCAATAAATAATAAATATTCTCTTAATTTATAGTAAATTAATAACCGAAGTTAAAAAAGTACATTCTATTTTCATAGAATGTACTTTTTTATCAGGTAAATAAAAGTAAAAATAAAATAATAATGTATTGCAAAAAAAGTTAAAATTAAGTATAAATATAATACTTAAAAATTGGAGGCTTTATATGAAAAAGATATTATTAACCTTATTATGTTTATTTACAATGTTATCCACCAATGCAGCAACTTTTAATCCTGAATCAAGAGTTACTACAGTAGGTAATACATTAATAAGTAAAAACGGTTTACCATCAGTAAATTTTAACGTAACTAATTCGCCTGTAGATAATGGAGATATAGTTACAAATAAAAAGCTATGTATAAGTAGAGACAAGTTAAAATATACAGGTAACGATAATGAGGTAGCTGCAATTATCTCTCAAGAAATGGGGGCAATAGTAAATGCTTCAGCATCTAAAAAGAGTTTAATAAATTCAGTATCAAATTCTATTTTAGGAAATATAAGTAGCGAAGGGTTATATAATTTTGCAAATGCAACTCAACAGCTTGCTTTATCTAATATGAATAAAAAAGATCTTATGAATGCAGATATTACAGGTGTAGACTTAATGATAAAAGCTGGATATAATCCACTCGCAATGATAGTTGTATTAGGTAAAATGGAAGGATCATTGTCAGATGCATTTAAAATGCAACCTGCAAATTTAGAAAGAACAATGAATATATATGATTATTTATCATATAATTATCCTGAAAAAGTTAAATCGGGTTATGCTTGCAATGAATACAGAAATTTTATAGCATATATTCAACCCACTATAGATGAAAGAAACAACGATAAAAAAGCACTAGAAAAATTTCAAAAAGAACAATCTCAAGCTAAAAAAGAAAGAGAAAAACAATTGTTAAAATACAAAGTAACTGGTGGTGCTAACGGTTGGAATGTAACTCAAACATTATTGAAAAAATAAGTATTTTTTGATTTAATAGAACTCTAGGTTAAATATCTAGAGTTCTATTTATAAGGGCGATTGGCACTCTGCCGACGAGAAAGATTAAGTATCTTTCGAGGAGAGGTACGGTAGCGCAGCTACCAACAATAAAACTAAATATTTATAAGGGCGATTGGCGTAGTTGGTAGCGCATCTGAACGACATTCAGGGGGGCACTGGTTCGAGTCCAGTATCGCCCATTTTGTATTTTATATTAAATTTCTAAATTACAGGACGAAGAACCCACAAAACAAAGTTTTGTGGGTTCTAGTGTGAGTAAGTTATGACAAAAAGTTTTGTAAGTGTTATTTGTTAATAGAAAAATAGTATATTCATTAATATTTTTTATTCTAATTATTTACCAACTTGTTTAATTTATATTTATTTAAAATCTGATAATTATATTATTAGAAAGGAGAATATTATGTTCTACAATGTTTTAAAAGCTAAAGATTTAGTATCTCTTAAGGAAGAAAAAATGGATAGAGAAGTATTAATGGAAAATGGTGATAGCTCTCTTACCATTATTGCGCTAAAGAAAGATGAAATTATTGATACTCATACATCAATTGCAGATGCTGCTGTATATGTTTTAGATGGTGAAATTGAATTACATTTTGATGCTGAAAAATTTAAGTTAGATAAAGGTGAAATTCTTATGTTTAAAAAAGATAAAGAGCATAAAGTGTTAGCATTGAAGGATAGTAAATTCATGTTGATAAGAGTATAAAACTAAAACGGGTGATATTTTCACCCGTTTATTTTATAATTTGTATATGTATTCAAAAGACGAAATTATAAATATTCTTTCATCAAATGATGATTCTATATTAAAAACTGCAGATGAAATTAGAAAACAATATGTTGGAGAAGATGTTCATTTAAGAGGTTTAATTGAATTTTCTAACTATTGCAATAGAACTTGTTATTATTGTGGATTAAGATATGAAAATAAAAACATTCAAAGATATAGGTTAACTCCAGAAGATATAATTGCGACAGCAAAGTATGCTAAAAATATTGGTTTGAAAACTATTGTTTTACAGGCTGGAGAAGATGTATGTTTTTCTAATAACATATTATGCAATATTATTGAACAAATAAAAAAGTTAGATGTTGCACTTACATTAAGTATTGGTGAAAAAACATATGATGAATATAAATCATTTAAAGATGCAGGTGTTGATAGGTATTTATTAAGAATAGAAACAACTGATAAAACATTATATAATGCGTTGCATCCAAATATGTCTTTTGAAAATAGGATAGAATGTTTATATAATCTAAAAAGTTTAGGTTTTGAAACTGGGACAGGAAGCCTCGTTGGTCTTCCTAATCAAACAATAGAATCCCTAGCTAATGATATATTGTTTTTTAAAACGTTAGATGCTGATATGATTGGAATTGGTCCATTTATTCCGCATCCTTGTACTCCATTAGGAGATTCAGATGTTGATTTAAAGAAAAATTTTGATTTATCAATAAAAGTTATGGCTATTACAAGAATTTTATTAAAAAATATAAATATTCCAGCAACTACAGCAATGGAAACATTAAATCCTAATGGTCAAATTATTGCTCTACAATCAGGAGCTAATGTAATAATGCCTAATATAACAAATGATGAATGTAAAAAGAAATATACTATTTATCCCAATAAACAAAATCAAGATATAATTTTAGCTAAAGAAAAAATTTATTCTATAGGAAGAGCAATATCAGTTAATAAAGGATTTCGTTCCAAATAAAAAGAAAAGCGGAAGTTTCCTTCCGCAGAATTTTCCCATATATAAGTATCAAATTTGTATCGTATAAGTTTTTTATTATTATTAAATTAAGTTTAATGCAATTGATGGTGCTTGGTTTGCAGTTGCTAACAATGAAGCAGATGCTTGTTGTAAAATTTGAGCTTTGATAAATGCAGATGATTCTTCAGCAACATCAGCATCTTTAATTGTTGATAATGAAGATGTTACGTTTTCAAATTGAACAGTTAGGGCATCACTAGCTGATTCTAATCTGTTTTGATAAGAACCGATTTGAGTTTGTCTTGTTGAAACAGTATCAATAGCTAAGTCTAGAGCATCTAAAGCTGTATTATATTCATCCCCGCCAGCAACAAAATAATCTAGGAATGCAGCTCCATCAACGCCCATTAATGTACTAGCTTCACTATTTGCAAATAGGTCTGCGTTTAATTTAATAGAACTATTTTCTGATGAATCAATACCACATTGAATATTAATTTCTCCAGATGAACCATCCATCAATTTAATACCGTTAAATTCACAACTATTTGCAACTCGATTTATTTCTGCTAATCTTGCTTCTACTTCTGATTTGATTGCGTCTATTGATTCTTGTCCATATGTTCCGTTTGCAGCTTGTTCGGTTAAGTCTCTTATACGTTGCAAGTGAGTTGTTAGCAAATCATAGTTACTTTCAACTGTATTCAACATGCTAGTACCAATAGAACAGTTGTCTTGAGCAACTGATACTGAACTTAATTGAACATCCATTTTTTTTGCAACAAAGTATCCAGCTGCATCATCTTTAGCAGAGTTGATTTTAAATCCTGTAGTCATTCTTTCCATCGCTTGATTTAAGCTGTTTGTTGCAATGTTCATGTTTTTTTGAACAAGTAATGAAGCCAAGTTTGTGTTAACTGTAAGTGCCATAAATTGATACTCCTTTCAATCGTGACGGGGTAAACATCCAGTTACAAGCACAAACGTATAGATGCCAATAGCGCTTGCTTTACTTAGCTGTTTTAGATTATGACTGTTCTAAATCCTATAGAATACAATCATCAAATATTTAATTCATAGCGTTAATTTTTCAGGTAAATAATCCATTTCTACCTTGAAAAACGACAACTGTTGATTTGTGGGTAATGTACCTTTCCGTGTCCCCGAGTAATGTATATCCGTATACTTGTATTATTACACATGTTTTAAAAATGTAAACCCTTTTGCATATTTAATGTTACAAAAGTATATATTTAAGAAATATTATAGTGATAATAGTGCTTTTTACTTTATTTATAAAAATGCATTGTAATATGAATGTAAAATTTTGTAAATAAATGAACAAAAAAGCTAAAGATTTGCCTAAAAAAGCCGATATAGAAACTACAGTCAAAAGAAAGGATAGTATATGTTAAAAAAGATTGAGACACCTACTTGTAATACCTTCAGTGGCGTAGAATATATACTCAGAGGTGCAAAGAAAAGACGCGCTTCTGCTATAGCAAATGCCAGACGAATGAATGCCGAAGTCGGAGTTCAAACAAAACTGGTAGCGGTTAAGTAATCATGGTCTAACGATTTAGTAAGATAGTTGAGAGTAATTTTAAGCGAACAAAAAGTTCGCTTTTATTTTGCAAAAAAAATAATTTATGATAAGATATATATAGCTTAGAGGAAAGACCTTGGAAAAGTGGCCGAGTAGGCTTAAGGCGGCACCCTGCTAAGGTGTTGTGTGGAGTAATCTGCACCGTGGGTTCGAATCCCACCTTTTCCGAATTTTAAAGACCCTTCGGGGTCTTTTTTTGTGGGATGAGAACCACAAAGCGATAGCTTTGTCCAGGTTCGAGCGCGAGTGAGCTGAGGGCGAAGGTCTTTTCTTTGGAGCAAGTATCACTTGCGAAAAGAAAAACCGTAGTCCCGTTAAATGCGAACGAGCAAGACAATCCCACCTTTTCCGAATTTATTAAAACCACCTTTGATTAGTTTGCGAAATTTTAAATAATTTTATATTTTTTTTATTTTTATTTTAACAATTCTTGATGAGTCCATTTCTGATATTGTGTATTTAAAATATTCATCTGTAACTTCATCGTTAGTTATCGGTATGCGACCTAACATCTTTACAACATAGCCACCTACAGTTGTTATATCTTCGTTATCTAGCTTAATCCCAAATTTTTCAGCGAACTCATCTATTCTATATTTCCCACAAACTTCATATTCATTTTCTGAAATTCTAGAGAATTCACATTCTTCATCATCAAATTCATCTTGAACTTCACCAAAAATTTCTTCTAAAACATCTTCATGGGTTACTAATCCACTTGTTCCTCCAAACTCATCTACGACAATAGCCATTTGGAATTTTCGTTTTTGAAATTCTTGTGCTAATTTTTCAATTGGCATAGTTTCAGGTACATAAAATTTTTCTCTTAATAATGATGAAAGATTTATTTCTTCTCTCTTTACCATTATAGAAAACAAATCTTTTGTGTGTAAAAATCCAACAATATCATCAATGTTGTCTTTGTATACCGGATATCGAGTATATTGATTATCTATAATTATTTTATAAATTTCTTCTACTGTTGCATCGATTGGTATGCAAACCATATCAGGTCTAGGAATCATAACATCTTGAGCTGTTAAATCTGAGAATTTAAATACATTCTGTAATATCTCAGCTTCTTTTTGGTTTAATACACCCCCTTTATAACTTGCATCTATCAACATATTTAATTCTTCTGTGGAATATACAGCTTGATGAGCGGGTGCTGGTTCTATTTTTAGCAATCGTAATAAACTATTACCAAGACCATTTAATAAAAATATCATTGGTGCAAAAAGTCTTGTTACAACATACATAGGTTTTGCAACCCATAGAGTAGTTCCAACAGGAAACTGTAACGCAATAGATTTGGGCATTAATTCTCCAATGACAACGTGTAATATTGTTATTAATGCAAAAGAAATTGTTACTGCAAGACTATGTGCTGCAATAATTTCTGCTTTAAGTGGTAAGAAATGGAATATTGGTAATAATAGTTTTGCTAAAGTTGATTCTCCTACCCAACCTATACCTAAACTAGCAATTGTAATACCAAGTTGTACAGCTGCAATATATCTATCGATATTTTTTATTGCATCAAGTGCTAATTTTGCATTGAAATTACCTTCGTTTGCTAATTGTTTTATTTTAGTTTTTCTGACACCTACCAATGCAAATTCTGCAGCTACAAAAAAAGCGTTTAAAAATAATAATATAATTATTATAATTAAATTGAAGGCTAATTTTATACTCACCAATTTACCCCATAATTCCTAAATTAAAATCAGAATAATATAAATTTTAATCTATTGCAAATATTTTATAATTTTAAAACATCATAAAATGTTTTAGCCATAAGAATGCTCTCGTATATATAGGTGGCTTTTCCGTTGTGTATTTTTTTAAACAATTTTTTTTCTTTATATCTGAAAAAATATTTTCTGGAACGTCTGTTAGTAATTCTAAGTATGGATTTTTTTCTTGTTTGTTCTTTTTAATCATTAATTCTGGGTAATTATAACGTAATACTGCATAATTATTTCTACCTAGAGGATACATATAATCTTCTTTTAATAATATTTTAAATTTGTTATTGATTTTATGTAAAGGAATTTCCCCTCTATATTTGCTAAGTGAATCTTTTGCGAATCCAGTGAAACCAGCCCAAGTATCTACAATTATAGCCTCATTATTTGGTTTGCAGAGGTCAACTTTAGGAATTTTATTTTTGTCTAAATATTTAAAATTTATTAAAGTAACAACGTGATCAAGGTCTATAACTTCTTTTGTTTTATTGTTGTATGCGTATATTGAAAAATTTTTAACATTTTCATAGCCATTAGCTTTTAATATCGCATTTGTTAAACAGGCTTGTTCATAGCAGTTACCAATTCTACCTTTTTTCATACCTGTGACCATTCTAAAAAATGAACTTTGTTCAGAAATTGCTCTATCATAAAAGTTCCTTAATGAAACTACTAATTCCCCAATTGTGTATTGAATTTTTCTTGAATTTGCTGTCTTTCTTCTTGTTTTAAATCTATTTAATGCTGTATTTGAATAAACTGGAAATTCATTATGAATTTTTCTCATTAAATTATCAGCTTTTTTGACTTCTATATTTCTTGATTTAAAATTAAGATTATAGTTTTGCTCATTATTAATTAACATTATTAGCTATGTTACCCCATAAATAGAAAATTTATAATTTTTTCAGTAAAAGCTGTTTTAGCTTTTTTTATAAACTCATTAAATTTATTTGTTTGTTTTTCTTCTACTTTAGGTCTTGTGTTTATTAAATCATAACTTTTTTTTACATTTTGAATATTTTCATCTGGATATTCAGTTACCTGAAAAAATGAAAAAGAATAAGCATTTTTTGCCTTATCTTTATTCTCATGAGTCAATAAATTAGGATATTCTGCTGTTAAATGTTTAATCTCTGAGCCAGAAAAATCTAATTTCTGTTGAGGAATTAAAACTATCTTATCTCCTGGTTCTAAATTTTTACTAAAATATGCTTCATTTTTATATTTTGTAAACGCATTATTTGAAAAATCTGCAAATCCTGACCAAGAATCTAATATGATTCCTTCTTTATTAGGAGTTATCAAATGTTCTGGTTTTATGGTTTCTACACCATCCCAATATTTATAATCTTTAGGTTGGTTTATATTTATTCCTGAAACTATGTGATCTAAATCTTTAATTTTGTTTTTTTCTTTATTAAAAGCATATAAGTAATATGTTTGGGCGTTTTTATATCCGTTTAATTCTAAAGCTGTAGAAGTTGCTAATGCTTGTTCGTAACAATTTCCAACTCGCATTTTTTTCATTCCTGCTAAAGCTCTAAATGTATTAACATAATTATTGTCAGGAGAATAGTAAGTTCTTAAATTACTGATTAGTGTTGATACACAATCAACAAAATTTTTGCACTCAGGATTCTTTTTAGCTGATTCAAAGCAATCTAGCTTGGAATTTGATAAAACAGGAAATTCTTTGCGAACATTACGGCAAATTTCATCTGCTTTTCGTATTGATATGTTCCTAGATTTAAATGAAGGAGATGGGGTATTGTTTATATAATTATTCATATCAGATTATAAAGCTCTGAAAAAATAAATTTGCTATTAGTATAATAATTCTTTACATTAGCCGTTATAGTAATGTTTTATTTTTAATTAAATTTAAAATATGTTTAAAGGAGGGAATGTTATGTTTAATTTCTTAAAATACTTTTCATTTATTTTAGTAATTATTGGTGCAATCAACTGGGGACTTATAGGGTTCTTTAATTTTGATTTAGTTGCTGCAATATTTGGAGAAATGACAATGATGTCTAGAATAGTTTATTCGTTAGTAGGGATAAGCGCTATCGTATCAGCTATTACTACTTACATGTGCCATGCTGATTGTTATTAAATAACTAAACTAGCCTTCTATTTAGAAGGCTAGTTTTTGCTTAATTATTTTAATAAAATCCTATAACTATGGTTTAATAACTTCAGATATTGATCCATCTGGTTTGTAGCTGGTTGTTTTTACTCCTTTCCCTGTTGTTGGGTCATAGTCAGTAATATTCTTTACAGATATACCATCTTCATAGTATAAAGTTGTTTTTAGTGGATTTTTAGTTGTTGGGTCAAAGTCGACAACGTGAAAAGTCGTTCCATCATTATTGTACGATGTTATTTTTAGTTTATTTCCAGTTGTTGGATCAAAGTTTGCAATACTAGAAATAGTCTTACCATCTTTCTTGTAAAAAGTTATTTTTAGCTTATTTTCAGTTGTTGGATCAAAGTTTGTAATACTAGAAATAGTCTTACCATCTTCATGATAATAAGTGTCTTTTATTTTATTCATAGTTTTTGGGTGAATATCTGAAGTAAGTTCTAATTTCCCAGTTTTAGTATTATAGTTATGTATAAAACTTACTGTTTTACCATCTTTTGATGCAAAACTTCTAATAATCTGACCTTGTTCGTTTAATTCATCTTTATATTTGATGCCATCTAATTCTCGAATTTTACCTTCTATTTTTGAAAAATTTTTAGTTGCACTACGCCACCAATTAATTTTATGTCCTATAATTCCTATTGCGACTGTTGCTGCGAGTGCAGTTGCGCCTATCATATACTTTGTAGCATTTGATTTTTCTTTATTTTCTTCTAGATTAGTTGACTGTTTTGTTTCTATTTTTACTTTTGGGTGATTGTTGTGAATAGTATTTACATTCTTATCCGTAATTTTATATATAGCCATTATATATACTCCGTTCTCTGTTGGTTTCTGATAATATAAATACTTTGAATAATTTTTTTGCTATAAATTAATATATATGTTTACAATTTTTAATAAAATGAATACAAATATGTGCATAGGAATTTTATTATATATTTTTAGTGTTTAATAAATTATTTAAGATATAAAAATATTTTGTTTATAATTTTCGTACAATTATTACTCTTATTAATATACCTAACTAGATAATTTATTTTTTTATTGAAGAATTTAATATAAAACTGTTATGAGAAAATATTTTTTATTAGGATTTATTTTAATTGCGATAGCTTTATGTTGGGTTATTTATAAAGAAATAACTTACACTAAAATTTATGTAAAATTTGCGGATTTAAGACCTTTTAATAATAGAATACCTGTTTATTATAAAGGTATTGTAATAGGTGAAGCTAGAGGGAAAAAACATAGTGAGGATTATAAATATACTATAGTTAAACTTGTTTTGTATCCTAAGAATTTAATGCTTCCATCTAATACAGAAGTTTTATTAAAGAAAAAAATTCAAGGGGTAAAAATATCTGATTTTATAGAATTAGTTTATCCAAAAAATCCAACTAACAAAATGATTTGTAATGGATGTATAATTAATGGTTCTACAACGGTTGATATAGATGAATTTATGAAAAATAATCGTCTTACAGAGCTAGAAGAAATTAAAGAAAATCTTCTTGCAACAACTCAAAACCTAAATCAAGCAACTAAAAATGTTAACACTCTATTGGTTAATGTAAATGCGATGTTAAAACAAAACCAAACCAATATTGAAAATACTACTAGCAATATTTCAAATCTTACAACCAAAATAAATGATTCACTAAATCAAAGTAATCTTGATAGTACAGTATCTAATATTGAAAAAATTACAGAGAATTTAAATAAAACAACAGAGAATATAAATACAATTATTCCAGAGGTTAGCTCCACAATAGAAAATACACAAGATATTACAGCTAATGTAAGCGCAATAACTTGTGGGGTAAGACAAACATTGAGAAAGCCTTTTGGAGGAATGAGAGTTTTATTCGGAAAGTCTATTAATGAACCTAGATGCAAGGCTTGTGGACAAAGTTAATTCTTAATACTTGAATAAATATTATCTTATTAATATCATTGTAATATTGATATTAATGAGGAATATGAAATGAGTTGGTTCTATTTATTTTTAGCTGCAATATTCGAAGTTGGTTGGCCATTAGGTTTTAAAATGGCAGATGTTACTGGTCAAAAATGTCTTTGGATTATATTTGCTATTATTGCAATGACTCTAAGTGGTTACTTTCTATTTATTGCACAAAAAGAAATCCCTATAGGAACAGCTTATGCTGTTTGGACCGGAATTGGAGCATCCTGTACTTTCTTAATTGGTGTTATATTTTTTAATGATGTAATTAATTTAATGAGATTATTGGGTGTAATCTTAATTATTGGTGGGGTTATTTTACTAAAGATTGGACACTAATGAATATTCAAGAAAGATTATTAAAAGAAGCTGATGAAAGTTATAAAAATTTTAACCAAAAATTAATCCCGAATATAAATAATATTTTAGGGGTAAGAGTTCCTGTTTTAAGAAAAATATCTAAAGAAATTTATAAGAATCATTGGAAAGAATTTCTACAACAAGAGCCTAAATATTTTGAAGAAACAATGCTTCAAAGTATGGTAATAGGACTTATTAAAGACAAACCTAATTTAATTTTAGAATATATTGAATCATTTATACCTCAAATTGATAGCTGGGCTGTATGTGATTGTTTTTGTTCTAGTTTAAAATTTACTAAAAATAATAAAGAATTAGTTTGGGATTTTTTGCAAAAATATCTTAATTCAAATAAAGAATATGAAATTAGATTTGTTCTTGTAATGCTGCTTAATTATTACATCGAAGAAAAATATCTAAATAAAATTTTTAAAATTATTGAAGGTTTCCAATATCAAGATTATTATGCTCATATGGGAGCAGCTTGGCTTGTATCAATTTGCTATATAAAATATCCAGAAATAACAACTAAATACCTTTTAAATTCAAATTTGGATACAAAAACTTATAATAAATCTATCCAAAAAATTATTGAATCAAACAAAATTGATAAAACAATTAAAGAAAAATTAAAACATTTAAAGAAATAAATTATATAAGTTAGGGGCAAAAAAAACAGGTAGGATAACCTTCCTGTTAAGATTTTACACTAGCCGAAATATAAATAGCATGTTTATTATAGTAATTTTTTCAAGAAATTACAAGAGTTTTACATTATTTATATTAGATGAAAAATAAAAAAGTTAATGCTGATAAAAATATTGAGGGTAAAAATGCTATTATTGTTAGGTTTTGGCTATTTTTTATTTTATTGAATAAATATTTACATAGAATCAAAATTGATACAATTAAGTTAAGAAATGTTAAGAAATAACAAAATAGACTAGGATATATGAAATAATTTCTGACTAAAAACGCAAGTAAATATGATGGAATAAACCAAATTAGTAGAAAACCGAATAAATATTCCTTTTCTTTAAATATTTTTTGTATGATATTGGGAATAGAAAGTAATAATTGAAATATTAAAATTGATACCAATATGTATCCAAGATTTTTTAATCCACATAGTGCTGAAAGAGAAGTAATAGCATATATATCACCTTCTCCTATTACATCTTTTTGTAATGTATAGTTTAGGGTTTTTCTTATGGTGTATATAAAGATTCCTCCTAAAAGCATTCCTAGTATTGAATCTAATAAATTATTGTAATTAAATAATATAGATGTGATAATTGAAAAATAAACTAATTTACTAGATATTTTTTTTTCTTTAATATCCATGCCTGTAAGTATTAAAAATATTGATAAGCATATGATTGCAAGGAGATATTTTAGACACAATCCAAATTTTATATACATAATTGCATATATAATAGCTGTTAAAATTTCTACAATTGGATACATTATATCGATTGGTTTCTCGCAATATGAACATTTTCCTTTTAATAAAAGAAAAGAAAATACAGGAATTTTTTCCCAATATTTGAGTTTTGTATTACAACTTGGACACTTTGATTCCGGATAAATAATACTTTCGCCAGATAATGTTCTTACTATAACAACATTATAGAAGCTTCCCATTATTAAACCAATTATAAAAACACAAGTAAATTGATACCAAAAATTTTCTAAAATCATATACTACTATTCTGCATCTTTTATATATTTATACATCAAAGAATATGCTTTCTTAAGTTTTCTAGAAACCATCATTTCATTCATATTCATTTTTTTAGCTATATTCTTTTGTTTCATATCTTCATAATAGAATAATTTGATTATAGTTTTTAATTCCTCAGGTAATCTTTCTATAACATCATCTAATTCTATTTTCATATCATAACGTTCTACAAATTCATTATAATCCCCTGCTGGAGTTAAATCCCCAATAGAAGCATTATTTTCTGAATCATTTACAATCTCATCTAAAGATACAACTTTTCGACGTCTATCAACATCAATAGCTGTTTGAACTTTTTGAACAGGCACATCAAACACTTGTGCTAGTTTTTCATCGGTTAATTTTTCTAATTCTCTATCAGATAATGTTTTTGAAAAATTCTTAATACGAATAGCAAGTTCCAAAACTTCTCTAGGTACTTTTATCATCGCAACTTTATCTCTCATATAATGTTGCATTTCGCCTACAATTAAATAACCTGCATAAATTCTAAACTTTGCATTTCTATCAGGATTGTATTTTTCAATAGCTTTGACTAAGCCAATAGAACCTGCTTGAACTAAATCTTCAACAGGGTCTTCTGCACGTCGAGCAATTGATCGAGCGATTCTTTTTATTATTGGCATCATTGCAACAACAATTAGATTTTCTAATCGTTTTTTTTGCACCCTCTTATTTGTTTGTTTGTATGCTTCAAGCCATTCTTGAATTCGAGTATAAATAGATTCTTCAACTTGTGTTTCCATATTTTTATATTATCACATAATTTGTGATAATATAAGTATATGGATTTTACTGAAAAAACTCTTACATCTAAATATGTATATAACGGTAAAGTTATCGACGTTAGAAAGGATGATATTGAAGTTTCTAACGGTCATAAATCTGTCAGAGAGGTTGTTGAACACTCAGGCGGTGTTACAATGCTTGCTTTAAAAGATAATGGTAATATATTATTTGTAAGGCAATTTAGATACCCTATAAAATCTGTTTCTTTAGAACTTCCAGCAGGTAAACTTGAAAAAGGAGAAAATCCAGATAAGGCTGCAAAAAGAGAGTTAGAGGAAGAAACTGGTTATATTTCAGATAGTTGGATAAAATTAGGTTATATTTATACATCCGTTGGATTTTGTGATGAAAAATTATATCTATATTTTGCTAAAGACTTAAAATATAAAAAAGAAAATCCAGACGAGGATGAAATTATTCAATGTGAAGAATATTCAATCCCGCAAGTTTTCGAAATGATTGATAATGGCATAATAAATGATGCTAAAACAATTTGTACGATTTTAAGAGCTAGGAAATATCTTAATTATGATTAAACTTGTTGCAACTGATATTGATGGAACAATTTTAAATGAAAATGGTGATTGCTCTAATGGAGTAAGAAATTGTATTACAAAAATGCAAGAAAAAGGTATCAAAGTTGTTATTGTGACAGGTCGAATGTATGCTGGAGCAAAACAAGTTGCAGAAAAACTTAATCTGAAAGATGCAATTGTATCATATCAAGGTGGTCTAATAAAAAAAGATTGTGTTTCAAATGAAACACTTTATGAAACTTGTATCCCTAAAGATGATGCGAAACTTGTTCTTGATTGGGCAAAACAAAATAATATTCACATAAATCTATACATAAATGATATTCTTTATGTTGAAAACAATAATGAAATAATTCAAAAATATGCAACTAGACAAAATCTTGAATATAAAGTATGTAATTTCAATGATTTAGAATTAGGGAATATTAACAAGATACTTGCAATAAACTATAATGATGCAGATATTGTTACTTCTTGGGTAAAAGAATGTCAACAAAAATTTTCTCATTTGTATATAATTAAATCTACCCCATATTTTTGTGAATTTTCTACCCAAAAAGCAACAAAAGCTTGTGCCGTAAACTTTTTAAAAGAATATTATAATGTTAATGATGATGAAGTTCTGGCTATTGGAGATCAAGATAACGATATTGAACTACTAAAAGCAGGTGGGATAAGTATTGCAATGGGAAATGGAACTGAAGAGTTAAAAAAATATGCAGATTATATTACTGATACAGTAGAAAATGATGGATTTGTAAAAGCTATGGAGAAATTTGTATTATGTTCAAAATAGGTCTAGGATATGATATTCATAAACTTGTTGAAAATAGGGATTTAATAATTGGCGGAGTAAAAATAACTCACGAAAAAGGACTTCTTGGGCACTCTGATGCAGATGTATTAGTTCATGCGATTATTGATGCTCTATTAGGAGCTGCAGGATTAGCAGACATTGGAACTTTATTTCCTGACACAGATCCTAAATATAAGGATGCTGATAGTATTGTTTTGCTAAAGAATGTATTTGAACTTGTAAAGAAAAAGGGATATAAAATAAATAATATTGACAGTAATATAATTGCTCAAGCACCTAAGATGATGCCATATATCCCTAAAATGAAAGAAATTTTATCAAAAGTTCTAGATTTAGATGTAGAAAATATTTCGATAAAAGCAAAAACTAAAGAAAAACTTGATGCAGTAGGTGAAAAACTTGCTATAGAAGCAAATGCTGCAGTATTATTAGAAAAATAAGGAGAGATAATATGAAGTTTTTACATACAATGATAAGAGTTAAAGATATCGATGCTTCAATTAAATTTTATACAGAAGTATTGAATATGAAGTTAGATAAGAAAAAAAGACTTGATGATTGTTGGTTATACTTTTTGACAGATGAAGAAAATACTGCACAAATAGAGCTTACATATAATGATGAAACACCTGAAAATGGATATGAAAATGGAAATTGTTTCGGACATTTTGCATTTTCTGTTAAATCCCTAGAAGAATTCACAGAAAAAATTAATAATCTTGGATATGAATACCTCTATGAACCTTTTGATTTAAACGGAAAAGGTACAAAAATAGCATTTATTAAAGATCCTGATGGTAATGAAGTTGAATTAATTGAAAAGGTTGTTTGGTAACAAACAACCTTTTTTATTGTTCTAATTTTGTATATATTTAAAGAATATAATAATATTAACTTTTGTAACAAATATATAAATTTGCTAGTATATTTTAATGAAAAATTGTATAATCAGTATATACACAATACAATATAAAAATCCAACTATCACTATCTTTTTAAATCTAGTATGATTATTTAATCATACTTTTTTCTTTTATATAGAGTTAGTTACTATTTTGGCAATATTTAGAAATAGGGCATTCTACACAATTAGGTTTTGTTGGTTTACAAATGTTTTGACCTAGTGTTACCATTAATGTATTTATATCAAGCCAATATTTTACAGGTAAATTTTCTCTTAGGGCAAATTCAGTTTCTTCTGGTGTTTTCGTACTTACATAGCCTATACGATTAAAAATTCTGTGAACATGAACATCAACGCATATCGCAGGTTTGTTAAAGCCTTTTGCTAAAACTAAATTTGCAGTTTTTCTACCTACACCATTAAATTTAATAAGTTCATCTATTTCATCCGGAACTTGTCCATTAAGTTCTTCTACAATTTGTCTTGATAATTCAATAATTTGTTTTGCTTTATTTTTATAGAATCCAACAGGATAAATAGCTTTTTCTAAGTCTTCTACATTTACCCTCATCATTTGTTCTGGAGTTCTAGCTAGCTCTAACATTCTTAATGTAGCAGGGTAGGTCGTTTTATCATTAGTTCTTAAACTTAAAATACAACCAATTAATACAAGATAAGGATTTTTAAATGTTTCCATTAAATTAACAAAGTCGCTTCTTGGCATATCAGATTTGCTTAAGGCCTTAACGATTTTATCAATTTCTATCATTTCTTTAAAAGTCCCTCTATATCAATAATGTTTTTTAATTTTAGGGCAAAAATATTATCTTTATCAAATTTAGCAAGTTTTACAGCATCTTTTTCAGTTGTAATAATATTGCCTTTGATGTTTTCAATATCAGATTTTATATATCTATGATGGTCGTCAAATGTTATTTTATCTAGTATTTCATAATCAGATTCTAAGAATCTATAGAATTGAGAAGGTTGACCAATTGCACAAAGAGCTGTAACGGCTTCTCCAGCAACTAAATTATCTCCAGTTTTTATATTATAAACATAATCAGGGAATGTATAACACACAAAAGAGTCGCACTTAAACTTTTTCCCCATAATTTTAGCAACTTTTTCAGCCCTAACATTATCCGAAGATTTGTTTACAATAACAAGCTTATCTACTCTAGAAAAAGCTTCTGGTCCTTCTCTTAAAGGTCCTGCAGGAAGAAGTTTTTCATTTCCAAATCCCATTTCAGAATCAACTAACAGAATATTTAAATCTCTGTGGATTCTTCGGTATTGAAAAGCATCATCAAGAATAATTTTTCTTGCTCCTAGCTTTTGAATTGCATATTTTGCAGCTTTGACTCTATCTTTACAGGTTAAAACAGCACACATGTTAAGGTTTACGGCTAACATATATGCTTCATCTCCAGCCATATCTGCATTATAGAATAAATTTACACCATCAGATATTACATTAACTTTTTTATTGGATAATTTGCCACCATATCCACGAGAAATTATTGCAACTTTTTCATTCTTTTCTACAAAATATTTTGCTAAAGACATTACTACTGGGGTTTTTCCTACGCCACCAGTTGTGAGATTCCCGACAGAAATTACATCAGCACTTACTTTTACTGTTTTTAAAAGACCTTTATCATACATTTTATTTCGAATTTTAGTCACAAGACCATAAAATAAAGAGAAGAATTCTAGTAAATCAAGCCAAAAGCCCTCTGCATTTTTATCGTAATGTAATTTTGTTATTTGGGTTTTTAAATTCAAAATACTATGCCCTAATTCCAATTGATACCTTGTATATAATAACAAAAAAAGGACTACTTATCAAGCAGTCCTTTTTATAATGAATTTTATAATTATAATTCCATATTATTAGAAATAATATCCATTTCTTGAGCAGATGCATAAGCAGAGTTACATCCACAATCACAGTAAATAACTTCACCTGTTGTTCCTGATGATAAATCAGAAGCCAAATATAAACCAGCTTTACCTACATCATCTAGAGAAACATTTCTGCCTAATGGAGCTCTTGCAACTGCAGCTTTTAGCATTTTAGAGAATCCTGAGATACCCATTGAAGCTAAAGTTTTTACTGGGCCTGAAGATAAGCAGTTAACTCTGATGCCTTTTGGTCCTAAGTCAACAGCTAAGAATCTCATAGCAGATTCTAATGCAGCTTTAGCAACACCCATTACATTATAGCTTGGAACAGATTTAATAGAACCAAGATAAGTAAGAGCGAATATTGAAGAACCTTCATTCATAATAGGTTCAGCATATTTTGAAACTGTAACTAATGAATATGCACTAACACCTAGTGCTGTATTCCAAGCATCATAAGATGTATCAACAAATCTCCCCATTAATGCTTCTTTTGGTGCAAAAGCAACTGCGTGAACAACAAAGTCTAATTTTCCATAAACTTTTTCACATTCGTCAAATACTGCTTTTACTTCTTCTTCTTTTGTTACATCGCAGCTCATTATAATTTTTGCATTCATTCCTTCTGCAATAGGTTTAACTCTTTTTTCCATTGCTTCACCTGCATAAGTGAATGCAATTTCAGCACCTGCTTCATATAATTGTTTAGCGATTGCATAAGCTATACCGTGAGTATTTGAAACTCCAAATATAACCCCTTTTTTACCTTTCATTAAATCCATATTTTAATCCCTCTCTATAAAATTAATAAATTAATACTATCAAAAATAAACATTTTTAGCAAACTTCACAAATATTAGTAAAATTTATTTACCTTAATTATTAATTTGTGAATTCTTTAATCTTTCAATTTCTTCTTTTAAATCTAAAACTTCATATTTAAGTCGATTTAATTCACAAGTTATAGGGTCTGGTATTCTATTGTGCATTAATGTTCCATCAGGAGCAACATATTTTTGGTGAACAATTCTTCCAGGAATACCAACAACTGTTGAATGTTCAGGAACATCATTTACAACAACAGATCCTGCTCCAATTCTTACATGGTCACCTATTTTAATATTCCCTAAAACTTTTGCACCTGCACCAACAATTACATTATTACCTAATGTCGGATGACGTTTACCTGATTCTTTCCCTGTACCACCAAGTGTAACTTGTTGGTATATTAAAACATCATCTCCGATTATTGCAGTTTCTCCTATTACCACACCTTCTCCGTGGTCAATAAAAAATCGATTACCGATGGATGCACCTGGATGAATTTCAATACCTGTAATTATTCTTGTTAAATAAGATATTAATCTAGGAATAAAAGGAACATGCCAGTATCTTAATTTATGAGCAATTCTATGAGATATCAATGCTTGTAATCCTGGGTAGCAAAATAATACTTCAAAAATATTTTTTGCCGCAGGATCATTGTCATAAATAACTTTTATATCTTCTTTTATTTTTTTTATTGCTCTTAATAACATTTAGTCAAATAACTCCGTTGATAAATATCTTTCTCCAAAGTCACAAATAATTGTAACTATTAACTTATCAGGGTATTGTTTAGCTAATTCTTTTGCTGCATAAAGATTTGCACCTGAAGAAACACCACCCAATATTCCTTTTTCTTTTGCTAATAACTTTGATTCTGTTATCGCATCATCACCTTTTACAGTCAATACCCCATCTAGGTTGCCAGATTTATAAATATCTGTAATAAAATTAGCTCCAATTCCTTGTATTTTATGAGGTCCGGCAACACCATTTGTTATTAAAGGACTTTCAAATGGTTCAACACCATATACTTTAACCTCAGGTTTTAATTTAGCAAGTCCTTCTTTAATACCAATTGCAGTACCTCCTGTTCCAATACCTGCAACAACAATATCAACTTTGCCATCGGTATCATTAAATATTTCTTTTGATGTAGTTTCTATATGAGCTTTAGGATTAGACATATTAGAAAATTGCATTGGAATAAATGTTTTTTTATACTGATTAGATAGTTCATTTGCTTTATCAACTGCACCTTGCATACCTTTTTCTTTAGGAGTCAAAACAAGTTCTGCCCCATAACCTTTGATAAGCTTCTTACGTTCTTCTGACATGTTTTCTGGCATGACTATAACAAGTCTTAGTCCCATTACAGCACAACACATAGCTAGTCCAATACCTGTATTTCCGCTTGTTGGTTCTATTATTACAGTTTCCTTGTCCACTAAATTAGCATTTATAGCATCGTTTAACATATAAAGAGATGCTCTGTCTTTAAGAGAATTTGATGGATTAAAGTATTCTAATTTCAAAAGAATATTATCTGAATATTTAACAAGTGGAGTATTTCCAATTAAGTCAAGAATATTATCGTATATTTTCACTTAGCTAATCCTTTACTATTTATTGTATTAAATTTATAGCATAAATTTGAAAATGATTAAATGTAAAGTAAAAATTTACAAACAAATAAATTTTTCTAGAGTAAAATAAGTTTGTTATGGTAAGAAGAGATTTGTTGGAAAAATGTTTAGAAGATAGAATCCTAATACTTGATGGCGCTATGGGAACTATGCTTCAAAAGTATAATCTTACAGAAGAAGATTATAGGGGTAAATTATTTGAAAATCATAAAACCGAGTTAAAAGGGAATAATGAGCTTTTATCTATTACAAAACCTGACGTAATTAAGGAAATTCACGAAAAATTTCTTCAATCAGGTGCAGATATTATTGAAGCAAATACTTTTTCTGCAAATTCAATATCCCAAAAAGATTATGATTTATCTAATCTAGTAAAAGAATTAAATGTTCAGTCCGTAAAAATTGCAAGAGAAATTGCAGATAAATATTCTACAGAAGAAAAACCAAGATTTGTTGCAGCATCAATAGGGCCAACTAATAAAACAGCATCAATCTCACCTGATGTTATGAATCCTGCATATAGAGATGTTACTTTTGATGATTTAGTATCTGTATATAAGGAACAAGCTTCTATTCTTGCTGATTGTGAGATAGATATTTTCTTAATCGAAACAATCTTTGATACATTAAATGCAAAAGCTGCTATATATGCAATTAAACAAGTTCTTACCGAAAAAAATATTGATATTCCTATTATGATTTCTGTAACCTTATCTGATAAATCAGGAAGAACTTTATCAGGCCAAACATTAGAAGCATTTTATTATAGCGTTGAATTTGCAAAACCTTTATCAATAGGTCTAAACTGTTCTCTTGGAATTAATGATATGATTCCATATATCGAAGAACTTTCAACATATTCAAAGTTTAGAATAAGTCTTTATGCAAATGCAGGTTTGCCAAATGCTTTTGGCCAATATGAGCAGACTCCTGAAATGATGGCAAAAGGTTATGAAAAATTAGCTAAAGAAGGTTTATTAAATATTTGTGGTGGTTGTTGTGGAACAACTCCTGAGCATATCAAAGCTATTGCTGATGCTGTAAAAAATTATGCACCACATAAACTTGAACAAAAACAAAATTATCAAAGTTATTCCGGACTAGAACCATTTATATATAATGGAAACCAAAATTTTATTATGATTGCCGAAAGAACAAATGTTACAGGTTCTAAAAAATTTGCAACATTAATAAAAGAACATAGGCTAGATGAAGCCCTTGATATTGCAAGAAGTCAAATAGAAAATGGTGCAAATATAATTGATATTAATATGGACACTGATTTAGGAGATTCTAAAGCTCAAATGATAGAATTCCTTAATCTTATAGCTTCAGAACCTGATATAGCAAAAGTCCCTATAATGATTGATTCATCTGATTTTAGAGTTTTAGAAGCTGGATTAAAATGTACCCAAGGTAAATCTATTGTCAATTCAATTAATCTTAAAGAAGGTGAAGAATATTTTGTTAAAGAAGCAACTAAAATAAGAGATTTAGGAGCTGCAATGATTGTAATGGCTTTTGATGAAAAAGGTCAAGCTGATTCTATTGAACGACGAATTGAAATTGTTGATAGAGCTTATGATATTTTAGTTAATAGGCTTAATATAAATCCAACAGATATCATTTTTGATTTAAATGTTTTCCCTATTGCTACAGGTATTGATGCACATGATAATAATGCAGTAGATTTTATCGAAGCAACAAGAATTATTAAACAAAAATATCCACAAGTGATTGTTTCAGGTGGAATAAGTAATCTTTCTTTCTCATTTAGAGGAATGGGGAAAATAAGAAATGCAATGCACGCAGTATTTTTATACCATGCAATAAATGCAGGATTAGAAATGGGAATTGTAAATCCTGCGATGTTAGAGATTTATGATAATATTCCAGAACCTTTAAAAACATTAGTAGAAGATGTTGTCTTAAATAAATCAAAAGATGCAACACAAAAATTATTAGAATATGCAGAAACTATAAAGTCAGAAAAAACAGAAAAAGAAGAAAAAGTTGAAGATTGGAGAAATGATAAAGTTGAAGAAAGACTCCAAAATGCATTAATTAAAGGTATTAATAAATACTTAGAAGCTGATATAATCGAAGCGCTTAAAACATATAAACCTATTGATATTATTGAAAAAATATTACTTGAAGGTATGAATAAAGTAGGTGTATTATTTGGTGATGGAAAAATGTTTCTTCCTCAAGTTGTAAAAAGCTCTCGAATAATGAAAGAGGCTGTGGATATTCTTCAAGTTCATTTTAAGAAAACAGATTCAAATACTAATATAGGTAAAATTGTTATTGCAACGGTAAAAGGCGATGTACATGATATTGGCAAAAATATTTTATCTTTAATTTTACAATGTAATAATTTTGAAGTTATTGATTTAGGAGTAATGGTAAATTCATCAGAAATATTGAAGGCGGCAATACAATATAAACCAGATATTGTAGGATTATCAGGCTTGATTACTCCTTCATTAGATGAAATGATTAATGTAGCACAAACAATGGATAAAGAAGGGGTAAAGCTTCCTGCAATAATGATAGGCGGGGCTACTACAAGTAAACTTCATACAGCTTTAAAAATTGCTCCAAATTATAATGGTTTAGTTGTTCAAACAAATAATGCATCAGAAGCAGCTGTTGCAGCTCAAAAAATAGTTATGAATGACGAAATATTCATAAATAATACAAAGCAAGAACAACAAAAACTTAGAGAAGAATATGAGGCAAGTTTAAAATGAAAATACCTTTCTTAGAAAAAATAAAAACAACACCTTTAATTTTTGATGGTGCAATGGGTACAGTTATATACGAAAAAGGTATATTCTTAAATGCTTGTTACGATGAATTAAATATATCAAATCCAAATCTTATACGAAGTATACATGAAGCTTATATAGACGCAGGTGCTGATGTAATTTTAACAAATACATTTGGAGCTAATAGAATTAAGTTAGAAAAATTTGGTTTAGCAGATAAAGTTAGTGAAATAAATAAAAAAGGTGTTGAGATTGCAAAACTAGCGGTTGGAGAAAATGAAAATGTATATATATTAGCGTCTGTTGGTTCTAATTTAAGTAGTGGAGAAATTTTAACATCAGAAAATATTCAAACAATTAAAGATAGTTATAAAGAACAAATATCAGCTCTTATTGAAGTTGGTATAGATGGTATAATTTTTGAAACTTTTTTTGATATAGAAGAATTAATTATTGCAGGAGAAATTGCCAAAGAATTTAACGTTCCTGTTATAGGTTCAATGACCTTAACCAAAGAAATGGAAACTCCAAAAGGTTTAAATATCATTACAGCATTAGAAAAACTTGATTCTTGTGAATATTTTGATGCTCTTGGCTTAAATTGTAGTATTGGACCTCATGCAATGTTAACAGCAGTAGAAAAAGTTATTGATAATATAACAAAGCCATTGATAGTCCAACCTAATGCAGGTCATCCTCAAAAATTAGATGGTAGAATGATATATTTAAGTACTCCGGAATATTTTACATCATATTGTAAGAATTACATAAGTCTTGGTGTAATGGGGGTAGGTGGTTGCTGTGGAACTAATCCAGAGCATATTGAAGAAATGGCAAAAACTATTAAAGCATTGACTGGGGTAAAAAAACATGTTGAGATTAATAAAATAGATATAAATACTAATTTAGATATTGAGATTACTCCAACTGAAGAAAAAAGTAATTTTGCCCAAAAGTTATTTAGTATAAATGAAAAAGCAATCACAATTGAAATTACACCTCCACGCTCAGTGGATTTAACTCCAATGTTGGAAAAAGTTCAATTATGTAAAGATAGTGGAATTGATGCTATAAATATACCTGATGGTCCAAGAGCTAGTGCAAGGATCTCTCCAATGGTTGCAGCTGTTATGATTGAACAAAAAATTGGAATGGAAGTAATATTGCATTATTGTTGTAGAGACAGAAATTTAATTGGAATGCAATCAGATTTATTAGGTGGGTATGCTGCAGGAATTAAAAATTATCTTGTAATAACAGGTGATCCTCCGAAACTTGGGAATTATCCAAATGCAACAGCCGTATTTGATGTTGATGCTGTCGGGCTAACAAAAGTAGTTCATAATTTAAATCATGGAGAAGATATTGCAGGAAATCCAATTAACCCACCAACTTCAATATTAATAGGTGTAGGAGCAAATCCTTGTGCTATAAATCTTGATAAAGAAATTCAACATTTTTATAACAAAATAGATGCAGGAGCAGAATATGTTATAACACAACCTGTATTTGATGCTGATACACTATTGCGTTTTATTGATATAACTTCTAAATATCAAAAGACTTTACCAGTTGTTGCAGGTATTTGGCCTTTAGTATCATTAAAAAATGCTCTTTTCTTAAAAAATGAAGTACCAGGAGTAGAAATTCCAGATAGTATAATCGATAGAATGTCAAAAGCACAAACTAAAGAAGATGGTATAAAAATTGGAATTGAAATAGCTCATGAAATTAAAGAAAAAGTTGATTCATCAGTTCAAGGCTACCAAATTAGCGCCCCTTTTGGGAGAGTTGATCTCGCTCTTAGTATAGTACATTAAGTCTGGATTATATTGTATAACATAAACTGTTCCATCTTCAGAGTAAACAATAGGTTTTTCAATATTTATATTCTCAATATTATTTTTTTTTATTTCTTCAGAGTGTTCATTATTTCTTGCAAGAGTAGGAACAACAGCTGAAAGCATTGTAGAAGCAATTATAACATTAGTAACTGTTTTTTGACTTATATTTTTTAAATAATTAAACTTTAATAAATTATTAATACCAATTTTTAACATTTTAAATTCCCTAATTAACGTATTTTCTCAATATATTCATCATCTACTTTATAATTTATAGTTTGATTTTTTATATCATACACACATTGAACACCATCATCTTTTTCTATAATAATTTCTGGAGATTTATCGTTGTTCAAATCTTCTATTTTTAACGATTTTGTATCATCTTGTTTATATTCCTCCATCATATCTTGCATTAATGCTTTTGCTTGATATTTATTGTATGTATCAGCAGAAGCAATACCTAAACAAGCAGATGCAAGTGCTGCTGCAATAATTGTTTTATTTTGAGTATTTTCTGATAATTTGGAATATCTAGGTTGAGAATTACTGTTAATTTTTTGTTGGAAATAAAGACTTCTTGGGGTAAAAGCTATTTTATTCATAAAAATCTCCTGAATTGTTGTTTGAATAATAAGCAAAAATTATTTTTTTTGCTATTATGTAAAATTTTTTTTACATAAGAAATTATTGAAATATTAATTTTTTGTTTATTTTTTAAGATTTATTCAAAAAAAGTGCTTAAATGATAATGTAGAAATAAATATAATTATTTTGATAAGGAGATATAAAAATGGCAAAAACAATTGGTATTGACTTAGGAACTACAAACTCAGTAGTTGCAGTTATGGAAGGTGGAAAACCAACCGTTATAGCTAACGCTGAAGGAATGAGAACAACACCTTCAATCGTTGGTTTTTCTAAAACAGGGGAAAGATTAGTAGGTCAATTAGCAAAAAGACAAGCAATATTGAATCCAGATAAAACAATCGCATCTATTAAAAGACATATGGGCGATGATTACAAAAAGAATATTGATGGCAAAGATTATACACCACAAGAAATTTCAGCAATGATTTTAAGAAAATTAGCTGATGATGCTAGTGCATATCTTGGAGAAAAAGTTACATCAGCAGTTATTACAGTTCCAGCATATTTTAACGATGCTCAAAGACAAGCAACTAAAGATGCAGGTAAAATTGCAGGTTTAGATGTATTACGTATCGTTAACGAACCAACAGCAGCAGCTTTAGCTTATGGTTTAGAAAAAGACCAATCAGAAAAAGTATTAGTATTCGACTTAGGTGGTGGTACATTCGATGTTTCTATCCTTGAAATTGGTGATGGTGTTCATGAAGTATTATCAACATCAGGTGATACACACTTAGGTGGTGATGATTTTGACCAAAAAATTATGGATTGGATTTGTGAAGAATTCAAAAAACAAGAAGGCATTGATTTAACAGGTGATAAACAAGCTATGCAACGTATCAAAGAAGCTGCAGAAAAAGCTAAATGCGAATTGTCATCTGTTGTTGAAACAAACATCAACCTTCCGTTTATTACAGCAGATGCTAACGGTCCTAAACACTTAGACTTAACTTTAACCAGAGCTAAGTTTGAAGAATTATCTTATGACCTGTTAGAAAGATGCAAAAAACCTGTTGAACAAGCATTATCAGATGCAGGTTTAGGTAAAAATGATATCAACGAAGTTGTATTAGTCGGCGGATCAACTCGTATTCCGGCAGTTCAACACCTTGTTAAAGAATACACAGGTAAAGATCCGAACCAATCAGTAAACCCTGATGAAGTTGTTGCAGTAGGTGCTGCAATACAAGCAGGTGTATTGGCCGGTGAAGTTAAAGATATCGTATTGTTAGACGTAACTCCTCTGACATTAGGTATTGAAACAATGGGTGGTGTTATGACTCCATTAGTTCCTCGTAACACTACAATCCCTGTTTCTAAATCACAAGTATTCTCTACTGCGGAAAATAACCAAACTGCTGTTGATATCAACGTTCTTCAAGGTGAAAGACCAATGGCAGGCGATAATAAATCTTTAGGTATGTTCAGACTTGAAGGTATCGCTCCTGCTATGAGAGGAATTCCTCAAATCGAAGTTACATTTGATATCGATGCTAACGGTATTGTTAATGTTTCTGCTAAAGATAAAGCGACAAACAAAGAACAAAAAATTACAATTACAAACTCTTCTAACTTAACCGAATCTGATATCGATAAGATGGTTAAAGAAGCAGAAGCAAACGCTGCTGAAGATAAGAAGAAAAAAGAAGCTGCAGAAATCAAAAATAATGCAAACTCTTTAATCACATCAGCAGAAAGATTAACTAAAGACTTTGAAGGTAAAATTTCAGAAGATGATTCTAAGAAATTAGAAGAACAAAAAGAAGCTCTTAAAAAAGCGCTTGATGAAGATAAATCTTCAGATGAAATCAAAAAATTATCTGAAGAACTTCAACAAACTATGTTCGGTATCTCACAAAAAGCTTATGAACAAGTTCAAAAAGATGATGCCGCAAAAACAGAAAATAACTCATCTTCAGAAAATAAAAACAATGACGATGATGTAATCGATGCAGAATACGTCAAAGAATAGGGGTAAAGGGGTAAGCTTAAATGCCTGCTTACCCGCTAATAGATTATGATAAGTCCGGTCAAATGGCCGGACTTATTTATTAATTATGTTAATATTTATGTCGAAAAGTATATACTGCTAGCAAAAAAACTCAAATTCCCGGTTTAAAATAACATAAACTGTGGAGAAATTATATGCATATACTTAACCGCCCCAACCTCTTGGGAATTCAATCAACAAATTTTAGACAAAATATTAACCAAACAAATACTGTTGCCCCACAAATAAATCATAAGGAGTTAAATCTTAATCATTTAAATCCGGCAAACCGCTCATTGGTTAAATTCACCGGATATACTCCCGATTTTAAAAAGACATTAGATGATAACTATTTTAATCTGCCGATAGACAAAGAAACAAACAAAGCGTTTAAACCTGATGTATATCAGAAAGCTGCGGCAGAAAATTTGTATAAAGGAAATGATGTTGTTGTTGCAGCTCCAACCGGAACAGGTAAAACCGCAATTGCTCATTATGTTATACAAAAGAACTTGAATGAGGGTAAAAAGACATTTTATACAGCTCCTCTTAAAGCGTTAAGCAACGATAAAGTAAGAGAGTTTGAAAAAATATACGGACCACAAAACGTAGGTCTATTAACCGGCGACAGAAAGGTTAATAAAAATGCGCCGATTGTGATTATGACAACAGAAGTTTATCGTAACATGCTGATGCAAAATGCAATGAATAATCACAACCCTATTTTAAAAGATTTAAAAACAGTAGTTTTTGATGAACTTCATTACTTAGCTGATGAAGACAGAGGCGGAGTATGGGAACAATCTATTCTCTTCACAAAACCTAAAACACAAATTCTTGCTCTTTCAGGAACGATGGGAAATGCCGATAAAATTACTGATTGGATTGCTTCCACCAAAGGACACGGAACATCGGAAAAAGTGACTCCTGATGAAAATTATAGAGCACTGGAAACCAGAAAACCTCATACAGTTTTAATCAACGTACCGTCAGAAAACAGGCATGTACCGCTGGAATTTAATGTTGTTAAATTAGAACATAAACAACAATCGCACGATAAAAAAGGAATGAAGCCGGGTAAAGCTAGTAAAATGAGTCAAAAAGACCCGATTGAAATGTTACCGACAAACGATGATTATATTGCAATGGTAAATAAGTTGAAGAAGGAAGACAAGCTTCCTGCAATATTCTTTGTATTCAGTAAACGTAAATCAAAAGATCTGTTAAATGAAATGAAATTCAACGGGCCATCGCTTACAACACCTGCAGAAGCAAAGAAAATTGCCAAAACTATTCATAACTACCAAAAACAAGGGAAATATTTAGGAGAATTGTTGGATGAAGAAGCTTTAACAAGAGGTTATGCTATTCACAATGCCGGTATGCTTCCGGAGCAAAAAGAACTTATTGAATCATTATTCCAACAAAAGCTTGTAAAAGTTGCGTTTGCAACAGAAACATTATCCGCAGGTATTAATATGCCGGCAAGAACAACAGTTATATCAAGTCTTATGAAGCCTGTAAGCACAAAGGTTAATGAAGACGGGAAAAGAATGCTAATGCCGAATGAATTCCATCAAATGGCAGGCAGAGCCGGTCGAAGAGGTATTGATAAAAAAGGTTATACTTACTGTATGGCTTGCAACAATGCTCAGGAAAAGGGGTTCAAAAAACTTATATCAGAAAAAGCAAATGATATTGAAAGTCACTTAAAAACTGATTTTTCATTTATTGCAAATGTTGATAAGAACTTTAACAGCAAAGAATTTTTAAACAATTTCTATGAAAAATCTTTGTATGCCTATGATAAAGATCCTGCTGTCCGAGCAATGAAATCAAGCGCTCTGGTTGATGATTTTTATAACAAAGAAAGTATTTTAAAGGATAATTACTTTATAACATCAGATAACAAAGTAACGCCAAAAGGTGAGTTATTAGCACAATTAAACGGTTACGAACAAATACCGGTTATTGATGCTGTTTATAATCAGGATTTGAAAGGTTTATCCCCTCAGCAGCTGGCAGGCTACGCGGCAGGTTTAGCAACTCTTTCCACCGAAGAGCAAAAAGGTATGGGAGATTCAATGGTGCCTTTTGAAGATGAACACCTTGAAGATAAAGCTATGGATTTATCCGAACGAGTTTTTGAATACAATACTGATGTGTATCCTCGCCTTGGACAAGAGCTGCATTTGAATATGGATGCAATGAAGCACGTCTATAAGTGGGCCGATTTGAATGATGAAAACCAATCCTCTACTCAAAACTGGGGAAAAATGTTCAAAGGTGATACCGGATTCAAGATAAAAGATGAAGGTACTCTGTTTAAAGAAATTACAATGACGACCGATTTATTAAAACAAATCAGTGATATTGCTGAATACGGTAAAAATGAATCAGTAAATGTTCATGATAAACGTTATTATTCTAATTTGCAGGATACGGCAGTTGAAGCAATAGATTTGATTAACAGAAAACCTGCAAAACAGGATGAATAAACTTTACTCTATTTAACTTATTTCCAGCGGCGATTCTATACGATAAAATAAAATCGGATAGATAACTGTATGAAAAATTATAATATAAGAAAAGCTAAACTTATTATCTGGGATTTGGATGAAACTTTCTGGGACGGAGTTCTCTCTGAAAACGAAATCACATTTAAACCTGAGATTCTTAAATTTATTGAAGAGTTGGTTACTAAAGGTATAATGAACTCTATATGTTCTAAAAACAGTTTTTATCAGGCAAAATATGCGTTTATCAACTCCGGAAACAAAAAGATATGGGATTATTTTATATTCCCGTCAATAAATTGGAAACCTAAAGGAGAGCGAGTAAAAAATATTATTTCTAAAGCTGCCTTAAGAGAAGAAAATGTTATTTTTATTGATGATAACCCTGCGAATCTTAATGAGGCAAAATTTTACTGTCCGAATATAATGACGGCAGTACCTTCTCAAATCAAGAAAATGGCAGAAGAATTATACATTGTTAATGATTATGATTTTGAACATACAAGATTAAAACAATACAAAACACTTGAAGCAAAGGTTAAAGAAAAAGAATCGACCAATATTTCAAATGAAGAATTTCTTCGAAATTCAAAAATAAAAATAACCATTAAATCAGATTGCGAAAACAATATAGAGCGTATACTAAAACTAATTTCACGTTCTAACCAATTAAATTTTACGAAAAACAGAGTAGAAAAAGACGTTCTTCTGGAGCAAATTAATAACAGCAATTACGAATCCGCCTATATTGAGGCTCAGGATAAATACGGAAATTACGGTATATGTGGCTTTTATACTCTTGATAAAGTAAATAACTCTCTCATTCATTTTTTATTTTCCTGCAGAATATTAGGAATGGGAATAGAGCAATTTGTGTATTCAAGACTTAATTACCCTAAAATAAAAATAAACGGTGAAACAGCAGTCCTTTTACAGAAGAATTTTTACCCCGACTGGATTGAATTGACTGATGAATTGGATATTGTAGAGCAAACGAACAGCGTAAATAACAATATAAATATTCTATTTAAGGGACCATGTGATTTATTATCTTCGCTGGATTATATTGATACTGCCTGTAATATTGATACCGAATTTCCTTATTGGAATAAACATTTGGCTTACGTGATAAACCATACGCATACGGCATATATTGTGCAGACACATAAATTACCGGAGACAGAATTGGTGAAATTGACAAAACAGTTTCCTTATCCGCCGAAGGAAGAATTTCACACTAATTTCTTTGACAAAAAATATAACATAATATTTTTAAGTCTTTTAACCACTTCTCACAGCGGTTTGTATATGAATAAAAAGAATGGCGAGTATGTTATTTTTGGTTTTGCGGAATGCGATATAACAGATGAAAATAATTGGGAATCTCTGTTATCGACAATCCCAGAGAATATGAAGGAAAAAAATCTTGTAATGCTGAAAGATTTTAAAGAGAACTACACCTTCTTAGGAAATCCACCAGTAGAGGAAATTATCAAGAATCTTGAATATATACGTAAGAATCTTTCTGAAAAAACACAACTTATAATCATTCTCGGAAGTGAAATCCCGACAGAAAAAATCCAACCGGGATATAAAGATATGGCAAATAAACATTCTATATTAAACAGGGCAGTCGAAAAATTTGCCGAAAATTATAAAAATATTACCCTGATTAATCTGACGGATTTTATTAAAGATGATGAGGACTATACAACCTGTATCAACCATTTTTCACGCAGAGTATATGTCGAGATGGCAAAAGCCTTTGCCGATATTGCAAACGAAAAACTCGGGCAGGAATATTTATCGGTAAAATCGGAATAAACATAATAAAACCTCGCACTTTTAAAAGCACGAGGTTAATTTTTATTAATCTGAAATACTAGCTTAAAGATAATAAAGATTTTACTGAGCGAGCGTTTTCTCTCACTTCTTCATCAGAATGCATATTAATTGTATCGTCTAAAATTTTGATAGCTTCTGATTTGTTTTCCAAATTTAATATTTCGTTGATTGTTGACATAGCAACAACCGGACTCATATCATTAATTCCTTTACCTTTATTAATGATAACGACTTTGAGAGCATCGTGTATATTTTTGCGTACAAGCACTTGAGATGTTAATTCTCTGATTTCATCATCTTGAGAATTAGTTCCCAACTCTTCCAATACTGCAATTGATTCATTATCTTCGTGTTTACCTAATGTTTCAATAATCTTTTTAATTTTTTTATTCATTATGCAGCCTCCTTAGAAGTTTTCTTTGCAAGTTCTAATTTGTTTTCTTCTAACCAAGTAGATTTTAAATCTGCAATAGAGGCTTTTGTATTTATTTCTCTCATATTTAAGATTTTTACGCCGTCCTTGGCTTCTTCTTTATGCAGTTTATCAATATGTAATGATTCTGATATTTTTTGAGAAACATTTTTTCCTATTTCATTAACTCTTTGAGGCAATGCTTTTATTGCTACAATTGTATTATTAATACCGCTTTTAATATTTCTTGCAAAATTAACAATCGGTTGAGATATTTTGTGACCGAAATTTGATACTGCTGATACAACTGATGCTGACATCATTTTTAATTTGCTGGTTTCTTTTACTTTATTTGATTGGAAAACGTCAGCAAACGGAAGAACACTTCCTTTAAATACTCTGCCTGAAAAACTGTTATTTTCAAATGGATTTGTAGATGTTGATTTGCGAGTAAACGGCGACGCTACTTTGTGTGCTATGTTTGCTCCTATTGCTCTTATTCCCATAGGATTATATCCTTTCTTTACTTCTAGTGTTTCACACATCTAGGATATCATAGCAAAATTTTGGGAAATCCTCATTTTAGAGGATTATCAGGCTTATACCAAAGTTAGAAATAATATCGGTGGTACAATTGGCTGTTATCCGGATATAACTTGAAGTTCTGACAAATTATAATATTGCCCGTATTTCAAGTGCTCTACCATTAGTATGGTCAAAGTAATTATTTAGTATCAATTTTTTGAAAGGGATATTCAAAAAAGAACTTCAAACGATATATAAATTTCACTCTGTGAGACTTAATTGTTTTATAAAATTCAACAAGAATATTTCGTTTTGCTTTTTCAAAATGATATTTTAAATCTTTATACAATTTTTTTCTCAGGAGAAACTCTTTTTCCAATTTCATAACGGAAAATAAATCCAGTTTTTTCGTATCATCCTTCTTTGATGTTTTTTCATTGATTCTGTGAACAATCAAAGGATTTCTTACAAGAGTTATGTTTTCTGCGGTGAGGTAAGCTTGTGTAAAGAATAAATATTCTTCATAATTAAGTCCTTTCAAAAAGGCAGCGTTATTCTTTTCTAAAAATTCGCGCCTGAAAAGCTTGTTAATAGGATTTACATTAATTTTGAACATAAATTCATAAGTTTCATTCGGAGAAAAGCTTCTTTCATTAAAATCATCGGAAAAAAGTTCAAGTGAGAAGCTGTCATCATTAAATCCCATTGTCTTTGAATCCAATAGAGTCACTTCGCACATTGAAATATCCGCCTCATGTTCTTTGGCATTTTTATAAAGCTTATCAAGCATATCAGGTTTTGCATAATCAGAGCTGTTCATAAAACATATATATTCACCCCGGGCAAGATATCTGCCTTTGTTTCGGGCGGAAGCCTTTCCCTGATGTTCCTGGGTTACAAGTTTTACTCTGTCATCTTTTTTTAAATATTCTTCAATAATTTTTAGAGATTTGTCGGTTGAGCCGTCATTTACACAAACTATTTCTATATCATCAAATGTTTGCGCCAAAAGACTGTCCAGACATTGTCTAAGATAACCTTCAGAATTATAAACCGGTAAAATAACTGATACTCTTGGCGGCTTTATTGAATCCGTAATTAACATTTCTCTACTCCTTAATATATATAATTATCCACAGATTTTTAAATTTATACAATATGTAACATTTTGTAATAGAACTAGCAAATTTTTGGGTTGATGGGTATTAAAATATCCGGAAAGGATGTCTTGCAATGAATATATCCCGCAATAACCTTAATAACTTACATCTAAAGGAAAAAGTGAAACCGGCAGCAAAATTTGTTGTTAATAAATCTTGGGCCTTGGCTAAAAAAGTCATTCCCGGGATTTTTATGATGACTTGTTCTTTTACAATCGGTCATATGATGAATTCAGGTAAAAACAGACCTATTGACCCGAGAATGGATGCAAACTGGGCATACCATGCCGGAGAACAAAGAATCAGGGACAGCTTGAAGATTGTTGAACTTGAACAAAAAATCGCAGCAGATTCTATGAAAATTTATCACCTGACTAAAAAAGCAGGTTTAGATAAAGCTATTAAGAAATAATCTCTCCGATTAAATCATATTCATAACAATCTGTTATTTTAACCTGTTCAATATCACCCGGAACGACAGGTTTATCGGTTTTTATATACACAACCCCGTCAACCTCCGGTGCATCATATTGACTTCTTGCAATTACCATTCCGTCATCGGTAAAGCTTTCTATAATACAGTCAAGAGTCTTACCGATAAAACTTTCGTTGATTTTTTTAGAGATACCCTGTTGTAAAATCATCAATTTTTTGTATCGTTCGTTCATTGTTCTTTTCGGAACGACAGGTTTCAGTTTATAAGAAGGAGTGCCTTTTTCTCTTGAGTATTTAAAAACACCCATTTTATTAAACTTCATATCCTTCACAAAATTGTAAAGGTGTTCAAATTGTTCTTCTGTTTCGCCCGGATACCCTACGATAAATGCGGTTCTTATAGCAACATTCGGAATTCTGTTTCTGATATTTTGTATCAGTTCTCTATAATCAAATGCAGGTCTGTTCATTGATTTTAATACATCAGGATGAGAATGCTGCAGCGGAATGTCGACATACTTAACAACTTTATCAAGACGAGCTATTGTATCTAAAAGTCCATCAGACATATTTGTCGGATAAGCGTACATAATTCTAATCCAGGATAAATTCTCAATTTTGTTTAATTCCTCTAATAAATCCTTGAGCATTGGCTTCCCGTATAAGTCAATTCCGTAATATGTCGTATCCTGCGCTATCAATATGATTTCGGTAACTCCTTTTTTAACCAGAGATTTTGCTTCATCAACAATATTTTCAATAGATCTTGAATGATAATCCCCTCTCAAATAAGGAATTACACAGTATCCGCAGCGATAGTTGCAGCCGTCCGCAATCTTTAGATATGAACTTGCTCCGACTGTAATTTGCTGACGTTCAATATTTTCCGGGTAAATATAATCAGGTTTGTCGGATACATCATTTACAAACCCTTTATCAATCCCTTTTATAACATCAATTAGTTTTTCAATATCCGTCGGGCCAATCATGCCGGCAATTTCAGGGATTGCCTCTTTAAGCTCCTCTTTGTGCTTTTGAGGAAGGCAGCCGGTAACAATAACTTTTTTCCCGCTTTCAGCCATTTCCAGGATTGAATGAATAGATTCACGCTCCGCATCGTTAATAAACGAACAGGTGTTTACAATAACGATATCAGATTCATTCTCATCAAGAGTAATTTCATACCCGTTTTGGGCAAGAAGTCCGAGCATTAATTCTGAATCTACTAAATTTTTTGCACATCCGTGACTGATTAACGCAATCTTTTTCATATTTTTAATCTAGCATAAACAATAATCTTATCAAAATATAAAACTGGGGGTGTACAAGTTTTTTGATTGATATAAAATAGTTTTATGAAAAAAAGGCGTATTATTTTAGGTTGTATATTATCCTTAATGATTGCGGCTCCTTCATTTGCTGATTTTAGGGAACATTATGATTTGGGGCAGCAGTATCTTTACCAATCACAATATTCAAGTTCAATTGATGAATTTAAAAAAGCATTAAGAATAAACCCTTTAGACAATTCAGCCAGAATAGGTATTGTAAATGCCTACCTTGCAAGAGCTACATATTATGCAAACAAAGCAGGGAATTATTCCGACGCTTGTGATGATTTTAGAAGCGCACTTTTTTACATAAAATATTATCCGACGGGGAATGATGTTCAAAACGGATATGCAACGGCTGTATCTGCGGCAAACAGCTTACAGTATTGTTTAAAAAAACTTGGTTATGATTTCTCGCCGGAATCAAGGTACAGCACAGCTGACCAGTTAAGAATGGCCGGCAAGCTGCCTGCTGCAATATATGAATTGGAACAGGTTCGCTCTAACCCTAAATACCAAAAAACAGCAACTGCTCAAATTGCCGATATGATAAAAATATTGGGGAATAATGACAGGGCGGCAGATTATTACAGTGAAGCAGTAAAGCTGGATCCTCATAACGGTCCCTTGCTTTTGAGATATGCAAGATTGTTAGACAAATTAGGACGTCAGGATGAAGCAGTGAAGCAATATAACATTGCAATGTCCGAAGGAGATAATGACCCTGAAATTCTCTATGCAATGGAGAGAATTTATCAAAAGAAACTAGAACAAAGTCCTCGTGACCCGGAACTTAATGCAAATATCGGTGCAATTAAACAGAAACAGGGCGACTATGTTAACGCTCTTGTTTATTACAAAAAAGCAGAGGAATATAGTGCCGCATCTACCGATATTAATTCAAAAATAAATACAAGACTCAATATAGGAACCTTGTTCCAGGTTCAAAAAAATTATCCGAAAGCACTTGAGGTTTATAAATCAATTCTTACCGAGTATCCGGATAATATGAATGCAAATTTGTATACCGCTCAATGTCTTGAACTTATGGGAGAAAATGCAAAAGCCATTGATGCTTATGAAAAAGTTCTTTCTCTGGATCCGACAAACAGTGCAATCAGGCAGCAGATAGTAACCCTGAAGCGTAACTCAATGACTCCGGAAGAACTTCTAGCTAATATGGAAAGTTCATCACAGGTTGATAAATCAATGGTTTCAATGATTTATGATTACGCTCTTGAGTATCATAAGAAAAACGATGTTGATAACGCAATAAAATTTTACAGAAGCGTTTTGAAATATGACCAGAGCAAGCCTGATGTCTATACTAATATAGCACTCTGTTATGCAGAGAAAAAAGATTATCAAGCTGCTAAAGAGATTTTGACAACTGCAAAACAAAGATTTCCGAATAATGCAACCATTAAAAATACGTTAGATGATTTAAATGAAACAATGCTTGCACAATCTGCAAGTGCGGCATATAACGCATTTGCAAAAAAAGATTATCAAAAGGCAATACAAATGTATTCTGCGGTTAATCCGCCGACACGAGATTCTCTACTTGGTATAGCGGCATCTTATGAAGGTTTGAATAATACGGATAAAGCAATTGAGTATTATAAAAAAGTTCAGAATATGGAACCGAATAATGCCGATATCGCGTACACAATAGGTGCTTTATACGCAAATAAAGAGGATTGGTACAACGCCAAATCTTACTTAAAGAAAGCTGTATCATTAAATCCGAAAAATACAAATGCATCTTCTGCGCTTAACGACATAAATAAAGTAACAAGCCAAATACAGGTGCAAAAGGGTGCAGAATTATTTAATGCCGCAAAATACGATGAAGCTTTAAAAGCGTTTAATCAAGCAATCACAGATGACAATACAAATTCTGATGCATACTATTACAGAGGAATGATTTATGATGCGAAAAAACAAAGGAATCTGGCAATAAGCGATTACAAAAAAGCGCTTCAATATAATCCTCAGCAGTACTTGGCAAATTATTTGATAGCTGTCGATTACGATACGCTCGCACAGTATAAATATGCGTTAGAATTCTATAAGAAATTTGCTCAATCCTATACAACTGATGATGAGTATTTACAATATGCAAAATCAAGGGCACAAGAATTAGCGAAATATGGAAATTAAAGATATTCTGAAACAAACAAGAGTTTCACTGGCTCCTATGGCAGGGATTACAGACTATGTTTTGAGAAGTTTAATCAGAGAACAATCCAAAACCTGTATCCTGACAACCGAAATGATAAGCTCGGAAGCTCTTCATAACGTTAAAGAAACCGATATGACTAAAAGAGATGATAACCATTCTCCGGTTATTTATCAACTAAGCGGTCATAAACCGGAACTGATGGCAGAGGGAGCAAAATATCTTGAATCTATGGCTGATGTTATAGATATTAATATGGGGTGTCCGGTTAACAAAGTTGTTAAAGGGCAGGACGGCAGCGCTCTTATGCGCAACCCGTCTTTGGCATACGATATAGTTCAAGCAGTAAAAGAAAGTGTCAGCATTCCGGTTAGTGTAAAATTCAGACTCGGATATACACAGCAGGAAATGAATTTTGTTCCGTTTGGGCAGTATATGCAGGAGGCAGGTGCGGAGTTTATAACACTCCATGGAAGAACCAGAAACCAGATGTATTCAGGAAAAGCCGACTGGAAAAAAATACGGGAATTGAAGAATAATGTAGATATTCCAGTTTTTGCAAACGGGGATGTTGTATCTGTTGAAACAGCTGCAGAATGTTTGGAGGAATCCGATGCCGACGGAGTGGCAATAGGCAGAGGTGCACTCGGAGATGTTACTTTGATTTCTCGTATTGAACATTATTTGAATACAGGTGAAAAGCTTCCGCCTCCACTATTGAGTGAAAAAATAGAAACAATGAAAAAACATCTTGATATGGAGATTGCCCTCCGAGGGGAAAAGGTCGGATTAAAATTCGTCAGAAAATTTTATCCTTTTTATATTTCAGGAGTCCCAAATGCTGCCAAATACAGAAGCAAGCTTGTTGTAATGGAAGATTATAATGAAATTATTGAAGCGTTGGATTTTATCTTAAAAAATAATACTAATAATCTTTTAATTTAAATCCCCCCTTGATTTACCCCCTTGATATGTGACAATAATATTGAGGTATTTAAATATATGTCTGACAACAATTTAGTATACATATTAGATGATAAAATTTATATTAATTTAACCAACATGTGTACTAATAATTGTATTTTTTGTTTAAGACGAGATAAGGATGATGTTTGCGGGCAGGATATGTGGTTAAAATCAGAAAAAACAACTTCTGATGACGTTATTGAACAACTGAATAAATATACTGATAAAATTCATAAAGGTGTAACCTTCTGCGGTTACGGAGAACCGACAATGAAATTTGAGCAGTTAAAAGAAGTTGCTCAATATATAAAGAAAAATTATCCAGATACATACATAAAAGTGAATACCAACGGGCATGGAAATGCAATCAATAAGAAAAATATTCTGCCGGAATTAAAAGGACTTGTTGATGAATTTTCAATTAGTTTAAATGCACAAAACGAAGAATTATATAAAGAACTTTCTCAGCCTAAAATTGATAATGCTTATCAGGCGATGAAGGATTTTGCAATAGAAGCACATAATCAAGGATTCAAAACAACACTGTCAGTTGTTTCCGGATACAAAGATTTTGATGTGGATTTAACTCTCTGCGAAAACATTGCAAAAGAATTGAGAGCAAGTTTCAGAAACAGAGAGTGGATTGAAAACGGATATTAGAGGTAAATGGAAAAATAAAAACTATTACCCAAATTGATAAGATTAAAACAAAATATAATATAAGTTATAGGAACTTACAAAATAAAGAAAGGCGAAAACATGCAAAATTTAGACAAAATTATGAGACCGAAATCAATTGCTGTTATTGGTGCATCTACCAAAGAACACACTATCGGCTCAGATATCATGAAAAGATTACAAGAATACAAATTCAACGGTAATATCTACCCTGTAAACCCTAAGGGCGGTATTATTGAAGGTTTACAAGCATATACTTCTGTTCTTGAAGTACCTGGTGAAGTTGATTTAGCAATTATTGTTGTTAACGCAAAATTTGTTTTATCAACAATTGACCAATGCCACGAAAAAGGTATTAAAGGTTTATGTATCATCACAGCAGGTTTCAAAGAAACAGGCAAAGAAGGTGCTGAACTTGAAAAACAATTATTAGAAAAAGTTAGAGAATACGGAATGAGATGTGTAGGTCCAAACTGTTTAGGTGTTGTAAACACTCACCCTGACATCAGAATGGATGGCTGTTTCGCAGAAAGCTTACCTGAAAGAGGAAACATCGGTTTCGTATCACAATCAGGTGCTTTAGGCGGCGGTATTTTGAATATCTTAAAAGACTTAAACTTAGGTTTTGCACAATTCATTTCTATCGGTAACCAAGCTGATGTTAACGCAGAAACAGCTATGGAATACTGGGAAAATGAAGAAGATGTTGAACAAATTCTTCTTTATATGGAATCAATCCAAAACCCTTCAAACTTTAGAAAACTTGCATCAAGAATTTCTAAGAAAAAACCTATCTTAGCTTTGAAAGCAGGACGTTCTGCAGCAGGGGCTTCTGCAGCATCTTCTCACACTGGTTCATTAGCCGGTGCTGATAAAGCTGCTAACGCTTTGTTGCAACAATCCGGTGTTATAAGAGAATACTCTTTGAAAAACTTGTTTGCAACAGCAAAAGTTTTTGCTAACTGCCCTATTCCAAAAGGCGACAGAGTTGCTATTATTACAAACTCAGGCGGCCCTGGTATTATGGCAACAGATGCTGTTTGTGAATACGGTATGCAAATGGCTAAAATAACAGATGCTACAAAAGAAAAATTAAGAAGCTTCTTACCATCTGCAGCATCAGTTAAAAACCCTATCGATATGATTGCATCTGCACCTATCGAACACTATAAACAAACATTAGAAACAGTTATTGCTGATGAAAACGTAGATATGATTATTACAATCTATCTTCCGTTCTTAGGCTTGAAAGATATTGATGTTGCAAAAGCATTAATGGAAATCAAAGCTGAACACCCAGAAAAACCGGTTATCGGCGTATTTATGACTAAGAGCGAATTCTTCTCTGCATTATCTGATATGAATGTTAACATGCCGTTCTTTATGTACGCAGAAGAAGCAGCAGACGGCTTAAACAGATTGAATCAACAAAGATTATGGATGGAAAGACCTGAAGGTCAAATCAAAACATTTGATGTTGATAAAGCAAGAGCTGCAGAAATTATCAAAGGTTCATTATCTGAAGGCAGAGCTCAATTAACAACACGTGAATCTATTGATGTATTGGATGCTTACGGAATCAGAGTTTGTAAATCAGGATTTGCAACAAACGAAGAAGAAGCTATCGCAATCGGTAACTCTATCGGATATCCTGTTGTTATGAAAATGACATCAAAAACAACATCTCACAAAACAGATGTTGGCGGTGTAAGAGTTAACATTCAATCAGAAGAACAATTAAGAAGTGAATACAAAGACTTAATCTCTAAACTTGAAGAAAGAGGATTATTAGACGGTCTTGAAGGTGTAATCATTCAAGAAATGGTTAAAGGCAACCGTGAAATGGTTTGCGGTATTGCAACAGACCCTCAATACGGACCAATGATGATGTTCGGTTTAGGCGGTGTATTCATCGAAGTTATGAAGGACGTAACATTCAGAATTGCACCTCTTACAGATATGGATGCTAAAGAAATGATTAAATCAGTTAAAGCATACAAATTGTTAGAAGGTGCCAGAGGTACTAAACCTGCTCAAATGGATCAAATCGAAGAAACATTATTGAGATTATCTCAACTTGTTAACGATTTCAAATTCATTGACGAATTAGATATTAACCCATTGTTAATCTCTGAAAAAACAGGTGAAGGTATTGCAGTAGACGGACGTATCAAAGTTCGTTTAGAAGAAGCAAAAGAAACTCTTGCTGAATGCTGCGGTTCTTGCTCTTGCTGTCATTAGTAAAATGATAAGAACTAAATAAATACCGAAAAGGTGATAACAGTTTTGTTATCACCTTTTTAAAAACTTCACTGACTTAATTTTCAGATCCTTACATCATCATATCAAATTTATCACCGGCTCGGCCAGTTGTTACCGGTGAACGATACATATCGTATTGTGCATAATTCGGTTCAGCACCTCCATCGTATTTCGCATAGTTAGGTCCTTGCGTAACTTCTTGTGTTTTTTCACCGCCAATTTTTCTTACAAATTGTTCGGGAGCACCTACTGTGATTTGTGGAGCCTTTCTGAATCCTATATTTTCTGCACCTGTTACCATAAAATTTTTATCCCTATAATTATATACCTAATTCTTATATTTATATAAAGTATTTCTATTTTTGAAAATTGCCTTTATGTAAAGAAATATTACAAAAAAAATAAAATCTGAAATTTGCATAAAAGTATATACTTTATATATATGTAAGAGTTAAGTATATTAAGTGAGTTAAGTTTTTAGAAGAAGAGGTATTTATGTCTTTCAATTTATCAGGGTCTTTGTACAACCAAGCATTACAAGTGCAAAAAGCAGTAAAACTCGGCGGTCATAACGTTGATAGAGAAAAGACTAATTATACCCAGGCATACACGGAAGCTTATAAGGCAGGAGAAATTGATCCTCGCCCTAAGTTCCCTGAACCGCACAAACTTAACGTAGTGGGCTAAGAGTTGGATTCTATGGATATTTATACTAAAATATCTATATGGATTTGAATGAATTAAAAGAACGAGTTAAGAAAAATAAGGAGTGTCTTTGACTTAGAAAAGTTAAAGACTGATTTGGCTGCAATAGAGGAGAGATTGCAGAGCCCTGAAGTTTGGTCTGATCAAAAATTGGCATCAGATTTAGGGCAGCAGTCAAAAGAGCTTAAACAGACTCTTGAGATGGTTAATAATTGGACTCAGACAATAGAAGATTCGGAAATTGCGCTTGAAATCGGCGATGAAGAATTAATTTCCGAAAGCAGTCTGAAACTTGAAGAATTAGAAAAATCTCTGGATAAGTTTGATTTTCAAAAGATGTTGAGCGGCGAGTACGATGCGGCAGATGCTATTTTGACTATTAATGCAGGTGCCGGCGGAACCGATGCGCAGGATTGGGCAAGCATGCTATTGAGAATGTATACCCGATGGGCAGAAGGGAAAGGCTGGAAAGTCGAGCTTTTAGACAAATCAGACGGTGAAGAAGCCGGAATAAAATCTGCAACAATTAAAATACAGGGGAAATATGCCTATGGATACGCCAAAGCAGAAAAGGGTGTACATAGATTAGTAAGAATTTCTCCTTTTAATGCTAACGGTAAACGGCAGACAAGTTTTGCATCCTGTGAGGTCTCACCTATTATTAAAGATGTTGAAAAAACTATTACAATTCCTCCTGAGGATTTAGAGGTAGAAACAATGCGCTCAGGAGGTGCGGGCGGTCAAAATGTTAATAAGGTAGAAACGGCTGTTCGTATTTTGCACAAACCAACAGGAATTGTTGTAAAATCGCAGCAGGAGCGCTCTCAGCTTCAGAATAAAGAGATTGCAATGGAGATATTAATATCAAAGCTTCTTGAGATTAAGCAGCAGGAGCATGAAAAGAAGCTCGCGGAGTTAAAAGGCGAAGCATTTGATATAAATTTTGGCTCTCAAATTCGGTCATACGTATTCCATCCTTATAAAATGGTTAAAGACCATCGAACCGGTTATGAAGTAGGAAATGTTGATGCGGTTATGGATGGTGATTTGGATGGATTTATTGAAGCGTACTTAAAGAAGTAAAATAAATCCAAATATAAAAAAAAGCCTCCAAGGCTGATTAAAAGGCATAATTAACTATCAATATATAATTTGTTAATAGTTGGTCTAAAAAAGCGTAAGCCAGTCACTCCTCAAGTCAAAAAATAAATTTTGTTTTCAATCTAGAAAAATACCCAGTTGTAACTAACTTACATTATATAGTTTAACAAGTTTTTAGGGGTATTAAATCATTCTAAAGAGTTATTTATTTATAAAAATAATCATCATTTAGAATTAGATTTTTAAATACTTGAAAAAAACTTATATTTATTCTAGGATATAATTACATTGAAAGTTAAATACTATATGCAGAAGCAACTCAGTTAAATTATGTTGTCAACTGAGAAGTTTCAAGGCAAATGAATACTTTATGCGGAAGTAGCTCAGTTGGTAGAGTATCTGCCTTCCAAGCAGACTGTCGCGAGTTCGAGTCTCGTCTTCCGCTCCATTTTTAATAAAGCAAGAGAAATTTCTCTTGCTTTTTATGTATCGGAGGTTTTAAGCATGAAAAAAATTTTTCTCGGATTTACCATAATATATTTGTTATCAAATGCAGCATTTGCAACATTTGACCCAAGATACAATCCTGAAGAAAATGTAAACATAAAATCACTAAATTCTCAGCAATACGAACAAGCAAAACAAGATGCAGAGGAAAGAGAAAAAATGCAGCAAAACATGATGCAGCAGGGACAAGATTATATGTACAGAATGCAGCAGCAAATGATGGCACCTCCTTCATTCAACCAATTTGGCGGATATCGTTATTAAATCTTGACGTCATGCCAAGACAGGTGCAATAATCAGATATATGTTCAAATACTATAAAAAATATGTCCCATATTTATTTTTATTACCTGCACTCTTGGTGTTGAT
>CALVEV010000003.1 GCA_944326685.1 Candidatus Gastranaerophilales bacterium
TAATTTTGTAATCACTATCTTTGTATTTAACCTAACTAATTTTGAAATAACCTTTACATGTATATAAAGTATTCCCGAAACCATGAATTGACATGAATTACAGACATGTTTACAAATCTTAATAAAAGCTTTATCAAAAAGAAACCTGTTTGTTATACAATATAAATAATATGGATATTAGAGAAAAAATAATTGAATTAAAAAAATCAAAGAATGCTGTAATATTAGCTCATTGTTATCAAAATGTTGAAATAGATGAGGTTGCTGATTTTGTTGGTGATTCTTTATATTTGAGTCAAAAAGCTGCAGAATCTGATGCTGATATTATTGTTTTTGCAGGTGTTACTTTTATGGCTCAGACTGCAAAAATAATATCTCCAAACAAGAAGGTTATAATCCCAAGCCTAGATTGTGGTTGTGCAATGGCTGATATGATAAATCTCCAGCAATTAAGAGAATTTAAAGCTGAAAATCCTGATATCCCTGTTGTTTGTTATATTAATTCAACAGCAGAAGTTAAATCAGAATGTGATATTTGCTGCACAAGCTCAAATGCTGTTAAAATAGTTGATAGCTTAAAATCTGATAAAGTTTTATTTTTACCTGATCAATATTTGGGTAAGTGGGTAGAATCTCAATTAAATGGAGTTGAAGTAATACCTTATAACGGTTGTTGTCCTATTCATAATCAGGTAAATTCAGAAGATATAAAACTAGCAAAAGTTAAATATCCAAATGCAAAAGTTTTAACTCATCCAGAGTGTAAAAATGAAGTTACTAAATTGTCAGATTACGTTGGTAGTACAACTGGCATAATGAAATATGTTGCTGATAACAAAGATTTAAATGAGTTTGTTATTGTGACAGAAAAAGGTGTTGTAGACAGATTAAGACGTGATTATCCTGATAAGAAATTTTATTTAATAAGACAGGATATGATATGTTCAAGTATGAAAACAAACAGGTTTGAAGACATATATAATGCATTATTAAATGAAACCTATGAAGTAACTTTAGACGAAGAAATTTCTAAAAAGGCATTAAATTGTATAGAAAGAATGTTGCAAGTTTCAAAATAAAATAGGAGTTTTAATGGAAAAAACTGATTTTATTTATGGTAAAAATTCTGTAATAGAAGCTTTAACATCAGGGAAACGTGAGATAAATAAGATATTAATCTCAAAGAATTTGCATACTGATTCAAAGATAGAAAAAATTAAGGAACTCGCACAGTCTAAGGGTATAATATTCCAATTTGTTGGGAAAGAAAAGTTTTTAGATTATCAGGAATATAATCATCAGGGAGTAATTGCTCAAATCTCTCCAATAAAATATACTGATATAGACGATTTTATAGAAACTCATCAAGAAAATAGTTCAGTAGTTGTTTTAGATGGAGTAGAAGATGTCCACAATATTGGTGCAATAATAAGAACTTGTGTGTGTGCAGGGATAGATGGGATTATTATTCCATCAAGAAGAAATTCACCTATTACATCAGTGGTAGAAAAAACATCCGCAGGAGCAGTAAATCATATTCCAATAATAAAAGTAAATAGTCTATCGTCTACTATCCAAAAGTTAAAAAATAACAACTGGTGGGTAATAGCAACAGATGCAAGTTCAAAGGATACTTGTTATGACATAAATTATTGTGATATGAATTTCGCATTAATTATGGGTGCAGAGCATGCAGGTGTTTCTAAATCTTTATTAAAAATGTCTGATTTTCAGGTGAAAATCCCAATGTTAAAAGATTTTAATTCCTTGAATGTTTCAGCAGCAACAGCTATTATAGTATTTGAAGCTGTAAGGCAACGATTAAAAAAATAGAAGAGGTTGTTATAATGAGCGATGATATGGATAAAATAAATTTAAATTTTGAAGAAATATCAGATGAAGGTGTCGATTTTGATAAATTAGATGAAGATTCTGATTCTGTCTTTATTGAGGAGCCTAAAACATCAGAGAATTTATCTGTTGTAAATTCTGATGATTCAGTAAAAATTTACTTGCAGCAGATAGGTAAAATACCTCTTTTATCAACAGAAGAAGAACATGAAATCGCAAGAAAAATTAAAGAAAATAATTGTGATTTATCAAGAAAGATTTTAATTAATGCTAATTTACGTCTTGTTGTTAGTATTGCAAAAAAATATATAGGTCGTGGATTATCTTTCTTAGATTTAATTCAAGAAGGTAATATGGGATTAATCCGTGCAACAGAAAAATTTGATTATACAAAAGGTTATAAATTTTCTACATATGCAACTTGGTGGATACAACAATCTATTACACGTGCAATTGCGGATAAGGCTAGAATTATTCGTTTACCAATACATTTGATTGATTCTTTGACTAAAATAAAAAAAGAAACAATTGATTTAACTACTAAATTAGGTAGAGTGCCAACAAAGCAAGAAGTTGCAGATAGTTTGGGAATGAGTTTAAAGAAAATAAATTCTATTATTAAGTCTGCTCAATCTACAATTAGTATTGATACACCAACTAATCAAAAAGATGATGCAAATAAGATAATTGATTATATTGTAGATGAGTCTACAATGTCACCTGATAATAGGGTATCTGATGAGAATTTATTAGAAGATACAAGACATATATTAGAGCAATTGAGCCAAAAAGAAAGAGATATTTTGATTCTAAGATATGGCTTAGATAGTGACGGAAACAAAAAGACTTTAGAAGAAATCGGTTCTATTTATAATGTTTCACGAGAACGTATTAGACAGATAGAAAATAGAGCTATTTCTAAGTTGAAAAAGCTTTGTCGTAACAAAGATATTTCTGCAAATTTGAAAAATTATATTAAATCATAATGACTTATTTATGATAATTTTCTAATCATTTCCTGAGCTTCTTCATGTTCAGGGAATATATCTGTTAATTTATATAATTTTTCTAATGCTTTGTCATTATCGCCTAATTTTTCATAGCATTGGGCAGCATTTAGTAAAAGTGAAATATTGTTTTCATTCTTTTTAAGTAGGTTTTCAAAAATATTTACTGCATTTTGGTATTCTTCTAGTCCAAAATAAGTTAATGCTAATAAGTTTTGAGATTCAATATCTGGATTTTGTTCAATAGAATGAATAATAAATCTTTTAGCTTCTTCATATTCTTTTAAAGCAAAATAAATTCTACCTGCCATAAATTGAATATATTCATGATTAGGTTCTTGTTTAATTGCCGAATCAATAAGATCTTTTGCTTTATCCAGTTCATTAAGCTCTATTTTATTCATTGCACGAAGTGTTTTTGCAATAACATCATCACTGATTTGAAGAGCTTTTTCATAATATTCATCAGCTTCTTTATATTTAGTTATAGAATATAGATAATTAGCATATTCAAACACAATTTCGTAGCAATCAGGTGCCAATTTTAGTGCTGTTTTAAATTCATCTTCTGCATAATCAAATAGTCTTTTATTTAAATAAATAACGCCTAAATCCTTATGAGCAAGAGCATTATCGGGATTCATACCAATAACTTTTTTGAATATTCTTTCAGCAGTATCTGTATCATAAAGCTGTGATGAGATAATTGCGTATTGATATAAAGAATTTGCAGAAGGTGAGTTTTTAAGGATTATACTGTCGTATAAATCTTTTGCACTTCTCAAATCTTTTGTTTCCATATATAACCCAGCAAGCTTTTGTGCCATATTAACAGATTTAGGATTTCTAGTTAGAAGTTGTTTAAGAATATTAATTGCATTTTGAAAATCTCTAACTTGTTCATAGCAAACTGCTAAATTATATAAATAAGAATCTTTTTCTGGATGTGCAATAACTAAAGTTTTATAGTGCTCAATAGCTTTTATATAATTCCCGCCTTTAAATTCTGATAAAGTTAATCCAACAAGTGATTTTTCATCATTTGTTATTGCATATGCTTTTTCAAAATACTTGCAAGCTTCTGAATGATTATTTTGAATTTGATAAACTGATGCAAGGTTAAATAAAGCGTCTGCGTTTTCAGGATTTAATTCAATAGCTTTGTTGTACATTTCAATAGCTTTAACCTGATCATTCAATAGTAAATATGCAGTAGCTAAGTTTCCATAAATTTGAGAATGATTAGGATTTAGTTTTAGAGCTTTTTCAAGAAATTCAATACTTTCTTGATATCTTTTCTTAGTAACAAAAGCTGTACCTATAAGGTAATCATAAGTATAATCTTCGGCATCTATTGTTTTAGCTTTTTGTGCTAATTCGATAGCTTTATCTTCCATATGCAACTGCATATAAATAACACAAAGACTTTTATAAGCTTCTAGGTAATTTTCTCTTAGTTCAATAACTTTTTCATATGCGTTTTTAGCATTTTCAAGGTTATTAAGTTTGTCGTAGCAATTGCCTAAATAAAACCAAGAAGTTGCATCATTGTTTTCTTTAGATAATACGTATTCAAAGTTGTTTTTAGCTTCTTCGTAGCAGGCAAGGTTTACGTTGACTAAACCAAGAAGCTTCATAGATTCAATATTTTCGCCGTTTTCTGCCATAATTTGTAATAGCTTATGTTTAGCTTTGGCAAACTCATTTTCAGTAACTAAATTTTGTACTTCATCTAACATTTCCATAAAATTATTATATTATAAAATATTTTAAATGTTTATAGAAATAAATAATTTATACTATTTGAAAAGTATTGATATAATGATATCATTCATTTATGGATGTAGTTTCTCAAATAAATAAAGCTGTTGAATTAGTTAAGAATAAAGATTACAAATCAGCTGAAGAAATATATTTAAAAGTTTTAGAATCAAATCCTAATAATCATATAGTATCAAGCTTTTTAGGGTTTCTCTATATAACTATAAAAAAATATGATAAGGCTGAAAAATATTTTGAGAAAGCTTATGAATTATCTCAAGATATTACAATAATATCAGGGCTTGCTTTAAGTAAGTTTTTGCTTCAAAAATTTGAGGATTGCATTCCTTTTTATATAAAATTAATAAAAAATAACGAGAAATGTGATTATTATGAAAAAATTACGTTAGCTCTTTGTTCAATAATAAGTACTGGGAAGAAAGAATATTTAAAAATGGCATATGATTATTCTTATGCCGGTATTAATAAATTCCCGATGAATAAAGAGTTATTATTAAATTATTCTATTGCTTGTATTTATACTGGTCGTTTTCAGGAAGGTGAAAAATATTGTCTTGAGGCTATAAGGATGGATTCTAAATTCGCAAGGGCTTGGAATCATTTAGGTATTATTCAAGAAAGTTTGTATGTTGATGAAGAGAAAGCTCAAGAATATTATAAAAAAGCATTAAAATATAATGATTCTCCATCTTATAATTATGATTTGGGTATAAGTTATTCAAAGTCAGGGAAATATGCACTTGCAACAAGGTATTTGAATAAAACATTAAAGGAATATCCTAATTTAGATATTGTTTTGTTGGGATTAGCATATAATTATTTTAGACAGCGTAAATTTAATGAAGGTTCTAAATATTATATTAAACATCAAGGAGTAGGTGATGCAAGAAAATTAGTTAACTTATGGGATGGTAAATCTCATAAAAAATCAACATTATTTGTTTATTGTGATTTATGTTATGGTGACCATTTAATGTTTATAAGATATATCCCTTATTTAAAAGATAAATTTAAAAGTGTAAAAGTTTTTGCATTCCCACAATTAATAGATTTATTCAGAAATAGTTTTGAAGGAATAGAATTTGTTGATTATTTCCCAGAGTATGATTATTCAGTTGTTTTATCAAAACTCCCATATTATTTAAAAATGGATTTTGATCATATTCCATTTAGTAGTGGTTATTTAAAAGTTGATAAAGAACAAAAAACAAATAAAAAATTAAAAATAGGTCTTTGTTGGGAAGCTGGTAATGCAGATATTAGAACAACAATACATAGGACCGTAAATATAAATGAGTTTTCAAAATTATTAAAATTAGATTATGATTTTTATTCTTTTCAGGTAAACCCATCAAGTGATGATTACCAAAATTATAATTTAATTGATTTAGGTTCAACCTTCGACAATTTTTTTGATACTGCAAAAGCCTTAAAAGATATGGATTTATTAATATCTGTTGATACGTCTGTCGCTAATTTAGCAGGTGCAATGGGGATAAAAACATATATGTTATTACCATATTATTCTGATTGGCGTTGGTTTAATAATACAGAAAAAACAGAATGGTATGATAGCATAAGAATTTTTAAACAATCAGAAAAAAATTCGTGGCAGAACGAAATTTCAGAAATAATATTTGAATTGACGAAACTTTCTTATAAATGATAAAATAAGATTTATGGAAATAGTTGAAGGAATAAAGTTTGCTTTAGAATATACTAAGCATAAAGAGTATAAGAAAGCAGAAACTTTATATTTAGAATTATTAAAAAAATCCCCTAAAAATGATTCAATTCTATCGTTTTTGGGTTTATTTTACTATAATATAAAAAAATATAATAAAGCAGAAAAATATTTAGATGAAGCATATAATATTTCTAAATCTGATACTTTGGTTTTTTACTTAGGAATGAGTAAATATTATATTGGTAAATATCAAACAGCTATTCCATATTTTGAAAAATTGATAAAAGATAATAAAAGTTTGGATTTGTATAAATATATAGTTAAATGTTATACAAATTCTGGATATTATGGTCTTGCTTTAAATTATGTATTAGAAGCTTATAATAAGTATCCATTTGATATAGAAATACTTGAACAAATCCCATTTTTGCTGGTAAAAAGAGGGGAATTTAAAAAAAGTGAAGAATATGCTTTGAAATTATTAAAAATGGATTCAAAAAATTCATCATCATGGCATGTGTTAGGATTGCTAAATGAGGTCTTATATCATAATGAACAAAAAGCAAGAGAGTGTTATATTAATATGATTAAATATGGTGATAAAGCAAACGGGTATTTTGATTTAGCCATAAGTTATTTAAAAGATTTTTCAACAAGGAAAAAAGCATATTATTATATGAAAAAACTCGAAAAATTATATCCAAAAACAAAAGGACTAAATTTTTTAATTGCATCTTATTATTTATCAAGAAGACAATTTAAAAAGGGTTACAAATATTATGTAATGCAAGAATTTAATACAAAAGAAAATTATGATTGGTATAGGCAACTTCATCCATTATGGCTTGGAGAAACAAATTCTGACAAAGAAGTTTTATTTGTATATGGGGATCAAGGTATTGGGGATCAAATACAATATGTTAGGTATTTACCATACTTATTGAAAAGGTTTAAAAAAATTAAAGTTATGGTTGATAAGCCTATATTAGACTTATTTAAATATTCATATCAAAGTCTGCCAAATATTGATTTTTTAGTTGATGGGGATAAATTCCCCAAACGTGATAAATCAACTTTTTTATCATTTAGTCCATATTATTTGGGGATGAAATTTAATAATATTCCTTCAAGTTCAGGTTATTTAGATGTTCCATTAGATAAAATAGAATTTTATAAAAAAGAGTATTTTAATACTGCTAAAACTAAAATAGGGATATGTTGGGAAGCCGGAGCTACTGGATTAAGAGAACAAATTCATAGAGTTTTAAATGTTGAATTGTTTGAAAATATAATTAATTCATCGGTTTATTCTATGTATTCTTTTCAAGTAAATCCTTCATTAGAAAATTATAAAAAATATCCAAATCTAATAGATTTAGGTTCTACTTTTAAAGATTTTTCAGATACAGCAGCAGCATTAAAAAATCTTGATATTATGATAACTGTTGATACCTCAGTTGCTCATCTTGCAGGTGCTTTAGGAGTTAAAACAATATTGATTCTTCCATATTGTCCTGATTGGAGATGGTTTGATAATGATAAAAAAACTGAATGGTACGATTCAATAATAATATTCAAGCAACAACCAAAAGAATTGTGGGAAAGTGTTTTTGCGAGAATTAAAAATTATTTAGACAATTCTATTTGAGCATTTTCCTGAGATGCAGGATTTTATATTTTTAAATGTTTGATCAAGTATTGTGTTAACAGCTTGGTATGTGCTATATGCAATGTGTGGTGTGATAATAATATTTGGTTCATTAAATAGTTTTTGATTAACGATAGCGCTACTAATACAGTCACAGGTTGCATCTTTTATGTTTGAAATAAAATCATCAGGATACATATTTAAATTTTCACATTCAAGAACATCAAGCGCCGCACCTGCAACTTTCTTTGATTTAATAGCTTCATAGAGAGCAATATTGTCAATTAATTCTCCGCGTGATGTATTAATCAAGTAAACTCCGTCATTCATCATTTCAAATTCTTTATATGAAATCATATGATAAACATCAGGAATTAAAGGAATATGAAGAGAAATGATATTAGAATATTTATATAAATCTTCTAAGGAAACATATTCTACAAAATCTTTTACATCATTATTTATTTTGCAATCATATGCAAAAATATGCATTCCAAAGAAATTTGCAATTTCACAAACGGCAGCACCAATAGCTCCTGTACCAATTACTCCTAAGGTTAATTCAGCTAAATCATAGCCTGTATATTTACTAAATTGAATATTGTCTTCTTGAAAATCTTTCATTGCAGGTACAAAATTTCTAATTAGTCCAATCATTGTACTAATTGTATATTGCGCAACAGAGCGTTTGCCGTATCCATCAACATTTACAACTGCGATATTTCTTTCAATACAAGCATTTGTATCTATGTGGTTGTAGCCTGTTGAACGAGTTGCAATAATTCTAAGATTTTTAAATTTATTAATAACTTTTTCTGTAACTTGTGATGATATGAAAACACTAATAATTTGAGTTTCTTCAAGTTCTTCATCTGAAAGTTCTGTATTTTCATTTAAGCTTTCTTTATAAAAGGTAATATCACAATCTTGAATAATATGATTTTCAAAATATTTTTCTTCTGCTTCTCTAAAATCAAATAATAGCATTTTCATAATAACTTCTCCTTGTTAGTCATAGTATTCCAATTCCTAAGAATAAAATCTATTACCTTAATTACTAATAAATATAACTATAAATAGTTATTTAGTAGAATGAAGTTTGTTCAAAAATAGATTAAGTTGTAGATACTCACGGAAAGGAGAAATTAATGAAACATGATTTAATATTACGTGAACCTGATTTATATTTTGATAGTATTCATAATGAATTAAATAATTTTTTACGAGATACAATTGTTGGACCAATGTTTTCAAACCCTTTATCAATGAAAAAGAATTCAGTATGGCGACCAGCTGTAGAAGTTAGGCAAACCAAAACAGCATATAAGGTTAAAGTCCAGCTTCCAGGTGTCAAAAAAGATGATATAGAAATAAATTTAGATAATGATTTTATGACAATAACAGCCAAAATAGAAGAAGAAAAGGAACAAAAGGAAGAAGCAGAAGAAAATTTACGATATCATACTTGTGAATTTAGATATGGAAAGTATCAACGAACAATATCTTTTGACCAACCTATTAAAGTAGGTGAAAGTAAAGCTGAATATAAAGATGGAGTTTTAAGCATAAGAATTCCAAAGCAGCAGGTCGAAGATACAAAAGCGAAGCGCTTAGAAATTGAATAAAGTGATATTATAATGTTCTTGAAAGGAGATGGTAATAATCATATAAAACTTACTAGTCGTTAAGTTAATAATTCGATTTCTAGGTGTTATATACAATACCACTGCCAGTGATGGTCTACGTGGTAGAGGGCGGGTCGGTCCGCCCTCTTTTATGTATGATAAAACATTGTTGTCAGACAGTAGGAATTTATTTAAATTTGTGGTATGTTATTCTTTAAAGAGGTATCCATGTTTAAATTTGACGAACAATGTAATCCAAGGCAGATATCATTGACTGGGGTAAGAGCGATAGTAATCCTAGCATTATTGAATATTAAACCTTGTACTTTTCAAGAAATTAAAGAGTTTTTAATTAAAAGTAATATTGTAACAAGAGAGTATTCAATTGATACAATAAGAATTGATTTGAACACGTTAAAATATGTAGGTTGTGATATTTCAAAAGCAACTAAAAAAACTAATAATATGTATATTTTACGTTCTCATCCATTCCAATTAACTTTGGATGAAGATGAGGTTGAAACATTAGCAAAAATTTATAAAAATATATATAAAAATCTAAGTATAGAACGAATTTTAGAATATGATACTTTATTTGAAAAACTTGCAGATGTAATTCAAGATGAACATATTAAAGAGTATCTAAGAGGTATTTCAGTATTAAAAGGTTTAAATAAAGATTTAATTAATGAATTATTATCAGATGCTTATAAAAATACAAGATTGACAATCGAGTATAAGCCGGGAGCTTCAAAAAGTGTTCAATACGATATAACAGTTGAAAAATTAGCTTTTAGAAGTGATAAGCTATATATATATTGTTATAACCATACAATAAACAAAAGAACTTTCTTGAATTTTTCAAGATTAAAGAAAATATTAGCAAGAGCATTAAGAAGTGAAACTGTAAATGCTGATGATGTATATGTAGAATTTGAATTAAAGAATTCACAAAAATATTCTTTAGAAGAAACTGAAGAAATTATTAGTCAAAAAGGTGATGTTATACAGGTAAGAGGAGCTTATTATACAGATTTTATTGCTCTTCAAAGAATGTTATCTTTTGGACCTGATTGTATTGTAAAATCACCTGATAATTTCAAAGAACAAATTGTTGCAAAATTACAAAGTATGAGGAGCCAATATGACTAAAAGTTTATCAAAAGTTAATGCTGCATCATTAAAAGTTCTTTATACTTTACAGTTGTTGTTTGAACGTGATTTAGAGATGAATGAATTGATAAAGTATTATGAACTTTATCATAATGAATACAATTCAAACTTTGTAATGAGTAAATATATCAATACTTGTAGATATTGTGGAATTGATATCAAGAAGATTAATAACAAATATCAAATAGTAAATTTCCCAATAGGTATAAGTTTTTCTGAGAATGAATTATCTTTGTTCAATGAATTAAAAAATTGTTGTGAAAAAATGAAGGTTCAACATTTATTAGAAAACATGCAAGAAATCTTAAATAAAATAAATAGACGTGCAGAACGTCCGATTTCTCCAGTTTCAAACGCAGTTATTAAAGATGCAAATATAAAAACTTTTGAAAAAGCTTGTTTACTTTCTCAAAAAGTAAAAATAACCTTCAAAAATAATGAATCAATACAATGTGAACCTATAGAAGTATCAATAAAAGATGATGAAATGAATTTGATAGTTTTTGATGGAACTAATTCTAAATCAATAACTCCGGATAATATTGAGCAAGTTAGAATTTTGCCTCAAAAATCAAATAATAAGTTCTTACCAACAACAGTATTATTTGAGGTGAAGGGTAAATTAGCGAAAAATTACCAATTAAGACCTCACGAAGAAGTTATGAGAATTTTAAGTAATGGTGATTTGCTTATCAAAAATAGATTTGAAGATAAAATACAATTATTCCATCGATTAATGCGATATGGAGACAATTGTAAATTAGTATCACCAAAACTTTATGTTGCAGAAATGAAAGAATTTATAGAAGAAACTTTAAAAAATTATGCATAATTCTTTTAGAATTTTTGTCCTAATTTTTCTAAAGAAATAACTTCGTCAAAATCTTTTCTCATTTTATTGCTAGGTTGCGGTTCTTTTTCATACCCTAGTGTTAGCATTGATATAATGCATTGATTATCATTTAGGTTAAGTATATCTTTTGCTTCTTTGCTAATTTCAGGTAGAATTTTAGTTACTTCATTTCCTAATGCTCCAATAATGCAGCAGCTTACACCTAATCTTTCGGCTTCAAGTGTCATATAAGCAATAGCGTATGTAACTTGTTCAACAGAGCGAAGTAAAGTTGTTTCATTACCTAATAATGGAGGATAATAAGCAGGTATTGTCATGATGTTATCAATAGCTTCATCTCTCATTCCTCTGGCTTTTAGAACTTTACCAAAAACCTCTTTAGACCAAGCATTATTATCAGCAACGCAAACAATAACTGCATCTGCTAATCTAACGTGAGGTTGATTATTAGATAGTTTACATAATAAGTCTTTAGTCTCTTGATTTTTGACAACAATAAAATGCCAAGGTTGTGAATTCATCCAAGAAGGTGCAAGACGTCCTGCATTAAGAATTTGTTTTAATATCTCATCTGAAATTCTTTTTTCAGAATATTGTCTAACACTTTTTCTATTTTCGATTAAATCCATGATAATACCCTCTCTATTGATAAATTAGCAGAGTTATATCTGCTAATTTATCTTATTATAGATGAGAATCACAACTTATACAATCCCTTCTTTAACTGCTTTAACTGCGGCTTGAACTCTATCGTTTACACACATTTTTTGAAGAATAGAGCAAACATGAGCTTTTGCAGTGTGGACACTAACAATAAGTTCTTTTGCAATTTCAGTATTACTTTTACCGGATACAAGATGTTTCAGAACTTCAAACTCTCTTTCGGTAAGAGGTACTTGGTTATGATTTTGAGATTGGTTGTTAAGTAGAACCATTTTATCTTGCTTAGGGAATGATCTTAGTACTTTTCCTGCTATTTCTGCATCTAGCCAGCAAACTCCATTTGCAACATCTCTTATAACATCAGATAATTTGATAGGATCAATATCTTTAAGGCAATAAGCATTCGCTCCTGCACTAAGAACCGTAATAACTTCTTCTTCTCTATCATGTGAAGTTAGTGCAATTATTTTTACATCTTTATTAGTTTCTCTAAGCTTCATAATTGCTTCGATTCCGTTCATTCCCGGTAAACCCAAATCCATTAGCACTACTTGTGGTTTAAGTTGTTCAATTAATCTTAAACCATCTGTTGCATTTTCGCTTTCTCCGACAACATTAATATCCTTGTTTTCATTTAATGCGCATCTTAGTCCTACTCTTGTTAGTTTAAAATCCTCAACGATAACAACTTTAATCTCATCAGTTCCAATCATGTATAAATCTCCTTTTTTGTTTTACATGAAGATTAAATTATAGTTAAAAGTAAGAGTATATTACCCACTCGGCTCATTTAATTTTTCATGACTAACTGATTAAGTGATGAACCTTTATGGTGCAATTATTTTCACAATTTAATCAATAATCCCAATGAGCAGAGGTTTGGTGCTGATGTTGTGTAGGTATAGTTTTAACTTGTAGTCTCAAACCAAACCGGACTTTTAACGTAACCTGTCTACGCACGTAGTGCCTCTTGGATTATTGGCGGTTCACAAGTTTCCATTCCGTTTCGGTTTTTTTCTTCAAAACCTTCACTCCATCAACTTGTTCACAGGGACGTGTCTAGGTTGCTTCGCAACCGTCGCACTTGCCAAAATCCGCAAATAAAAAGCGGCTTATAAGCCGCTAAAATTTTTCCTAATTTGTCCCTGTCCGATTTAAAAAGTTAATCATGGTCTAATTAACTTATTTTATTCTTTTTTAAGATTCTCTTTTAACTATCATTTTTGAGGTTTTATTGAGTAGGCTGAATATAGACTATCTATATTTACCCCTTTACCACTTTACTCATTTACCCCACCCCTAGGCGATGAAGTTGTTTCCGAATCTGTTTGCGCCGTAGAAGAAGGATTCTTTCATAATCTGTTGGAAATTCTTTCTTCTTACTGCTTTGTTTCCAATCTTGGTGTTGTTAATGTCCTCTATTGATTTCTTGTAATACTCGTTTGCAACTGATGTTATAAACACTTTCTGTGGTGCCATTCCATCGTATTTGGTTTCTGTCCCGTCTGCATTATCAATGACATCAAACAAATCGCTAACTTTTGATGATAATTTAACAACATCTTCTTCTTCGTGTTTTTTCA
>CALVEV010000004.1 GCA_944326685.1 Candidatus Gastranaerophilales bacterium
TTTGATTACAGTTTTTAATGTATCCATTTCAGTTTTAATAGCATTTCTTTCGTTTTCTAAATGTGCTAATTCAACATCATATTGTTTATCTTTTGCATCAATTTTTCTCATTGATGCTTCATATTCTACTTCTGCTTTCTTTAATTCTGTTTCATCTGCTACTTCTTGTAAATTTGTGTCAGTTGCAATATTTGTTTGATAATATTCACCTGTTGTTGTATCAAGCTTATAAATGGATAATAATCCATTCGATAACATATTTGCAAACCAAACTGAATTATCTTCATTCCCATCTACTGGACTTGTGATATCTCCATTAATTATTTCATATCCATTTAATTTGATTTCTTCAAATAAATTTGAAGCTTTATTAGCAGCATCAGAATTATTTGTGTATGTTATAGAAGGACTATTAACAGATGGTGACGTTGTAGGACCAGCTACTTCTTGAATTTCTGCTATTGAAGCATCTGTAACTTGATATTTTCCTGTATTATATGAGGCAATCCTATCAGTGCCTGCAGAATCAGAATTAAAATATGAGTTAGTTATAGTTGCAAGGTTATTGCCTACAAAACCCGCTTCATTATTATAGTCAAGAACTTTTCCAGTTGTTGCATCAACGCCTGAAATCGTTGAAACAGCACCAGTAGAATAAGAATTTGATATTGTACCATCTGTATTACGTCCAACAAAGCCACCGACATTTGCAAGTCCACTTACGCTTCCAGTAGATGAACAATTTGTTATCGTTCCAATATTATATCCAATAAATCCACCATAATTATATGAATTAATTGAAGCTATATTAAATGGTTCTGTAAGATTTCCGTTAACTGTTCCTGTCGCACTTGAGTTTGATATTTGTGTTCCTTGACCTGCGGCTCCAGCAAATCCTCCTACTTCTCTTGTACCCGTTACATTTCCTGATGCTGAACAATTATCTATTGTAGATTGACTTGATGGATTACTACTATTTAAAAGATAACCAACAAAACCTCCTATACATTGTGATGTAGCACCAAGTTCTATATTCATTTTGGATAAACCCTCAACATTTACTGAAGCAGTAGAGTTAGTTATAGTTGAAGCGACAACATATCCTACAAACCCCCCAGTATAAGATGTTTCAGATTTAACATCCCCACTTATTGCACTATTGTTTATTTCACTTGAATCTGCTCTTCCAATTAATCCTCCAACTTGAGAATTGCCTTTTACAGTAATCGAATTACCTGTACAATTTGAAATTGTTGAGTTTAATGCATACCCTACTAAACCTCCAACTTGATTTCCATTAGAAGTAATACTACTATTTGAAATATTTACATTAGTAATAGTTGCATTCTTTATAGCTCCAAATAGGCCGACATTTGAATTTGTACTATTAATAGTATAATTAGAAATGGTATGTCCATTACCATCAAATATTCCTATAAATGGATTTGTTGTTGTCCCAAGTGGAGTCCAGTTTACTCCTTTCATATCAATATCGCTCATTAATATATATTTACCATTCATTGATATGTTTTGTAGCTGAGAAGCTGTGTATATTGGAGTATATCCTGCTGGAGCACCACTTTCTCCAGTTTCTAAATAAATAAAATAATCCTTATTTCCTGCAGCTAAATTATAATTATCAGCTGTAACTTGTGTTACTTTAACTTTATCTTCAAACTTAATAATATAGCCATTATTAACCATATTATTATAAGTTGCATCTATCGAAATTGCAGAACCATCACTTCCAATTTGTTTAAGTTGTATTGTTGTTGCATTTAACGCATTAGCATATTTTTGATATACGTGGGCTGACTCATTAGCCATTTGAAGCTTTTGTGCTTCCAGCTTTTGAGCTTTGTATTCTATGTCATGCATCCTACTTGTTAAGGATAACAATCTAGCTTGTGATGAAGACATTCCCATAAATACAGTTTCCCTAATTTTTCCCTTGTTATTTTTTACGGCTCAAATTAGGCTAAACTTTAATAAATAAGAGAGATTAAGAACAATTATTTACAAAAGTTAACAAATATTGTATTATAGTAATCATATGGATGAACAATCAAATTTATTTATAGATATAAAACAAAAATTAATAGAACAAAATCGAAGTCAAGAAGACATTGACTTAATTGAAAAAGCATTTGAATTTGCTAAAAGATTACACGATGGACAATATAGAGTTTCGGAAGAACCATATATTATTCACCCTGTTGAAGTTGTAAAAATACTTGTAGATTTAAAGGCAGATACTCATACTTTAATGGCAGGTTTTTTACATGACATATTAGAAGATACAGATACTAAACCAGAAGAAATAAAAGAATTATTTGGTGATGATGTTTTAAATTTAGTTCAAGGAGTCACCAAATTAGGTAAATTACAGTTTAAATCAAAAGAGGAACGTCAAGCAGAAAACTTTAGAAGATTATTTATTGCTATGGCTAGTGATTTTAGAATAATTTTCTTGAAATTAGCTGATAGACTGCATAATATGCGAACCTTAAACTTTATGGCAACCGCTAAGCAACAAAGAATTGCACAAGAAACATTAGATATTTTTGCACCTCTAGCTAATAGATTAGGGGTTGGTAAAATTAAAGCAGAACTAGAAGATTTATCATTAAAATATCTTTATCCTGATAAGTATTATGAAATTGCAAAATTAGTTTCACAAAAAAAGATTGAAAGAGACTCAACTGTTCAATTACTAATTGATAAAATTAAACAAGATGTAAAAAAATTCGGAATAAAAGCCGAAATTACAGGTCGTGCAAAACATTATTATAGCATTTACAACAAAATGAAACGTCAAAATGTAAGTTTTCACGACTTATATGATATTACAGCTGTTCGTGTAATTGTTGAAACAGAGAAAGAATGTTATGAAGTATTAGGACTCATTCATTCTCAGTTCAAACCAATTCCTGGTAGATTTAAAGATTATATTGCAATGCCTAAAGGTAACATGTATCAATCATTGCATACATCAGTTATTGGACCAAAACAAAAACCGTTAGAAGTTCAAATAAGAACTTGGAAGATGCATGAAGTTGCAGAATATGGGGTTGCTGCACATTGGCGTTATAAAGAAAAAGGATCCCAAAAAGCAAATTCGGATACTGATAAACAATTTTCTTGGATGCGGAAATTAATTGAATACAATAAAGATACCACTGATGCTGAAGATTATGTTAACTCAGTAAAATTAGATTTGTTTTCTGATCAAGTATTTGCATTTACACCAAATGGTGACGTTATCGACTTACCGGTAAATGCGACCCCTGTTGATTTTTCATATAGAATTCATTCTGATGTAGGTCATAGAACAGTCGGAGCTCTAATTAATGGACGTATTGCTCAACTTGATACAAAACTAAAAAATGGTGATATTGTTGAAATTTTAACGTCAAAAGTCCAAGCTCCAAAATTAGGGTGGCTTAATTTTGTTGTTACAAAACAAGCATCTTCAAAAATTCGCCAATGGTTTAAAAAGAATAAACGAGAAGATCATATAGAACTAGGTAAATCTACACTTGAACATGATTTAACCAAAACAGTTTTTGATGAATATATTAAAAATGGCGAACTTGAAAAAGTAGCCAAACAAATGAATTACCAAACAACAGATGATTTATTTGCAGCATTAGGTTATGGCGAAACAACTTCAAATAAAATAATTAATAAATTGAAAAAAACGAATAAACCTAAAGAACCGTATTTAAGCAAAGGTCATAAGGCCTCCAAAAAAGATGTTATAGGATTAGAAGGTTTATTATATTCATTTGCACGTTGTTGCTCTCCGATACCTGGAGAACCAATTGTAGGAGTTGTAACTCGTTCAAAGGGTGTTACTATACATCGTTTAGATTGTAAAACCCTTGATAATATAGAACCAGAAAGGCTTATAGATATCCATTGGTCTGGAAATAATGTTGATAAAACTTATACAACTAGTATAAGGATTGAAACAGCAGAAAAGCACGGGCTTTTAAAGGATATTATTGCTGCTGTATCTGATAATAACACTAATATCGTATTTGCTAATGCTAAAGCTAAACATAACCAATTAGGAATTATTGAACTTGGTATTGAACTTGATAATATTGAAACACTAAAGAAAGTTATGACAGCTATTCAAAATCTTCCTGATGTATATAGTGTAAAACGTGTTCAAACTGCATTTTCACAAGCTCCCCAACAATTTTCAAAGAAAAATGCTCCTAAGAAAAAATCTAAACATGAAAGAAAAGAAACTTAAAAAGATTGGTTGATACGATATATACTAATAATATTTAAAGATTTGTAAAAAAATATTCATAATTTCTCTTATTTATTAAAGTTTAGCCTAATTTGAGCCGTAAAAAATAACAAGGGAAAAATTAGGGAAACTGTATTTATGGGAATGTCTTCATCACAAGCAAGATTGTTATCCTTAACAAGTAGGATGCATGACATAGAATACAAAGCTCAAAAGCTAGAAGCACAAAAGCTTCAAATGGCTAATGAGTCAGCCCACGTTTATCAAAAATATGCAAATGCTTTAAATTCTACAACAATACAAGGAGCAGTACTTGGTGCAGATGGTAGTGCAAAATTTATAGATACAACATTATTAGTATTAGAAGGAAATACAGCTAACAAGTTAGCACAAGAGATTTATTTAAAAGATACAAAGACAGATAAAATATATGTTTCAAAAGCCAATGCAGATAAGTTTAAACTACCTGCAGATGGCAACCCTGGTTCTGAAATTGAGTTTATGGACAGACTTGGATTCAAAACAGCTGTTTTAGGATTTGATAAGGTTAGTAATACAATCCCTACAGAAAAATATACATCAATTGAAACAGCTAAAGGTCAAGAAACAACAAGAGAAGTACCTAATTTTAATACTGATTGGGGTTACCAAAAAGTAGATCACAAGCCGGTTCCAGCAGATGCAATATCTGTTAAATCAATAGAAGATGCAAATGGAACATTTGATGTAAATAAAACATATGTAATCAATAATAAAGAAGATTTAGTTGCATTACAAAATTTGACAAATAAAGGTATAAGCACTAAAGGAGTCCACTTTGTTTTAGGTGGCGATATTGATATGACAGGAGTTAATTGGACTGGTATTGGTAACACTACAGCTAATGCTTTTCAAGGTATTTTTGATGGAAATGGATATACTATTTCAAATTTAAAAGGTTCTGCTGGTTTATTTACTTTTGTTACAGGTGATTCAACTGCAACTACAGATGATAAAAATGGTGTTACAGTTACAGAAAAAAATGGCGTTATAAAAAATGTTATTCTTGAAAACGTAAATATAACAAGAAATGCTCAAAATACAGGTGCATTAATTGGACAAAGCAATGGTGGCTATGTTGATAACTGCTATGCGAGTGGAACTATTAGCGGTGCATCATGGACTGGAGGTTTAATTGGATATAATAATAAAGGTATAATTTCATCTAGTACTTCTAATGTTAAAATTAATAATGCAACTAATTGTACTGGAGGATTAATAGGACACGATACAAGTGGTATATTAGAACATTGTATTTCAACTGGAGATGTTAAAGGAACAAGTAGTGTTGGCGGATTAATAGGACACGAATATGATAAAGGAAGTGGTTTTATATACCAATGCGCAACAACAAGTAATGTTAATGCTACAGGTAATAAAGGAGCATTTATTGGTTTCATAGATAGTGGTTGTTCTGCAATAGTAGTTGGGTCACAATATAATGGTGCATCAGGTTTAAAACCTGTTGGGGCTGGTAATGTTACTAATCAAGGTAATGACGATTCATTAACAGATGGTGCTATTAAAACAGTAACAACAAAGCCTATAACAATACCTTCAAAATCAAGTATGAAATCTAATATAATGATGGCTGTTGATAAAGCAAATGCGACTGTTCCAAGTGATTTTGAAACAAAATTAAATACTTGGTTAAGTAAATTTTATGAACAAGATTATTTATTTACTGGAGGTATATTAGTAGAAGATTCTTTAAAACTAGCAAGTATTAATGATTTCTTAAATGAGTTTTTAACACAAAATGGCAATTCTAATGTTATTACAACATTAATAGAAGATGTTACTAATAACTCCTTAGATGCAACAAAAGCATTTCAGAATAACTATAAATCTACAAAAGATTATGAATATACTGGATATGCTGCAACAGGTACAGGAAATGCAACAAAAACAACAACAATAACAATAGGATCAACAGAAGATATTAGTAATAATTTATATACAGCATTAAGAAATATAGGTCACACAGATTTAAAATATGCAGAAGACATCCAAAAAGTAGAAGATTGGGTTAATGCTAAATTCAATACAAATACTTCAGCAGGGAAATTAGCTCTTGCAGAATTAAATAACATCATAATGAATGGGGACAAAGAAGAATTAGAAAAAATATATACAGCGATAAACAGTAATTCTAACTATACAATCTCAACAGATAAAAAAGTTTATACAGATACAGTTGGTACTTACAATGTAATCGTTACAGACCAAGCTCAAACATATCAATCAGGTTGGGATATGAATGATCCAGAGATTGTTGAAGCATTAAACTATTATCAAGTAATCAAAGGTGGTTATATTATAGTAGAAGATGAACAAGCAAACTCAACTGAATGGGTTACAAACATGATAAATGGCGGTTTTGCAATATTTACACAATATGATGTAGAAGAAAAAGATTTATTTGATACAAATATTGCAACAAACGTATCATTACAAGAAGTAGCAGATGAAACAGAATTAAAGAAAGCAGAAGCAGAATATGAAGCATCAATGAGAAAAATTGATGCAAAAGATAAACAATATGATGTTGAATTAGCACATTTAGAAAACGAAAGAAATGCTATTAAAACTGAAATGGATACATTAAAAACTGTAATCAAA
>CALVEV010000005.1 GCA_944326685.1 Candidatus Gastranaerophilales bacterium
GAGATAAATATTTCGATTCAGCTGAAAACAGAATGATGGACTATTTTGATGCAATATTCAAAATGATTGCTGAAAATGGTTGGGTTTATGACGAAAACATTAATACTTCTAATAAAACTGCAAGTAACAATTATTTGAACGCAAAACTTCAAAATAATATGTATTTTATAACTGAAGTAGACACTTTAGATGGTACTGATTTTAACTATTCAACTAAATTAGCTACAAATGTTAGCAAAGTATTTGAAATCTATGATAAAGATGCTCAAAATACTGCATTGTCTGAATATGAAGCAAAAAAAGCTGAAATAAATACAAAAGATAAAGAAATTGATATTAGAATGAATAAACTAGAAGCTGAACAAGATGCTATATCAACTGAACTTGAGTCGGTTAAAAAGATTATTGAAGATAATATTTCAACGAATTTTAAAATATTTACATAATTGAAATTAGCCCTATAATATTATAATATTATTTAGGGGTGAATATGGAAACATTAATAGAAAAAGTTATAAAACCTAATCTTGCGCAACAAAAGTGTATTGATTCAATTAATGGTTCGATTCTTGTATTAGCAGGTCCCGGAACAGGGAAAACTTTTACTGTTGTGCATCGTATATCTTCAATGTTAAAACAAGGAATTACTCCTGAAAAAATACTTTGTTTAACTTTTTCTGATGCTGCTGCTTCTGAAATGCGTCATCGTATTATTAAAGAAATTGGTTTTCTTGCAGCTTCTGTTAATATATACACATATCATTCTTTCTGTAACGAAATTCTAAAAAAATATTCTGAAGACTTCTCTTTAGCTAATGATGTTGGTTTAATTACAGAAACTGTTAAACGTGAATTAATGATTGATACTATTGATGAAATTAATCCTCAATATTTTGTAGCTGATAGAGGCGGGAAATATTATTATTTATCAACTTTTATATCTGCTATTGAAAAGATAAAATCTAAACGAATTACTAAAGAAGAATATTTTAATGCTTTTCATACAAACCCTAAATATATTAGGGCAAAAGAAGAATTGGAATTTGAAATTGCAGAAAGAGAAGCTAAGGGTAATACTAAGAATGCTACAAGATACAAGGATTTAGAAAAGATTAAAACTAATATTGAAAAGGCAAAAGAAATTTGGTCAATATATGAATCTTATTCAAATAAGATGAAAGAAAAGGGTTTAATCGATTTTGCGGATATGATTAACCTTGTAATTGATAAATTCAATGATGATAATGAATTTCTGAAACAAGTATCAAGTCAATATGACTACTTCTTAGTTGACGAATATCAGGATACTAATGATTTACAAAACAGTATTTTGTTCTCTCTTTTATCGACTAAAGAAGTTCCTAATGTTTTTGTGGTTGGAGACGATGATCAAATTATATATGGTTTTCAGGGGGCTAATTCTGAAAATATAGAAAATTTCTTAAAAAAATATCCTAATACTGAGGTTATTTGTTTAACAGAAAATAATCGTTCTACTCAAACTATTCTTGATATGAGTTATAAACTTCTTAACCAAGATAAAACAAGGCTGGAAGCTAATCCTTTGTTTGAAAATTATTCAATAATTAAATCGTTAACAGCAAAAAATCAAGACATCATTTCTAAAGAACAAAAAATTAGAAGATGGCAATTTGGCGAGCTAAATCAAGAATATAACCATATTGTTGAAGATATTGAGTCTGTAATTAAAAATAACCCAGAACTTAAGTTGTCTCAAATTGCAATTATTTCTAAGAAGAAAAAAGAACTTAGAACTTTTGCTGAATTATTAAAAGCAAAAAATATTCCTACTCAAATAAGTGAAGGAACTAATATTTTTGCAATCAAATCTTCTACAGTATTGTATTTTTATCTCAAGGCCTTGAATAATCAGGCTTTGTGTTCAGATAAACTTTTTGGGCTTTTATTGGCTCCTCCATTTGATATTTCTTTAAAAGATTATAATAAGTTATTGCATGAACATAAGCGTTCTTGTCTTGATAACAATGATTTTGTAACTAATATGGAAGTATTATCTGATTGGGATGATGAAGTAAAAATAAAATCATTCTTAAAAATATTTAAAGAGTTAAAAATATTTTCTGCAACAAATAATTTAAGAGATACAGTTATAAAAGTTCTTAATGATACAGGGATTTTAGAATTTTTCTTTAAATATCCAAGTAATAGGTTAGAAAATATTTTAGGTATCAAAAAAATGATTGATGAGGCTACTGATTTGATGCAACTAGATGCTTCTTCAACATTGAATGATTTTATTAATAAATTAGATTACTGTAAAGATAATAATATTGAACTATTAACGGATAAAAGTGATGTTGTTCAAAATGCTGTTCAGTTGGTAACATATCACGGCTCTAAAGGTAGAGAGTTTGAACATGTATATCTTCCTAATTTGCTATCAAATAATTGGGAAGCTTTTTCAATGCCAACTGAATATAAACTTGTTACTGATTATTCTGAAGAAGAATCTGATGATTCAGTAAAAAGGGATTCTGAACTTATAAAACAATTATTTGTTGGTGTAACTCGCGCAAAATATGCTTTAACGATTTCATATTCTGAAGCTGAAAATGGAAAATTAAAAACAGTTACTAAATATTTAGATGCTGTGTATGATTTTGATTTTGAGAAAGAAGATTTTGAATATAAAGAAGATGATGCAATAACAGAATACTTTAAATCCATTTCTCAAGAAACATTGGATAATAGAAATGATTTAAAAAACGAATTAAAAGAAAGAGTAGAAACAATAGTTTTAAGTCCATCTTTAATAAATTCTTATAATGCTTGTCCAAGACAATTTTTATATAGTAGTGTGTTAGGAATTAATTTAAATGAAGTTGATTGGGGGGCAGCAAATTATGGCTCTGCTATTCATAGGGTTTTAGAAAAATCTGCGACTGCAGAAAATTATTTTACCAAAGAAGAAGCTATAGAATGTTTCTTAAAAGAAATGGATAAACAAGTTTTTAATTCAAAAGTTGATAAAGAAAATTTCATAAAAAGAGGGTTAAGTATTTTTGATAATTATTATCAACATTTTTGTGAATCTCCTAAAAGTATGATTTATGCTTTAGAAGATAAGTTTGATGGGGTTCTGTTCAAAGATGAAATGTTGAATGGTAAAATTGATAGAGTTGAAAAATTATCTGACGGAACTTATGCACTATATGACTATAAAACAAGTTCTCCTGTAAGTAAAAATCAATATAAGCAAGGAGGATCAAGAGAAGATTATTATAACCAACTTTGTTGCTACAAATATGCATTCGAAAAGAAAACAGGTCTAAAGGTTTCAAAAGTAGGTGTAATTTATGTAGAAAATCATACCAAATCAGTTGAACTTGAATTAGGCAAAGAGGATATGGATTATATTGAAAATTTAGTTGTAGAAACATATAAAAATATCCGCAACTTAAACTTTGATGTTCCAGTTTCTCAACCTGAAAAAACTTGTGAAAGATGTGGATATAAAGAACTTTGTAAACTAGATGTTATTTAATGATACATATTCCAAATCATTATTTAAAAGTGTAACTTTTCCTGTTTTGTGGCATAAGTGGCACTTCGCAATATAAAGCTTTTTATCCTCAACTGCTTTTTTTACGATATCTGAATGGTTGAGCAAGTATTCTTCAACCCACATAGTATGTTGTTTTGCGAGAGTTTCATTTGATTCTAATGAATTTTTGTCTAAATCAACTGCAGGATAGACACATTTTAAGATTGATTGGAAATGCTCTTTAACTTCTGGGTAACTTTCTTTGGCATATTCCATAACTCCACAATTATCGTGTCCTAATAAAATTAATAAAGGAACATGTAATTTCTTTACCGCATATTCAATACTTTCTCTAACATTAGGTCCAACAGTTATTCCTGCTACTCTTACAACAAATAATTCTCCAATTCCTGCTTCAAAAATTAATTCAGGTACAACCCTTGAATCAGAACAACTAAGAACGCAGGCATGTGGCTCTTGGAATTCTGCAAAGTGTCTTAATGTGTCAATTGTTATGTTCTTTGCTTCATATTTCCCATTTATGAATTGTTCATTACCTTTTAATAGTTTGATAAGAATTTCTTTTGATTCTTTTGGAATATTATTTGTCATATATTTTCTCCATAAAAATAATACGATAATATTATACACAAATATATTTACTTGAAAAAATAAATTTGTTGTGTTAAATTTGTTATGCAAGACTAACATTTTAAGGGGTATGTATGCCAGAAGCTAAATTAAGCTCAAGTTTAGAAGATTATTTAGAGTGTGTGTATAATCGTATAAATTTGAATGGTGCAGTAAAAGCTATTGAAATTTCAAAGGCTTTGAATGTATCAAGGGCTTCTGTGACTGAAGCTTTAAATAAACTTGCACAAAAAGAGTATATTAATTATGGCCGTTATGAGATGATTTCTATCACGGAGGCAGGAATAAAAAAAGCACGTGAAATAATTAATAAACATAATGTTATTCAATCTTTTTTTGAAGAAGTTTTAGGAATCTCATCTGATGAAGCTGCTAATACAGCTTGCCAGGTTGAACATATAATAACTGAAAATATACTTGAAAAATTATCTGATTTTAACAAATTTTGTCATTTAGAACCAGATTTTATTAATAAATTTCATAATAGATAAAAATTTTTGAAGATAGTGTTAGGATTACCAAACAATGCTTAATCACATAAAAACAGTAGGGAAATATTTAGATCAACCTTTGGTTGTTGGAAAGTTTTCAAAGGTTGTGCCGGGAGTATTATTAGGTGGGGCAACTTTATATACCGCAAATGAAGTTAGAAAATCACCCAAAGATAAGAAAAAAGAGGTTGTGATAAATACAGGAATGGTTTTGGGTGCTACTTCTTTAGCAGCATTAGCAGCTCCAAGAATTGCGTCAAAAGTTGTTAGAAAACCTTATGAAAAAATTGATATAAATAAAATCAAGCAATTTAATAATGATTTAGTTGAAAACTTTTTATCTCAAAATACAGTAGATTCAAATGTTCATAAAGTGTTAGAAAAAGCTAAATCTAAGGTCTTAAATATTAAAGAAATTGGTTTATTGAGAAAAAAACTTGAACCGACTGAAAATGGGAAGAAATTTTTGGATGCTTTTGTTCCTGAACCTCAAAATGTAACAGCAGGAGAAATAGTTCAGGATATGGGACGTTTATCAGTATTGGGAGCTATTCCTGTTGCGGGTGGTATTGCAGGAGGTATTGCAGGTGATGTTGTAACTGATAAAAAAACTTGGAAACAAAAAGTTCCTAATAAGATTAAAGAAGGTGTATATCAGTATTTAGCTAATATATTTTTATGCAATGTTGGTGCAGCTGGTGCTCTAGGTATTATGGAATCATTGAATGTTAAATCAAAAGCTGCAAGAGCTACATCTATGGTTGGCGGTATTATTTTAACAGGGGTAATTGGTGGAAGCTCAATTGCAAATTATATTTCAAGGAAATTTATTAATCCATTATTTGAATCTAAAGAAACAAGACAAATGAATAAACTAAAACACCAACAAGAAAAACTTGAAAAGCATAATCATAAAAAGGTTAAATCTGATGATAGAAAACCAGAATTATTAGATATTTGTTTACATACAGATGATATAGCAACTGTTGCAGTTATGTCAGGTTTAAAATGGATTGAACCGGCACTTCCTATACTTTATGCTATATCAGGTTATAGAGCAGGTATTGGTTATAGAAATGGTGATGATAAAGTTAAATGTCATCATCACCATAAAAATAAAGATTATGAACATGATAAAAAAGAATTATAAAGTTTTATTTTCGGAGTAATCTTGTCCTCCGAGAGCTTTGTATAGTTCTATTGTCATAACCAGATAATTTGCTTTTTCTGCAATGTGTTCATTTTCTCTAAGGTATAGATTCCTTTCTTCTTTCATTTCATCTAATTTTGACAAAGCGCCTATTGAATATTTTGTTTGTGTTAATGCGAATTTATCAAATTCTAATTGGTATCTTTTATTGCTTTCATTATAATTTTTTCTTGTAGATTTTATTCTACATAGTGAATTATTTAATTCTTGGATACAAGTTAGAACTGTTTTATTGTATTCCTCAATAGCTTTCTTACATTCAAGTTTTCTATATCTTAAATTAGCCATTTTTCTTCCACCTGTAAATACATCCCAAGAAGGAAGAACCCCAACAGATGATAAGAATGAACGATTAGTAAATAATCTATCAAGATGGTAGGCATTAAAACCAATATTACCGTATATTGTAAATGATGGAAGTAGTTCTCTTCTAGCAACTCTAACATCTAGACCTGTTCTTTGTACATATAATTCGGATTTAACAAAATCAGGTCTTTTAGTAATAGAAGAAGAATCAAAATTATCAGGAATATCAATTAACTTTATATTTTCAATTTTATTTCTTTCAATGTTAGTTATTTCTTTTTCCCCTAATAGTGTAATTAATTGATTTTTAATTATTTCTTGTTCTGCTTCTAAATTATTAAGTTCTTGTTGGAAAGAAGTAAGAGCTTGTTCTTCTGATAAAACTTCTGGTTCTGAACATAACCCTCTTTCATATTTCAAACGTTGCATTTTGGCTATATTTGATTGTAAATCAACTAATTTTTTGTTGTTTTCAATAAGCCTATCAATTTTTATTAAATTAAAATAATTAGCTGTAAATGTACTAGAAATTAATATTCTTGCAATTTTCTCATCTTCAAGTGCTGATTGAGATAGTTTTTTAAAGCTTTTTGTTTGTAAATGATTTTTTCCATAAATATCAATCTCGTAAGTCATTGATAAAGGTAATAAGTATCTTGTTTGAGAATAATTAGGAATTAATAAATTTCCAAAATAAACATCACTTGATCTTAATTCTCTACCAATGTTAGGATTGAAATTTATTTGCGGTAATTCATTTGCTAATGACATTTTAACAACTTCTTGCATTTGTTTTGTTTTAATTGTTGCAATTTTTAAATCTTGGTTTTGTGCATAAACTTTTGCTAAATTGTTTACAAGTATTTCATCTCCATAATGATTCCACCAAGTTGTATCATCGGCTAATACTTGGTTACAGCTTATAAATATTATTAATATAAAAATTGAAAATAATTTTTTCATACGTAAATAATCCCCTTGTGTTATTATCATAACACAAGAAATATTTTAATTTCAAGAAAATGTTTGACAAGCCTAACAAAATATGATAACCTATAAATGTTAGGTTAGACAAACATTTAATAAGAGGGCATATTATGGTTACAACTAAACCTATACCATTAGCTAGTGTGCGTCAACAAGCTTATGATTTGAAGGTGTTTAATCATCATATATATGAATATAAAAAAGGTGTAAGAAGTTTAATATTGACAACAGAAAAAAGTATATATAGAAAGCCTATTGAAAATAGGTTAAACCGAGAAAAGATTTCTTATGCAATTCAAGATGTGGATAAAGATAAAATCAATGTCTTTTTTGGTGCTAAGAAGTGTATTGAAGTAATAAAGACTTTTATCCACAAAAAATTAAATGAATTATCTCCCGAACAGGATTTTATATTAGGGACATTATTGGGATATAACAAAGAAGCCCAATGCGATAGATATCTTAGTCAAATAAAAAAGAATTCGACTAAGAAAAAAGCTGTTAAATAAAATATACTTTAATCGTTAACTTATTATACTGTGTAAACTGTACACTGGGGACTAAAATTTAGTCCCTTTTTTATTTAGATGTACAAGTTATTTGTTTCTGATAGAAATTCTTCAAATTTAGCTCTAAATACAACTAAATCTGCTTTTGATTCCATTGAATCACTAGGATGAATAACTTTTAATGTGTTACATTTTTTCTTTAAGTATTTGAATGTTACTTCTTCTTTACCTATATAAATACATGTATAATCGTTATATTCTTCAATAAGCTTATCTAATAATGAATTGATTTTTATCTCAGATAAGGTAATAACAATTTTGTTTTCTTCATCAAAAGTAGTTAATTCTTCATTAAATTTATTTTTTTTGATTTGCTCATTAATTTCTTTTTTAATGGGTTTCAAATCTTCTTTTGATAATCCTTTATTGTGTATAAATATAGCCCAATCTTCATATTCAAATATAAGCTTTTTATTATTTGAATAAGTTTTGGATAGATTATTATATATTTTTTTTAGTTCTTTTTTTAATTTGTCATCATATATAGTTTCTTTATTTTCTTGGATTTCTTTTTCTGCTCCAATGACTCCATATAAATCAATATTTTCTGTTGTAATTGGAAATTCTTTTTTGAAATTCTTTATATTTTTATCTGTTATTAGACTAACTTGAATAAATTCTTTTTTTGCAAAATTTTCTATAATTCTTTTGAACATAGGTGAAAAGAAATATGACATACTAGTTCTTATGTAAGGGGTTATTCTATTGTTGTAGTCAAGAATAATATGTAATTTTTCTTTGTTTTTAATCTTTTCTTGAATTTCGTTAAGTGTTTTCATAATAGCCCCTTTCTTTGGCTTGCATAAAAGTTTATAACTAACTCTTTAAATATTAGTGATTCCTTAAATATTAATAATTATTAGGAATAATTTTATATTAGAGAATTACTTATAAAATTACTATTATACGGAGGCTGGCTTATTTCTATCGTAGAAATAAGCTCAAAGACAAAATGATTAAATTGCTTATAAAATTTATTCATATGCCTCCAAAAATTACTTAATTTATTATAGCATATTTTTCATTAAAATGCGATAGTATAATTTATATTTATTGAGGTAAATTACTTAGTTTATATTTTAATGCTTCAAAATCAAGTATATCTTGAGCTTTTTGAACTTCTTCTCCTATTATTTTGTTTTTTTCTTTAATTTTATCGTTGTCTTTTATGTCATCAAAGTTTATAGGATTGTAATTTTCTGTTGCCTTACTAATAATTATTTTTTTTGTCCATTTATCAAGTCCTTCAAGAGATTCTTGATTTAATAAATCTATTAATTCAAATCTGCTTAATGTATGATTATAATCAGTGTTTCCTACTATTTGTCCATATTTTTTACATTGTTCGGTTAGGTTATCCACAAGATTTTGAGCTTTATTGATAGATTCTTTTAATTTTTCATTTGATTTGATATCTGCTCGTTCTATAGGATCAACATAATTTCTTAATTGTGCTTTTAAGTAGCTGAGGTCTTGTCTGTATTTAGAAATTTCAGAAAAGTCAACTTGATCTATAATATCTACAGATGAAATATATTTTGCTTTATATTCTAATTGTTCTTGTGCATAAGTTTTATGTGGTTTTTCAAGGCTCTGTTTAATGGCTGTATCAATAACTTTTTGAACTTTTTCTACTTGGTTAATTAATTTTTCTTTTGCATTTGCATCTGAAACCATAACTGGTTCATAATTAGCCGATGCAGTCATTCTAATTGCAGATTGAGTACTACTAGGAAGATTGTCCATGCCAGCAAAATTTAATAATTTAAGGAATTCTTCTGTTTCAACAAGTGAATCATTTCTTCCTCCCTTTGCAATTAATTCAGGATTACAGATTGTTTCAATGTTATCTTTTTGGGGAACTGAATAGTTATATTTATCAATACTATTATTTTTATCAGTAAGTTCAATTGCAGGTATACTAATTGTAGCCAGTGCAACTAATGAACCTATTAATGCGTTACGTAGTTTATTGTTTTTATTCTGAGTAGTATTAACTTGCTCATCTTCATCGTCTTCAAATTTTGGATTGTTAAGCCAATCTAATGATTTATCATAGTTTGGTTTGTTTGAATAATCCTGAGGATTAATATTTGATCTAAAATGAATTTGTTGGTTGTTGTTTATCATATTTATTACCTTACCTCCAATGTAAGTTTTATCAAAATCTATAATTGACAAATAATGCTTTAAAATTTACATATGTTTACATATAATATTTATTATGATTCATTTTTATCTTACAAATACTCATTTTGATGATATATACATAAACATGTGTAAACAGTTTCCCAAAAAGGAATTAAAATCCTTATTGCATTTTAAAAAACTATTAAATACCGATTTATATAAAGCTTTCAGATGTTTTGATAATGATATTGAAGTTGGTTATTTAATATGTTTTGTTGATGAATTCATATTGGTTGATTATTTAGCTGTATATGCAAAATATCAATCAATGGGGTATGGTGAAAAAATATTAAAGGCTTTTTTTAATAAAAATTTCAAGAAAAAAGCTGTATTCTTTGAAGTCGAAAAGATTGATTTTAATAATGAGACTACAATAAGAAGACAGAAATTTTATAGTAAAATTGGTTGTATAAATAGTGGTATTAATTATTTATTTCCTAATAATAAGAATCCAATATTAATGGATTTACTATATTATCCTTTATCAGAAAAGATTCCAAGTAAAAAACATATTCTAAATTTTATAAAGAAGTTTTTTGATAATATTCATTATGATGTTAAAGAAAAAGATGAAATTTATTCAAAAATAAGTTAAATAATGCTGTACATATTTTTATATTTTTTGTACATTATATAAATAATATAAAATGAATCGAGAGGATATATATGAGTACAAATCAATTATTAAAGCCTATTACAATAGAAGAAGGAAATAATTTGTGTGTTGGTGGATGTGATATGGTTGATTTAGCCAATAAGTATGGAACTCCTCTTTATGTTATAGATGAACAAACAATAAGAAGTGTATGTAAAGAATATAAAAAAGCTTTTTCAAAATATGAAAAAGTAAAAATGATGTATGCTTCAAAAGCTTTATGTACTTCTGCTATTTCGAAGATTCTTGCAAGTGAAAATTTTGGATTCGATGTTGTTTCCGGTGGGGAAATATATACGGTATATAAAGCAGGAATAGATATGTCTACAGTCTTATTTAATGGTAATAATAAGACTCCAGATGAAATAGAATTAGCAATTAAGTATGGTGTTGGACGTTTTTCTATTGATAATTATCATGAAGTTGAATTGATTTCAGAATTGTCCAAAAAATATGGGAAAACAGTTGATGCTCTTCTAAGAATTACTCCAGGAATCGAGTGTCATACTCATAAGTATATTCAAACAGGTCAATTAGATTCAAAATTTGGGTTTGATTTATCTCAAATAGATTCAATTATAGAACATATTTTAACTGTAGATAAAACTATAAATATAAGAGGTTTACATGCTCATATAGGTTCTCAGATTTTTGAACCTCAATGTTATGCTGATGAAGTAGAAGTTTTAGTTAAAGAAATAGCAAGAATTGATAATAAATATAATATAAAACTTGATGAAATAAATATAGGTGGTGGCTTAGGTGTAAAATATGTAAGTAGTGATAACCCGCCATCAATAGAAATAATATCAGACAGTATTATCGACTCTTTAAATAAAAATATAGAGAAATATGGTATTGAAAAACCTACATTATATTTAGAACCAGGTAGAAGTATAATATCAACAGCAGGAGTAACTTTATATACTGTAGGTAGTTCGAAGCAAGTTCCAGGTATGACAAAATATGTTTCAGTAGATGGTGGAATGGCTGATAATCCTCGTCCAAGCATGTATGAAGCTGAATATTATGCTGAAGTTGCTAATAAAAAAAATGATAGTACAAAAGAAAAAATTACAATAGCGGGAAAATTTTGCGAATCAGGTGATATTTTAATTAAAGATATAGAATTACCAAAGTTAGAAGCCGGAGATATAATATGTGTTTATAATACAGGGGCCTATAATTATTCAATGGCTAGTAATTATAATCGAGCATTAAAGCCTGCAATGGTACTTGTAAATAATTCACAATCTGATATGATTATATATAGAGAAACATTAGAAGATTTAGTTTCTCGTGACAACATTCCTGGCAGGTTATTGTAATGATAGAAAACTTATTAACACTAATTCAAAAAATATTTAGTTTACAGTTTTCTCTTGATTGGGTAAACATAATTGAGCTTGGAATAATTGTCTCATTAGTATTTGCATTCTATAAGAAATTTATTCAACATACTCCAGCAGAAAAACTAGTTCGTGGTTTGATGTTTTTAGTTTTTGCATGGATATTTGCAGAAATTCTTAATATTTTAGATCTAAAAATATTAGGAATGTTTTTAAAATCTTTAGTTGCTTTGATATCCTTAAGCTTAATTGTAATATTTCAACCAGAATTAAGACGTTTTTTAGGGTATTTGGGTCAACCAGGTTATATTGGTAAAACTTTATTTGGTATAAAATTACATCAACAAACTCAAGATGATAATATTGATGTAATTAAAGAAGTAGTTGAGGCTGTAAAATATTTAACAAAAACTAAAACTGGTGCATTGATAGTGTTTCAAAATGAATATAGTCCAACTGCATATTCAGATGTTGGAACTCAATTAAATGCAGATGTTTCTACAGAACTAATATTGACAATATTCCATACAAATACTCCGCTTCATGATGGGGCTGTGGTTATTAAAAATAATAAAATTTTGTCTGCAGGAGTTCTTTTGCCATTAACCGAAGATCCAAAACTAAGTTGGAAGTATGGAACTCGTCACCGAGCAGCAATAGGTCTATCAGAAGTTAGTGATTGCGCCTGCCTAGTTGTATCAGAAGAAACAGGCGATGTTTCATTGTGCATGGATGGTTCTTTAAAGAAATATGAGGATCTTACAACTTTTAAAAATGATTTAGAATCAATTTTAGGTGTTGAAAATGTAGAAAACCAACCAAATAAAAATAATATTTTTAATTTTAAGTTGGTAAAAAATAATGAGGATAAAAAAACAGAGGGTAATGCTTCGTGAATTTTTTTCAAAAACCTGAAGTAAAACAAAAATCAAAGAAAGAACTAGCGAAAGAAATTATTATTCAAGTAATATGGCTAACTATTGGTTCAATTATCGTGGCATTTGCTTTGGAATCTTTTATGTTGCCTCATAAAATTTTTGATGGAGGGGTAATTGGGATTTCAATGATGCTGAGTTATTTAACCCATACTCAATTAGGTTTATTGATATTCTTAATTAATCTTCCTTTTATGGTTTTAGCATTTCATAAATTGGGTAAACGTTTTGTACTCCAGACACTGTATGCAGTTACAGTATTATCTTTAGCAACAAATATGTTTCATTGGGAAATAGCTACAAAGGATTCCCTTTTGGCTCCTGTCTTTGGCGGTATTATATTGGGGACTGGAGTTGGGTTAATATTAAAAAATAATGCATCTTTAGATGGAACAGAAATTATGTCTATTAATTTATCTCAAAAATTTTCATTTATGACTGTTGGCGAATTTTTGATGGGTTTTAACTTAATAATCTATTTGGCTGCTGGATTGATGTTTGGTTGGGATAAGGCTATGTATTCAATATTAACTTATTTCATAGCATCAAGGACGATTGATGTAGTAATGGAAGGATTTAATAGTTCAAAAGCTGTAAGAATTGTTTCTCAAAAATACCGAGATTTGGGCAAATCTATAATGAAAGAACTAGATGTTAGTGTTACTTATATCCGAAGTCGTGGAGGTTATTCGGGTTTGGATAATGTAATAATTTTTTGCGTTGTCTCTCGTGTTGAGATGGCAAAATTAAAACAACTAGTAAAAGATATTGATCCAAAAGCATTTTTAGTAGTTGAAAATGTTCATGAAGTAGAAGGTGTAAGAGTTAAGAAGAAATAATATACTGGACAAGTAAGTGAAATTATTATAAAATAATATAAAAGGAAGAGAAAAATGGCAAAAAATAATGATACTATACCTATAGAAGTTTGTATATTAACAGCAGACCATGATATTAAAGGAACTGTTCATGTTTCAAAATATACAAATACAAATCGAGAGCTTACTGATTTATTAAATGATAGAGAAAGACGCTTTTTAGCAGTTACAAATGCTGAAATATATTCTCGAAATTCAAAACAACCACCAAGAAGGTATAATTTCTTAGAAATACATATGGATTATGTATTAATGGTTCATCCTACATCTCAAGCAGTATTTAAGGAATCAGGAAAAACACAAGAAGATATTGCTAGATTTAGAGAATTAAGATTAAAATTGAACCAAACTAAGCCATTTTAATAGAGTTTATTGTATTTCATTAGGTAGAGATAGGATTAGTTATGAAAAGAGCAATATTAGTAGTTACAATACTTTTTATCGCTGTAATATCTACGGCTTGTATTAATAATTTTGCTGTTCAAGAATTAAATAATAAAGCTCAAATATATTTGAATAATGGTGATTATGAATCAGCAATTGATAGATTGCAAGCAAGCTTAGATTTAGATAATACAATATTTGAAACACATTATAATTTAGGTGTTGCATATGTTAAGTCTGAACGTTATTCTGAGGCTATAAAAACTTTAACTAAGGCAATCGAATTAAATAAAGATAATGCTGATACTTATTATTCGCTCGCTGTCGCTCAAGAATCTTACGCAAATGAAATGTTGGAATTAAATGAAAATAATAATAAATCTTCAAATCAACAAGATGATGATGAGTCATTAAGTGAAATTCAAAATAAAAAAGTAGATGAAACTGCTTTAAAGATGACTCCAGAACAAAGAAAACTTGCAGCTATAGAATTGTATACAAGTGCAATTTCTTCATATAAAAAGTATTTAGAAATTGATAATAAAGCTAAGGACACAACTGATATTCAAAATCAGATAAAATCAATTGAAGAAGAATTAGAAGAATTAGGACAACAAGTTTAGATGTCTGATTTTTCTTCTCCTGGTTGTATTGCTTTTTCAATATTTGGCTTAGATGTTTATTATTATGGCTTATTAATGGGGTTTGCTATATGTGTTTGTTTATTATTATCAAACTATATAGCTAATAAGTATTACAAATATAAGGATTTAGTTTTAGAAATAGCACCTATACTTCTTCTATTGGGAATATTTGGTGCTCGTTTCTATTATTGTATTTTAAATTGGGAATATTATATTATTCATCCATTCGAAATTTTGGCAATAAGAAATGGTGGTTTGTCTATTCATGGGGCTTTATTAGGAGGAGTAATTGGTATATATTATTATGTAAAAAAGTATAATAACTGTAACTTTTTTGATTTATTAGATATATTCAGCTATTCAATTCCTATTGGTCAGGCAATAGCTAGGTGGGGTAATTTTTTTAATTCTGAGGCTTTTGGATATCCGACAAATTTGCCTTGGAAATTGTTTATCCCTATAGAAGCTCGTCCTATTGAATATATAAATAACAAATATTTCCATCCAACTTTTTTATATGAATCCATTTTAGATTTTTTTATATTTTTGATTATGTTATTTTTATTGCATAAAAAACATAAATTAAAATCTGGTACTGTATTTTGTATTTATCTAATCCTATATTCTGTAGTAAGAATATTAGTTGAAAGTTTTAGGATTGATTGTGTTAAAACAATATATGGAATACAAGTACCAATATTAGTATCAATTTTAATAATAGGTTTCAGTTTATTTTATATTTTGAAGAAACGTTTTTAGTTCATTTCTATTAATAGTTTGTTGTGTTGATTTATTTAAATCTTTAATAGAAATAGTGTTATTAGCGATTTCATCTTCTCCTAGGATAAGTGCAAAGTTTGCAACTTTTGCGGCTTTTTCAAGCTGTTTTGTAAACTTTTTGCTGGTCATATCAAAATCTGCACTTATACCATTGTTTCTAAGTTCAGCAATAAGTTTAATTGTTTCTTCAATATTTGTTGATACAACATAAGCAGTAAGTTTATTATTTTGTTTTTCTTCTAATAAAGAGAATAGTCTTTCCATTCCCATTGCAAAACCAACTGCAGGAGTATCAGGACCACCTAGATTTCTTACAAGAGAATCATATCTACCACCGCCACATACAGCATTTTGTGATCCTAAGTTATTTGATTTTATTTCAAAAACAGTTCTATTATAATAATCTAAACCTCTCACAAGTAGTTTATTAACAGTATAATTTATGCCAAGATTATCTAAGTACATTTTTAAAGTATCAAAATGTTCTGCACAATCCTTACATATAAAATCTGATTGAATAACTTCTTGAATTTCAGGCTTAGCATAAATTTCTTTGCAAGAATCTACTTTGCAATCTAATAGTCTAAGTGGGTTTTTATCAAATCTATTTTGGCAGTCTTCACAAAGTTCGCCCAAATAAGGTTTTATAACTTCTTTAAGTTTACTTTTAAATGTTTCTCTACATTCAGGGCAACCTAAAGAATTGATTTCTACATCTAAGTCATTTAGTCCAAGCATATTAAGATATCTTATAGCAACTGCAATTGCTTCAGCATCTGCAGTTGGTTGTTCAATTCCAAACATTTCCATTCCAACTTGATGGAATTGTCTTTGTCTACCTGCTTGTGGTCTTTCATATCTAAACATAGGACCTTTGTACCAAAGTTTAACAGGAGCACTAAGTCTATGCATTCCGTGCTCAATAAATGCTCTAACAACTCCTGCTGTATTTTCAGGTCTTAAAGTTAAAGAACGTTCACTTTTTTCAAAAGTATACATTTCTTTATTGACAATATCCGTTGTATCTCCAACTCCACGAGCAAATAGTTCTGTTGCTTCAAAAATTGGAGTTCTAATTTCACTATAACCAGCATAAGTAAACACTTCTAATGCTTTTTGTTCCATAAAATGCCATAATTCGATTTCTGATGGCAATATATCTTTTGTACCTTTTTGAACTTTAATAATATTTCCCATATTTTGATTATATTAAGACAGTTGACTAAAGTCAAATCTTGTCTAGGTTATTACTCTATTGTATAATTATTTTACAGTTTTATAGAGAGGTATAACATTGACGACAACAATTGCGGTAACAGGGAAAAGTGGTAGCGGTAAGACAACAATAGTAAAGTCTTTTTTAAAGTTATTAAATGAATATTTTCCAGAAAAATCTGTATTAATCTTAGATAATGATTTATCAAGTGAATTTGGTCATAGTTATGGTTTAGATATAAGGAATACAATTTATGGTATTCGTAGTGGAAAGCATGAGTACAAAACTGGTATACCTCAACATATGACAAAACAAGAGTATGTTGAATGGGCAATGGAAGATATCATATATACATTAAATGATAATACAGATATATTGGTCTCTTGGTTTATTGGTTCAAAAGATTGTAGGTGTCCAATAACTGCTCAAATAAATGATGCTGTCCTAAAAGTAATTAAACGTTATGATTTTGTAATCTTTGATTGTGAATTTGATTTAAAATATTTAAATCAATTAGTTGATATAGATATAGATTTAACTGTAATTGTTGCTAATCCAACAGAAGAATCATTGCATTTAGCAAAGAGAATTGAAGAATTTTCATCTAAATATGCAGCAGGTGGACAAATGGGGGTTGTACTAAATAAAGTCCAAAACCAAGATATGACCGCAGTTTTAGGATTGCTTAAGAAATATAATTTGGATGTTTTGGGAGTTGTTCCATTTGATGAGTATTTAGTTAATCATTCCATAGAGAAAGATTCAGAAGTTGTAAAAAATTCAATAAAAGATTTTTATTATAGATTAAATTTACCACAGGTGATGTCATGATATTAGATGGAAAAGCTTTATCAAAAAAAATATTAGAGGAAATTAAAATAGAGGTTGAAAAATTAGATAAAAAACCTCATCTTGTCGTTATTTTAGTTGGTGATGATCCTGCAAGTAAGATTTATGTAAAAAATAAGAAAAAAACAGCATCAGAAATTGGTATAAATTCAACAGTAATTGAGTTACCTGAGAATGTGGAAGAAAAAGTTTTAATTGATAAAATTGAAGAACTAAATAATGATGAGTCTGTGACAGGTATTTTAGTTCAAATGCCTCTTCCAAAACACATTAATAAAGATAATGTAGTATGTGCAATAAATCCAAAGAAAGATGTTGATTGTTTTACCCCAGAAAATGTTGGGAAATTAGCATTAGGCATGAAACCTAATTTTTATCCAGTTACACCACAAGGAATATTAATAATGCTTGATTATTATAATATTCCAGTAGAGGGTAAAAACGTTGTTGTGATAGGTCGTTCAAATATAGTTGGGAAACCAATGGCTCAAATGTTATTACAAAGAAATGCAACTGTTACATTGTGCCATTCTCATACCCAAAATTTAGAAGATATAATAAAAACCGCTGATATAATAATTTCAGCGGTAGGTAAAAAAGTTGTAAGATGTAAGATGGTTAAGTATAAATCTGTTTTGGTTGACGTCGGTATATCAAGGGATACCAACGGCAAATTAACCGGTGATCTTAACTTTTCTGATTTTAATAATATAAATGAAGTTTTAGATTTTGTTGAAGCTTTCTCTCCTGTTCCTGGTGGGGTTGGTCCAATGACTATTGCATCATTAATGCTAAATTCCTTAGCCTCCGTCAAGCATACCAGTATCTTTAGCAGCTGTACCAAGAGTAGATTTAAGTGATTCAGCTTGAGCATTTAATTGTTCTAACAATGTGTCATATGTTGTTTGCATCATATCATATTGCATATCGAGTTCGGCATATTCATCAAGTTTTTCTGGGTCATATGAAGGAACTTTCCAGTTAGCATATTCGATAGCTTTCTCTTCTACATTAGATACTTTTGTATCATTATCGTAAGAAATAGTTTCTCCATTTTTCCCAGTGATTTTTTTATCACCTTGACCGTCTACGACTGCATCATAAGCATCATTCCATTGCTCTTCTGCTTTAGTTTGTCGTGATAATTTAGCAGACATCGCAGAGTGCAACTCGCTCCATCTAGTGGACTGGAGTTGGTTATAGCTTACCTGCGCTTTAACAGATAAGTATTGAGCTAATAATGCTGATACGTCTGCCATTATTATTTAGTCCTCTGGTTATACATCTTACATACATATAAAGTATATAATTTTTATCTAATTTCAAAAATAATGTATTTTGTTACAAAAGTTAATATTATATGTGATAGGAATTTAAATTAAGATTAATAATCTTCAAATAGAGGCATCCACCAAAGGAGGAGTATGAAAATAAATAATTTTTCCCTAAACAAATAAAAAACCGTCAGGATGACGGTTAAAATGTAATTATAGAAGAACTCTGTTTTGAAGATTAATAATCTTCAAAATAGAGGCATCCTCCAAAGGAGGAGTATGAAAATAAATAATTTTTCCCTAAACAAATAAAAAACCGTCAGGATGACGGTTAAAATGTAATTATAGGGAAAAATTATAGTATTATAGAATTCTTGTTTAATAACGTTAAGAGAATAATTTATAAGTTCTGTCAACGTTATCTTTTGCGATTGTTTTAAGTGTTTCGATTTCTGTCTTTATTGCATTTCGTTCAGTTTCAAGAGCTGCTAAATCCGTGTCAAATTTTTTGTCCTTTTGGTTAATTTTTCTCATATCAGCTTCATATTTAGCTTCAGCTTTTTTAAGATTTGTTTCATCAGATACTTCTTGTAAGCCTGTATCTGTTGCTACATTTACTTCGTGTGTTCCTGAAGTAGCTTCTGCATCTTGTAGTGCTTTAACAGTTGTACCATTAGTGAATGTTTGTTTTATTCCATCTGCATTTTGAACTTTAACAAGTACAATAAAGCCAGAATTAATGAAGTTAGTTAATGCTTCATTAGTATCAGAAAATGTTCCATTTGGTAAATTTAGTGCTGTTACTGCTGCTGCAAGACTATTATATACTTTACCTTTATTATTTCCATATGCAACTTCAAAAGAATATCCTTGATTTGCTAAAGTTGTACCAGTTGCATCTTCGTATGAAATACTACCATCTTGTTGAATAGTTTTATATTGTATTTTTGTTGCATTTAAAGCTGCTTCATATTCAGAGTAAACTTTATCAGAGTCGTTAGCCATTTGAAGTTTTTGCGCTTCAAGATTTTGAGCTTTGTACTCAATATCATGCATTCGAGCTGTTAAATTTAATAATCTAGCTTGTGATGCTGCTAAACCCATTTTTTACTCCTTTTCCTTGTAGTTATATATACGTCATTTGTTTGTATAATCTTTAGTAAATGGATTATATTTGTTACAATTGTTAATAATTTATTTATGTTATAATCATTTTATGAATAGAAAACCTGTAGTCGCAATAGTTGGAAGACCAAATGTTGGAAAGTCAACATTTGTAAATCGTTTAATAGGAAATCGTCAATCAATAGTTGATGATTTACCAGGTGTTACGCGCGATAGAATTTATTTTGATGTTGAATGGTTAGGAAAACCATTTACAGTTATTGATACTGGTGGAATTATACCAGGAGATGAAGATGATATAATGGTTTCTATTTATGATCAGGCTCAAATTGCTTGTAATGAAGCTGACAGAATTGTATTTATCGTAGATGGTAAAGAAGGTATAAATCCTGTAGATTATGATATTGCAAATATTTTAAGACAATCTGGGAAACCAATATTTTTAGCTGTTAATAAGATTGATTCTTATAATGCATCATTAATGACAGCTGATTTTTATTCATTAGCATTGGGTGATCCAGTAGGAATGTCAGCATTACATGGCTCAGGCGGGGTTGGTGATTTATTAGATTTGGTAACCGAAGGTTTTTCTACTGTTGATGAAGAACAAGAAGAAGATAAAATAATTAAAATAGCAATTGTTGGTCGTCCAAATGCCGGTAAGTCTTCAATTGTTAATTCTTTGTTAGGCGAAAAAAGAGTTATTGTTTCTGATGTATCAGGAACAACAAGAGATAGTATTGATAGTCGTTTAACTTTTGAGGGGCAAGAATTTATAATTATTGATACTGCAGGTATTCGTAAAAAAGCAAAAGTAACATATGGTGTTGAAAAATTTGCAGTTGATAGAGCTATAAAATCAATAAGAGAATGTGATGTTGCATTATTAGTTATTGATGCAACAGAAGGAATATCAGATCAAGATAAAAAAATTGCTTCAATTATTACTGAAGCAGGAAAAGGTATGATTATTGCAATCAATAAATGGGATTTGATCGAAAATAAAAAATCAAATACAATAAATAAATTTGAGAAAGAATTAATAAATGAAATTCCATTTTTAGATTATGTTCCTAAAATATACGTAAGTGCATTAACTCATCAAAGATTAAATCAAATATTTACTAAAACTAATGAAGTATATGAACAAAGTACAAAACGTGTATCAACAGGCTTATTAAATAAGGTAATAAATGAAGCTTATGTTATGAATCCACCTCAAAGTGTTAAGAATAAGCGATTAAGAATTTTATACACAACTCAAGTTGGGGTTCAACCGCCTACATTTGTTTTATTTGCAAATAATGCAACATTAATGAAGGATCATTATAAGAGATACATAGAAAATAAATTGCGTGAAGCATTTGGGTTCTTTGGAACACCAATAAGAATATCATTAAGAGAACGTTCTAATAAAGATAAAAAATAAAACCGGTTCATAAAGAACCGGTTTATAAGTTATTCAACTGTAAGTTTTTTCTTATTATTTTTTTCTACTATTTTTTTAGGTGCTGTAATTTTTAATACTCCGTGTTCTAGTTTTGCTGTAGTATTATTAATATCAATTTCTTGAGGAAAGTAAATTGTTCTTGAAAATTCTCCGTAGCTGAATTCTGATTTTTTATAACCATCATTTTCTTCATCATGTTCTTCTTGTTTTTTAGCATTTATAGTAATATAGTTATCTTCCATATCAATATCAAGATCTTCTTTTTTTACTCCAGGTAATTCAGCTTTGACTGAGTATTCTTTATCTTTTTCTTTGAGTTCAACAGGCATTGAAAGTTTATCTTCTTCTGGAAATCCATAGTCAGGGAATAAGCCCTCCATATTTCTACTTAGTATTGAACTAATTTCATCGTTAACGGATTTAATAAATCTGTCCGGTGTTTTTCTAATTAAAAATTTCATAATAAACTCCTTTCAAATTTAATTTTTTATTTATTACTTCTTACTTCTTACATTGTTATTATTACTCTTTTTTGTTATAACTTTGATTTTTTTAACTATGTTTTAACAATTGATATTGAATGTTAATTTTTTGTTAAAAAATCAAAATAAAAAGCCACTCACCTATTGGTTGTGGCAATTAATTAGAAGAACTCTGAAAGAAAGATTAATTATCTTTCTTTTAGAGGCAGGTGAGTCAGAACTTGTTCTGCGAACCAAGAACTCTGCAAGGACGATTAGGTATCGTCCGAAGTAGAGGTATCCTCCGAAGGAGGAGTATATAAATATTGGTAATAGTTATAACTACAAAATAAAAAGCCACTCACCTATTGGTTGTGGCAATTAATTAGAAGAACTCTGAAAGAAAGATTAATTATCTTTCTTTTAGAGGCAGGTGAGTCAGAACTTGTTCTGCGAACCGTATAAAAATATTTTTCTTATTCCTAAAAAAAATAAAAAGCCACTCACCTATTGGTTGTGGCAATTAATTAGGAATAAGAAAAAGGAAATTATAGGAAATTTGTTTTAGCATTTAGGGGTTGTCCCCTTAAGTAAATTAATGTATCCACAAAAATCTACTTATTTGTCAAAATTTTTCTATTTTATTTTTCTTCTAAATATTCAATTTTTATTCAATTTGTGAGCGGGTATTATGTATATTTTATGTTCAACGAACAACCATACTCAGTTGTTTTATCCCCTTTCCCTTGTGACATTCTTTTTGAATGTCACATAGGTTTTGGGTAATATGCTCCATTAAGGAGTTTTTGATAGGATTAGTTACTCTCCTATCAGACCTTAAACTAATTAGCTGAACAACTTGAATGTACGTTCTACGTTGTCTTTTGCTACTGTTTTTAAGGTTTCCATTTCAGTTTTTATTGCATTCCTTTCTTGTTCTAGTGCTGCGATATCTACGTCGAATTTTTTATCTTTTGCGTCAATTTTTCGCATATCAGCTTCATATTTAGCTTCAGCTTTTTTCAACTCAGTTTCATCTGAAACTTCTTGAAGATTAGTATCTGTAGCAATATTAACTTCTGTGTAAATCATATTGCCATTTTCATCTGTATCTAATGTTGGTTTTTCAAATATAATGAAGCCTGCTTCAACTAAGTTTCGAAGAACTTCTGTACTATTTAAATCAATATCAGCTAATTCTCCTCCCCCTGGAATATATTTATATACTTGAATAGATGTTGCATTATTAGTAGGTGTTTCAGCAAGTTTATATAGTATTCCTCCTTCTTCTATTTCATTGCCTTCTTTTGAATCATTATACTTGCCTTGAGCAACTGTTAATGCTTTTGCTGTTTCGTCGTATGTACCAAAAGTACCTACTCCAGCAATTTCTCTGTAGTCGAACCAAGTGCTACCATTAAGAATTTTGATTTGATATCCTGCGTCAAGTAATGTCTGAACGCTTGCGTCTTTGTAAACCGCAGAGCCATCTGCTCCAATGTGTTTAAATTGAACTTTTTGTTTGTTAAGAGCATCTTCATACTCTTTGTAAACTTGTTGCGATTGGTTTGCCATTTGTAGCTTTTGTGCTTCTAAGTTTTGAGCTTTGTACTCAATGTCGTGCATACGGGCTGTTAATGACAATAATCGTGCTTGTGATGCCGCTAAACCCATAATTTACTCCTTTTCCTAATTCTTTACGAATCCCTATTCGTATATTATGTGCTACGGCATTTTTTTTTATATCTTTAATATTTTATGATTATTTGTTACAAAACTAAATATTTTTTAGATGTTTGATTTGAGTTTTAGGGGTCAAAATTATTGCTATTGCATCAATTCGATACTTTTTATATTCGGGGTGTATTTGTAAATAATTAATTAATCCACTTTTAATATTTTTGTATTTTGTAGGAGTTATTGCTTCAAATGGTGTACCACAAATTTCTGTTTTTCTTGTTTTTACTTCAATTGCAACAAGTGTATTAGTTTTATCAAGTGCAATAATATCTAATTCACAACTTTTTGAAAAATGTATATTACGTTCAATTATTTTGTATCCAAGTTTTTGAATGTAATTTGCAGCTATATTTTCACCTATTTCACCAGTTTTTTTATTAGACATTAACTAATTCCTTATCTGAATTAATAAGGCCTTCACATAGGATAAATCTACCTAAAAGTTGGATTTCACAATATTGTTTTAGCGAATCAACAAAACATTTATTTTCGCAGAATCCGCCAGATAAATATATTTTATTAGGTTTTTTAGCAAAGTTCCAAGCATTATATGCAATTCCATGAACAAATTTTGATATTGCTGTTTTGGCATCAGATCCGTTAGAAATATCGTCCATTATTTTTTCGAGTCCAAAAATGCCACATGTTACAGCAAATTTTTCTTCATTAAACATTAAATCTTCTCTTTTTAAATTGTAGAATTTAAGAAGCATTTCAACAGTCGCTCCTGTTGAGCTAGCACAAGAAGTATTCCAATCCATATCGTGGAACTTATTATTTTTAAATCTAATCCACTTAGCATCTCTACTCCCTAAATCTAAAACAGTGGCATCGCTATCAATATAATTTTTACAACCGTTAGCTAATGCAATTATTTCATTTTCATTTGCATTTGACATATGACCACATGCTTTTTTTATTTCTATATTTTGTTTTTTTATTAAAGCTGATGGAATAATATAATATGATTTATTTGAATTTGAATCAACGAGATATTTACTATCGAATGTTTCATCAATAGTTATAATTTTCGAATAGGTTGTTCCTGCATCTAAATAAATCATCTTAACCTCAAAAATGCTTCAATCTTAGCTTTTATAGAATTATTTGCATAGTCATCTATATCAATATATAAACCATTGTATTTATCTGCAAGATATTTTGCAAGCTGAGCTTTTGCACAAAATGCTTGGGCATAAAATACTGTTGGGACTCCTTCATCTACAAACATTTCTAATTCTATATCTGCAGGTGTTTTTGCTTCTACGCATCTTGTCCAGCCATAGACATGTGTTTCATTTGGAAACAGTTTTAGAATTTCTAAATCATTTGGAGGAACTCCCCAAAATCCAAATTTAGGCTTACATTGTTCATAATGAGTTGTATCTAATTTTATAATATTATCTGTAATTGTTGTAATTTTATCATATAGAGGCATATTACTTGTACATATTTTTAATTCTTGCTTATATGTAAATTCTTCGAATATGCTTTCTACAACATTAAAACCTAAATCTTTTAAAATTTGTGCAGCAAACCAACCGCTATCGCATTTATCTTTTCCAATAGGTGCTAATATTTTAATTGGCTTTAGCTCTATTGCATTGTTAATTATATTTTTAATAATTTTGCAATATGATTCAGGTAGTATATTTTTATCAGGATATTGAAAATCAATATCTAAATCTATCCATTCGGCATTAGGATATTCTATTTTAGTTTCTTCAATTAACTTTGGATTTGGATATCCCCAAAATCCTATAATACTCATATTCTACCTTATCTTTCTAAAACATTAATCTAAATAATAAGAATCTTTTATTTAGTTTATCTGAAAATTTTCTTAAGTTGTGTACTGTAACTGCAGCATCTTGCATAATACATTTTATATTAGAAGCATCTTTTGGGTTGTTAACAGCTTCTAAAGTTAAAGATACATTGTATAATGCTTTATTCAAGTTGTCTAAAGTTGTTGTAAGCTGCGATTTTAATTTTTCGTCTTTAGTCATAGAATTAACAGCTGTTGTAATTTCTGTGATATTACTCATTGTAGCGTTTAAGTCTTCTGCAAATTTTTTCGCATCAACAGCACCTAATATAGGTGTTAATTCTTCACATATATTGTTGATGGATTTAGCAGTAGCCATTAATGTAGGTTTAAATTCAGGATCTCCAATAATTCCATTAATATTACCTGATAATTTACAGAATTCATCAGAAACCCTATTGGCTTGAACCATTATTGATTCTAAGTCTGCTCTTGATTCATCAATAAGTTTTTCAGCTTTTGCTAAAGTTGTAGTTGCTTGAGCTGTAAGCTTTTTAATATTATATATTGATTGTTTTAAGTCTGTTATTAGAGAATCATCTAGCAAATCATTAATCTTTTTATTTGTTTCTGTTAATGATGCAGCTGCTTGGTATTGTAAATCTAAGAAGTCTGATATTCTCATTGGTTCAACCACTGTGTATATGGATGTTTGGTGAGGATATGGAATTGCAGTATTATCAAGAGGGGCAATTCTTAGTTTAGATCCATTTTCTCCTTTAACAATTTCACCAACCATAAATTCTGGTAAGATTAATCCTGGAAGATTTATTACATATCCTAATTTATATGCATATGGAGTTTTGATATATTGCTGCATATTTTCAGGGATAGTAGAAGTTGCCATAATTTGTGTTCTTTTAACTGAACCAATATTATAGTATTTATCATCTAGTTTTATTTCAACTTCTGCACCATTATACAATCCTTCTCTAGAATATACTGGAATATAAACATTTCTTACTTTAGGTGGTGTGATTTCAAGGAATTGTTCACCAATAAGTCCTGATTGTTGAATTGATAGCATTGAAGCTTTAGGAATTTTTATATCTGGATTTGTAATAACAAATTTTAATAATACATAACTAGATTCACCATTAATAACAGGTTTAATTTCTTCAACTTGTCCAACTCTCATACCCATCATTTGAACAGCTGAACCTGGGCGCATTCCATTTACATCTTTGAATTGAACTTCAATTCTTTTTGCAGATGAGAAAGCTCTTCCTTTAACCCACAAAACTGTACAGAAAAAGATTAGTAATGCGATTAATGATAATATTCCTACTTTAAATGATGATGATAATTTCATATATAAAATTCCTTATTTAATTAATTTTGTAGCATCGTCATCGGACCTTCAAGTGATGCTGTTACAAATTGTTTTGTATATGGTGTATCTTGTTTCATTAAATCTTGTGGTGTTCCAGTAAACACTACATTTCCATTATACAACATAATAATTTTATCAGCAGTTCTCATTATTGTAGACATTTGATGTGTTACAACTATAGATGCTGCGTTAGTTTCCTCTTTTAACCTTACAATATAATCTTCGATTAACGTTGATGATACAGGGTCTAAGCCTGCTGTTGGTTCATCATATAAAATTATATTTGGTGAAGTTACTATTGCTCTTGCAAAACTTACACGCTTTTGCATCCCTCCAGATAGTTCTGATGGATATTTGTTTTCTATTCCCGATAAACCTACAAGTGCTAATTTTTCTTTAACAATATTTTTTATTTGACGTTCAGTATATTTTTTTCTTAAATCTTTTCTTTCTTTTAAAGCAAATGCTATATTGTCTTCAACATTAAGAGAATCAATCAATGCAGAGTATTGGAACACCATAGCAATATCACCTGATGTTTCAATTAGTCCAGAGTCTTTTTCAATTAAGCCACAAATTAGTTTTAAGACTGTACTTTTCCCTGAACCACTAAATCCAACAATTGCTAATATTTCTCCTGATTCAACTTTGAATGAAATATCATTAATTACTGTTTTATTACCAAATTTTTTTGTTAAATTTTTAACTTCTATACCCATAATCTATACCTATTTTAAAAGAAAAATATAATTGAGAACAGCAAATCCCATAAAACTATACCAACAAAAGACCAAACAACAGCTTTTGTTGTTGCTATACCGACGCCTCTTGCTCCACCTTTTGCATTGTATCCGCAAACACAGCTTATTAGAGCGATTGTGAAGCCAAATACAATTGATTTTAAAATAGCAACATTAATGTCTTTCATAAATAGCCCTGCCCATACAGATTCAAAATAAGCTCTGTAAGAAAGTTCAGATGCTAAGTGTGCAGCAACTCCTCCTCCAATTATTCCAACAAGAGATGAAACAACTAGTACAGGAGGCATCATAAGAATACCTGATAAAACTCTAGGAACAAATAAGTATCTTATAGGGTTTACTTTTAAAACTTTTATAGCATCAATTTGTTCTGTAACTCTCATTGTTGCAATTTCTGAGGCAATAGAAGATCCTATCATTGATATAATTGCAAAGCCTGACATTATTATTCCTTCTTCTCGAATGGTCAGAATTGTTACTAGCATGCCTACATAATTCCCAGCACCTTGTTTTACCATTTCTCCTGCAACTTGCATTGCAACAATAACTGTAGACATTCCAACTATTGATAATGTGATCGGTAGTGAACTAACACCAAATCTTGCACATTGCTCAATAATAGCTTTCCAATCCAATTCTCTTTTGAATATTAATGATAAGACTTCTTTCCCATAAATAACAATATCGCCAATAGTTGATAAAAAATCCTCAAGTTGTAAAATTAATTGACGATATAATTTATATGTTATTGTACTTTTTAAAGAAAAATCCCTCATTTGTCCTGATTATAGCATGATAAAAGCAAATGGGTATCATCCTGTTATACTATGATATATTTTTTAAACTATTAATTGAAGCTTTTATATCGCTACTTCCATAAATATAACTGCCTGCAACTAGTGAATTTGCACCAAGTGATGTACATATTTTAGATGTAATATTATTAATTCCGCCATCTACTTGAATAATAAATTCATCGTTTACAAGTTCTTTAATTTTAGGAATTTTCATTGCGCAATGATGTAAAAATTCTTGACCGCCAAATCCTGGCTCTACAGTCATAACAAGAGCTAAATCTATATCTTTTAAATAAGGATACAATCTTTCTTGGCTTGTTTTAGGTTTTATTGATACACCAGCTTTTACGTTACAAGCCTTGATTAAATCAATATTATCTTTTAAAGTATCTTCGCAGGCTTCATAATGAATTGTTATAATATCTGCTCCTACTTTTGCAAATGCACCAATATATTTTTCAGGGTTCTCTATCATTAAATGAACATCTAATGGAAGCTTCGTAATTCCTTTAATAGCTTTAACAACAGGGATACCAATTGTTATATTCGGGACAAAATGTCCATCCATTACATCGATATGAACCCAATCAGCTCCTGCTTCTTCAATTCTTTTTATATCTCGTTCTAAATTTACAAAATCTGCTGATAGTATTGATGGTGATATTATAATATTATTCATTTATTTGTCCTCTATAATCCCAAGTTCTTTGCATGCTTGATAGGCACAATTTTGCTCAGCTTCTTTTTTTGTTTTACCTTCTGCCTTACTTAATATTTTACCACAATAACTCACTTCAACTTCAAAAACTGGTTTGTGTGCAGGACCTGTTATATTAATTGTTTTATATTCTGGAAGTTCTTTTGTTTGTGATTGTGTGTATTCTTGCAAAACCGCTTTTGCATTATATTTTACAAAATTTTTATCTATTTCTTCAATAAATTTATCTAACTGATACTCGAGAAATTCTTTAATTTCTTTTTCTTTCCCATCTAAATAATACGCACCTAAAACGGCTTCAAATGCGCAAGCAATATTTGATTCTCTATTTCTTCCACCTTGCTTTTCTTCTGCTTCTGATAATCTTATTATTTTATTTAACCCTATATCAAATGCTATTTGTGAAATTGTTGCATCTGATATTAATATTGAACGTATTTTTGATAATTTACCTTCATCATAATCAGGAAATTTGTTTATTAATAGTTGTGATGAATAAAGTTTTAAGACTGAATCTCCAAAAAATTCCAATCTCTCATAACTCATCTTGGCAGGCATGTTATTTTCTTTTGTATAAGAAGGATGAGTTATCGCAGCATTAAATAAATCATTATTATTACATTCAATATCTAAAATATTAGTGTACATTATATTAAGCCTTTAAAGAAATTAATTAATGTTTCAAATGTACCTGTTTGGTATACAAAATATTGGAAATAATAATATAATATCGGTAATGTGAATACATAACTATCAGTTCTATCTAAGAAACCACCATGCCCCGGTAAGGTATTTCCTGAATCTTTAACTCCTGCATCACGCTTGATTAATGATTCACATAAATCTCCAATTTGAGCAAATGCAGCAATTAATATACCTATAATTAGTCCATGGTACCAATCAATATGTATAAAATGTCCAATTGCAATTGCACCAATTATTGCACATAATGATCCCCCAATAGCCCCTTCGATTGTTTTATTAGGACTTATTACTGGTGCGATTTTATTTTTACCAAACTTTGTTCCAAAGTAATAACAGCCTGTATCTGTGAATAAAACACAGAAGAATAATAATACTAAATACCAAAGTCCTTCTTGTTGAGATGGCATTTTTATTAAATGTTGATATATCGGTTGAGAGCCAATATCTCTAATAAATATTAGGTATAATGGAAATAATCCGCTATAAATAAAACCCAGAATAGTTGTTGCAACATTTGCAATATATGGCTGTCGTCCTTTTGATAGTACCCAAATGAATGCTACTATTGATGATATTGTTACAGCAAAAGATAGCATATTAAACTTGTTAAAATATGCCAATAAAGCAAAGAAAGCATCTGCAAATAATATAACTTTTATGCTTGGATAAAAACCTTTATGACGAAGTATTAGGACATATTCTTTTGTTGCAAAATATATCACTAATAGTGTAAGTAAAAATAAAGGTAGTCCACCATAAAATATTAAACCTAGAACAGTGAATCCCATTACTGTTCCTGTGACTAATCTGGTTAGATTTTTTTGATCCATTATACTGTTAAGACCTCTTTTTCTTTTTCTGCTACTGAGTTATCAATTTGTTTTGTATATTTATCTGTAAGTTTTTGAATATCATCTTGATAATCTTTAACAGTATCTTCTGGTAGTTTTTCTTCTTTTTCAACTTTTTTAACACCATCAGTCATATCTCGTCTGATATTTCTGATAGCAACTTTTGCATCTTCTCCAATTTTCTTAACGTCTTTAACGATTTCTTTTCTTCTTTCTTCTGTTAAAGGAGGGAATGTAAGTCTAATACATATACCATCACTGTTTGGAGAAATTCCTAATTCAGCTTTAATTATTGCTTTTTCGATATCTTTTAATATAGTTTTGTCGTAAGGAGTTATGATTAATGTTGTTCCTTCGCTAACAGAAACTTGTGACATTTGTCTTAAAGGAGTTGGAGCTCCATAATAATCTACTAAAACTTTGTCAAGAATAATAGGATTTGCTCTTCCTGTTCTTATGGTTCCAAATTCTCTCATCATTTGAGAAATTGCTTTTTCCATTTTTTCTTCGCCTAATAAAAATAGCTCATCAACTGCTTCTGACATTTTTACCTCTTTCACTATATACTATACTAATTAACAAAAGTTCCTATTTTTTCACCTTTTATAATCTTCATTAAACTACCTTTGGCAGCAAAATCAAAAACTACAATAGGTATATTATTTTGTTCGCATAATGAACAAGCTGAAGCGTCCATTACTTTTAAATCATTTTTAATAATATCTGAATATTTAATATTATCTAATTTTTTAGCATTAGGATTGATTCTAGGATCATCATCATATACCCCATCAACTCCATTTTTAGCCATTAACATAGCATCTGCATTTATTTCAGATGCTCTTAGTGCTGCAGCTGTATCTGTTGTGAAAAATGGGTTTCCAGTTCCTGCTGCAAATATTACAACTCTACCTTTTTCAAGATGTCTAATTGCTTTATGTCTGATATATGGCTCGGCAATTTGTTTTATCTCTAATGCTGATTGTACTCTACAATCTATATTAATTGATTTCAATGCACTTTGTAGTGATATAGCATTCATAACAGTTGCTAGCATTCCGACGTAATCTCCTGATGCTCTATCCATACCAAGTTTTGCGCTGTTTTTCATTCCTCTGAAGATGTTCCCACCTCCAACAACAACTGCAACTTGAACACCTGCATTTACTGCTTGAGAAATTTCATTTGCTATCATTTCAACAGGTTTATAGTCTATCCCAAATTGTTGTTCTCCAAGTAACGCCTCTCCACTTACTTTTAGTAAAATCCTGTTGTATGTATTCATTTTTCTTCCTTTTTTAAAACTATTACAAGTTCTGTTTATTCAATATTAGTTCAAAAAGCTAATCTTGTAAAGAATTTAACATTAATATTGCTTAACATAAATTTGAACATTTTAAAAATAAATTCGTTATATAAATGAAGATATGAGAGGTGAAGATATGAAAAAGAAATTATTAGCATTAAGTTTAATTAGTTTATTAGCTTTAAGTTTACCTGTTAGCGCAAAACCTCATGATAGAGGTCCACATGGACATCATGGTGTAGCACATGTAAGAATGGTTGCACCTCCTCCTGCTCCTCATCATCATTTTTGTGGTTCTTCATTTACCACAGGGGTGTTGGCCAGGCGCGGCTGTTGGAGTTCTTGTTACTACTATGGTTACCCGATAAATTATGGACCATATTATTACAATGGAATCTATCCTTCATTCTATTTTGGTATAGGTTTCTAAAGATGTATTTATACAAGCAAGAAATTTTCCTAAATATTAATTTTAATAGTAATTTTTTTACTAATATAAGAGGAATATTTTTCTTACTTGGGGTAAATTTTAGAATTATGAGGTGTTTAAATATGAAAATAAATATGTTATATTGGCTTATATTAGGAATATTACCGTTGCCTGTGTATATTAATCAATAAGGTTATGTTTGTATGAAATATTTAATTCTAATATTTTGTTTTTGCTTTTCTATTCTAACCGTAATAGCAAGTGATTCTGTTTATATTCCTGAGCAAAAGCACTCCATATCTCATAAAAAAATTGTAATAAAAGATGAAAGTTATGATTCTTATTCCGGATATGATTTTACAGGAAAAGGTCGTCCTAGATATTATGATCCAATGTATTACGGATTTTTTACCGATAGTCCTATTTACGACCAATTTATAAATTATCCTACTTTTTATATGCCTTATGTTCGAGGTAAATCTAAATAGGATGACTACTTTATTAATCTAGAATTATATTATATAATAATTGAGTTATGACTAGAGAAGATATTTATACTTGTATATTTGGCGGTGGTGCAGTTCGTGGTTTTGCTTATGTTGGATCTGTGCGTGCTTTGAATGAAATGAAAATCAAGTATGACACTCTTGTAGGATCATCTGTTGGTGCAATTTTAGCAGCATTGGTGGCTGTAGGTTGTTCTTATGAAGAAATTAAAGATATCTTTATGAAAGTTAATTTTGAACTTTTTAGAGATATTAATTTAAGCTTTGGTAAAGATTTTGCATTAAGTAAAGGTGAAATTTTTACTCAGTGGGTTAGAGAAAATCTAGAAAAAAAATTTTACGGGAAATCTTATAAAAAAGGGAAAAATAAACCTGTTACCTTTGCAGATTTAGAAAAGAATCTTTTGATATACACAACTGATTTATTAACATTTAAGTGTAATGAATTTTCGAAGCAGGAAACTCCTGATTTTGAAGTAGCAGAAGCTGTTAGAATTTCTTGTAGTATGCCAGGGCTTATGACTCCTGTTGAAATAAATGGTAAAAGACTTGTTGATGGAGATTTATTAAAAAGTATTCCGCTTTGGAAATTATCTAAAAATCTTAAATTAGGTACTAATAGAATTCTAGAATTTAGATTAGAAGGGGAATATGAACAAGTAGAAAATAATGCAATAGATTTCTTTAATGCGATATATAGTTGCATGACATCTGCTGCAACTGATCATATTATTTGTAGTTATGGGCATCGAGATGATTATGATTATATAAAAATTAATACAGGTAATGTTATAATACTTGATTTAAATATGTCCGATGCTATGCGTAATAATTTGATTGATTTAGGTTATGAACAATCAATGAAAGTTTTAACTAGTGGTTTATTAAAGAAAAAACAAAAATTAATTCGTTATTATGATGATTTATCAAAAATATTGATGAGTTTGATGGATTTTATAAAAGCTGATAATATATCTCGCTCTAGAATTATATTAGGTGAGTTATATATATATTTAGCCGATGTTAGAGATTTAATTTCGGTATCAGTTTTAGATAAAATAAAAATTTTTAAAGAATGTTTTCTTGAATCTTCTCAAGGACGTTCTTGGCTTGGAAAACCTAAGTTTAAGGATAAAAAACTATTATTAAAAAATCTAACTAAATTGATTTTTGCGGTTAATTCAAGATTAAATAGCTTGCAACTTACAATAGATAAAATAAAACTACTTACACCTCAATAGTATTTTCTTCTTTTGTAGGTGTATCCATTGATTTTATTGAAACTTCAATTTTTTCATCAAATAATTTCTTAAGATGATTAATAAGGTCACTTGATGCAGAAACCCAAAACATTGATGCGGTAAGTATTCTGTCATTTGTTTCTAATACATTGAATAAAACAGGATCTGAACCGTGGTGAGCTGCAAGAATATTTTTTATTGCGCATAATTCTTCATATTTTAGCTCATCTTTAATCGTAATCGTTACAAGATTAGAATTATCTACAGGTTTAACATTATCAATAAGAACACTTGTTTGGTCTTCTTCTCTATGTTGAACTTTACCTGAAATAATAACTTTTTGTTCAGTTTGCAAAAAGTCTCCATATTCTTGGATAGTCTTGTTAAATGCGACAGCTTCAACTTTTCCTGTTAAATCTTCTATGGTTAAGAATTTAATAAACTTTGTAGGGTCTTTCCTTGTTGGGATTTGTCTTGCAGTTGTAACAAGTCCACATATTGTAACAGCTGTGTCATTATCTTTATCTTTTAATTCTGAAATTTTATGAGTCATTAAAAATGGTAACTTATCTCTAATTGAAAAAAGAGGATGTGAGGTTACGTAGAACCCTAAGAATTCTTTTTCAAACAGTTGAATTTGTTTGTCATCAAATTCTTCATCTGAACCCCCTAGTTGAAATTGAGACGCTGCAAAGCTATCATCTTCAGGTAGTGCTGAGAATAAGCTAACTTGTCCCATTTCTCTTGCTTTAGCTTCTCTTGACACTGATGAAATAATATGTTCCATATTGTCAAGTAGTTGTTTTCTACTTTTTTCAATTGTTGAGAATGCACCCGCTTTTATTAAACCTTCTAAAAGTCTTTTGTTTACGTGTTTAGGGTCTAGTCTTTTGCAAAAATCAAATATGTCTTTGTATTCTCCATTTTCTTCTCTTTCTTTTATAATTTCTTCAACAACACCTTCTCCGACTTGTTTAATGGCAGCAAGCCCAAATCTTATATTTTGTCCATCTGGTGCATATTCTAAGAAGGATTTGTTAACATCTGGCGGAAGAACTTTTATTCCATATTTTTGTGCTTCTTCAATATATGCTTGTGTTTTATCTTGATCGCCTGAAACACTTGAAAGTAATGATGATAAATATTCAACAGGATAATGACATTTTAAATATGCTGTTTGGTATGCAACAAATGCATAAGCAGATGAGTGAGCTCTATTGAAACAGTATGCCGCGAAGTTTTGAATTTGTTCAAAAAGTTTTGTAGCATCTTCTGCTTTCATACCATATTTTGCAGAACCTTCAATAAGTTTATCTTTTTGGGCTGCCATTGCCTCAGGGTCTTTGTGTCCCATCATTCTACGAACTTGGTCTGCTTGTCCCAAAGAATAATCTGCCATAACTTGGAATATTTGCATGATTTGTTCTTGGTAAACCATTGTACCGTATGTATCTTTAAGAATAGGTTCCAATCTAGGGTGAGCATATGTAATTGCTTGACGACCGTGTTTACGTTCAACGAAGTCGTCAACCATGCCGGAACCTAATGGACCTGGTCGGAATAGTGCAACTAACGCACCTAAGTCTTCAAATACGTCAGGTTTTAATTTTTTTACCAAACTTGTCATACCAGATGATTCCAGCTGGAATACTCCAACAGTTTCACCTCGAACTAACATATCATAAGTTGGTTTGTCATCAAGTGGAATATGGTTAATGTCTACATCGATTCCTTGACAACGTTTTACTAAATTAACTGTTTTATGAATCATTGTAAGGTTTCTTAGTCCTAAGAAGTCCATTTTTAACAGTTTTAGTTTTTCAAGAATTTCTCTGTGGTATTGAGTAATGATGATACCGTCTTTTGAAGGTTGAACTGGTACGATTTGGTCAAGAGGTTTGTATGAGATAATAACTCCTGCTGCGTGCATACCAATACCACATTTAATACCTTCTACACATTTAGCAGTATCTACAAGTTTTTTAACTTCCGGATCTTTGTCATATTCTTCCCTTAATTCCATACCTTCTTGTAGAGCTGCATCAATATTTTTAGCATCTGTTGCTATCATTGATGCTAGTTTATTACTTTTTGCATATTCAATACCAAATACACGTGCAACACTTTTCATTGCGTTTCTTGCTGCAAGTGTTGAGAAGGTAATAATCTGACAAACTTTGTCTTCGCCATATTTTTTTACAACATAGTCAATAACGTCTCCACGCTTATCGATACAGAAGTCGGTATCAATATCGGGCATACTGAAACGTTCTGGGTTTAAGAATCTTTCAAACAACAGATGGTGCTTGATTGGGTCAAGGTCTGTAATATCAAGTGCATATGCAACAACTGAACCTGCAGCTGAACCACGACCTGGGCCTACAGGAATATCATGGGTTTTAGCATAATGAATAAAGTCCCAAGTTATTAAGAAATATGCAGAAAATCCCATTTTGTGAATGATACCAAGCTCATATCTTACACGCTCCATTAATTCATCATCTATGTTTTCTTCTCCGTATTTTCTTTTTAAACCTTCATTAACAAGAAAATCTAAGTATGATTCTGTGTCGTATCCTGCAGGTACTTTGTAATCAGGTAATGGAGCTTCCCATTTAATTGTTACATGGCATTTTTCAGCAATATCTACGGTATTTTTTATGCATTCATCAAATGTTTCAGAATCCATCCAACGAAATGCATCTCTTAATTCATCAACTGTTTTTACATAAAATTCATTATTGGGGAAATGAAATCTGTTTTCTTCAGATTTTAATGACTGAGTTTGCATACATAATAAAGTGTCATGCCAGTCTGCATCTTCTTTTTTTAAGTAGTGCGAGTCATTTGTAATAACCATTTTTATATCAAGTTCTTTTGCTAACTTGATTAAATCAGGGTTAGTTCTTTTTTGATCTTCTAACCCGTGGTCTTGAAGTTCAATGTAATAGTCATCTCCAAATAAATCTTTATATCTTTGAGCAACTTCTTTTGCTCCTTCATAATCACCTTTTTTAAGGTGACATAGTACTTCGCCACCTAGGCAGGCAGAACAACATATTAAACCTTTTGAATATTCTTTTAATAATTCAAAGTTGATACGTGGTTTTACGTAAAAACCTTTACAAGCAGCATCAGAGGCAAGTTTTACAAGGTTCATGTAACCTTCATTATCTTTTGCTAATAATATTAAGTGATAACGTGGATTGTTATGCTGATCTCTTTCAGTTATATCTCCTGAGTGAACATAAAATTCACATCCGATAATTGGTTTTATCCCTGCTTCTTTTGCATCAATATATAAATCTAATGCACCATACATTACACCATGGTCAGTTACTGCAACTGCAGGCATGTTGTTTTCTTTTGCAAATTTGCAAAGCTCTTTAATTCTTATTGCACCGTCTAAAAGAGAATATTCCGTGTGCAGATGTAATGGTACATATTGAACGCTCATATTTAAAATGTAGCACAGACAATTATGTATTTCTGTAAATTATTTTTAAACTTTTTTCAAGATAGTATTGTTGTGGTAAAATTTAAGTTGTGAAAGATGAATTATTTAAAATAAAAGATAAACGTATTAAGGTTTTTAATAAGAGGCTTGGGAGAACTCAAATATTATTTGCATTATTTGCTCTAGCTTTGATATGCCATTTGTTTTGTATCCAAATTTTAGATGTAAAACATTATAGAGCAAAAGCTAAACGTCAAAGAACTTCAAGCTCATTTATAATGCGTGGCGATATTTATGATAGAAATGGTATTAAACTGGCTACTGATATGGTTTATTATGATGTGTATGCCAGGCCTAAAGACTTTGATGACAAGATTCACACTAAAGAAGAATTAGCAAAAGCATTAGCTCCAATTTTAAAAATGCAGCCTACGACAATAATGGCAAAATTTGAAGCTGAAAAAAATCAAACTGTTATTTTGTTGAAAAAAGGAGTTGGAAAATCTGAAAGAGATGCAATTGCCAAATTATGTTTAAGAGAAATTCCTGTAGATAAAAAGAGTATTAGGGTTTATCCTCAAGGTTGTTTAGCATCTCATGTATTAGGTTATTATAATTTAGATGCAGATGTTTCTGCGGGTGTGGAATATACAGCGAAAGACAAATTAGAGCATGTTACTCAGCGTCCTAATATTGAAAAAACTCCATCAGGGAATTTGATTTATACATTCTCAACAGATCCTGTAGCAGCTACAGAACCATTGAAAGGTGAAGATGTTACATTAACAATTGATACGGCAATTCAACATATTTCAGAAAGAGAACTAGATTTGGCTGTGTCAAAATTTAAAGCACAACGTGGTGCTGTAATTGTAATGAATCCTAAAAATGGAGAAATATTAGCTTATGCTGTTTATCCTTCATATGACCCTAATCATTATAGAACAGCGTCTATGCTTCAAACAAAGAATTGGACTCTAACTGATATTTTCCCTCCTGGGTCAACATTTAAAACAATTACTGTTGCCTCATCTCTAGCTTTAGGTAAAATAAACGAACATACAAAAATTAATGATACAGGTAAAATTAAAATCGGTTGGTGGACAATTTCTAACTACGATTATAAACAACGTGGAGCTCCAGGACTTATTGACTTAGTTTATTTCTTCCAACATTCAAGTAATGTTGGGGCGGTAAAAATAGCTCAAACTATGTCATCAACTGAATTCCATGATATATTAGAAAAATTCGGTTTTGGTCATAAAACAGGAATTGATTTACCAGGTGAATCAATTGGTTTATTAAAACCTGCAAGTAAGTGGGATGTATCTGACCATGCCTGCATGGGATATGGTTATGGTTCTTCTGTTACTGCAATACAAATGGTTTCAGCTGTATCAGCCCTTGCTAATAATGGAGTGCGAGTAACTCCTCATGTTATTAAATATTCACCTGAAGAAGCTGAAACTAAGATTAAATCAGTACAGGTTATGACTCCTGAAACAGCAAAAGTTGTAACTAAGTTATTAACAAAAAGTATTGAAGCAGGTAATTCTCCTATAAAAATGGATGATTATTATATTGCCGCTAAAACAGGTACTTCTCACAAACCAAAAGAAAATGATTCAGGATATACAAACAAATTATATACATCAATTGTAGGTTATTTACCTGCAACTGATCCACAAGTGTTAATATATGTTGTAGTAGACTCTGCACAAGGTGGAGAAATTTGGGGTAGTACGGTTGCTGCTCCGATATTTAAAGCTATAGCATCTCAGGTTGCAAGTATTATGAATCTTACACCTGATAAACATAATGCAAGAACAGCAAAGGAGAAAATGCAAAATGAAACTGTCAAAACTAATTAGTGATGTTGAAGTTGTAGAAAAATATAATTTTGAAGATGTAGAAGTTACAGGAATTAATTATAATTCAAAAACTACTACTAATGGAGATATATTTGTATGTTTAAGAGGAGAGCATGTTGATGGACATAATTTTGCAGCAGATGCTGTTAAAAAAGGTGCTGTTGCTATTATGTGTGAAACTAAATTAGATTTAGATGTTCCTCAAATAGTAGTAAATTCTGCGGAACAATCAATCGCAGGTTTAGCTAATCAGTTTTACGAATCTCCTTCTAAAGATTTGAATATGATTGGAGTAACAGGAACTAACGGTAAAACAACTGTTACGCATTTAGTTCAACGTATTATGGAATCATCAGGTGACAAATGTGCTTTAATAGGTACTTTGGGATATAAATTATCATCAGATGGAGAGTATAAAGAAGCAAAACACACAACTCCACAGGCTCCTGAATTGCAACATACTCTAAAAATGATTAAAGATGAAGCTAAAATTAAAAATGTTGCAATGGAAGTAAGTTCTCACTCATTAGTACAAAATAGAGTCGGTTTTTGTGAATATAACTGTGCTGTAATGACTAATCTAACACAAGACCATTTAGATTATCACGTTACAATGGATAGATATTTTAATGCAAAAGCGATGTTGTTTGAAAGATTAAAAGCTGGTGATGTAGCAGTTATTAATATTGATGATTCTTATGCAGAAAGATTTAAAAATGTTTTAGCAGATGGTGTTAAATTGTTTACTTATGGGATTAAAAATGAAGCAACATTATCTGCAAAAAATATAAGCTTTTCTCCTAAGGGTGTTTCTTTTGAGTGTGTAACTCCAGAAAAAACTTATCAAGTTAATTTATCTATGAATGGTATGTTTAGTGTTTATAATGTTCTAGCAGCATTAACAGTTGCGTATGCAATGGGGTTAAGTATTGATAACGCAATAAAAGCATTAGAGCCTGTTAAAGGTGTTGCAGGACGTTTTGAAGTTGTTGTTCACCATCCACTTGTAATTGTTGATTATGCTCATACACCTGATGGTTTGGAAAATGTTTTGAACGCAGCAAGAGAAATTACTCCAGAGGATAGCAATTTAATTTGTGTATTTGGTTGTGGTGGTGATAGAGATGCTACAAAACGACCAAAGATGGGTGCTATTGCTGAAAAGATTGCTGATAAAGTTATAGTAACATCAGATAATCCTCGAAGTGAAGATCCGCAACAAATTATTACAGATATTCTTGCAGGATTTAAATCTGTTAATAATATTACTGTTGAAGCTGATAGAGGAAAGGCAATTGCATTAATAAAAGATATTGCTAAAGAAAATGATGTAGTTGTAATTGCAGGAAAAGGTCATGAAGATTATCAAATCCTTGCTGATAAGACTATTCATTTTGATGATAGAGAAGAAGCAAGAAAAGTGTTTGGGGTATAAATATTTCTATGAAAACACGATTAATTGTTGAACAACATATTCATGGTGCATTTGGTATTGATTTTAATAAAGCTAATGTTAGTGAAATGCTATTTGCTTCAAAAGAACTTCTAAAACATGGTATTGGTGGATATTTTCCAACACTTGTTACTGATTCTTTTGATAATATTAAACGTCAAGTTGAAGTTATAAAGGAAGCATCTCAACAAAAAAGAGATGATTGTGCTGATATCTTAGGAATACATTTAGAAGGTATATTTATAAATGTAGAGAAAAAAGGTATCCATAATTATGAACATTTTCAGCCATTGACTGCAGAAAAATATCAAGAAATTGAAGACGATTTCATAAAAATAATAACACTTGCACCTGAATTAGATGAAGGTTTAATGGATTATTTAAAAAGTAAAAATGTTAAAATTCAAGCAGGGCATTGTTTGGGTGGCAATATAGATGGCTGTGATGGTGTTACTCATTTATTTAATGCAATGAAAGGAATATCACATCGTGGCTATTCAACTGCCCTTGCAGCATTGATTAATGATAATATTTATACAGAAATTATTGCAGATGGTGTTCATTTGAGCGATGAGGTTATAAAATTAGTTTTTAAAGCAAAACCTGTAAATAGGATTATATTGGTAAGTGATGCTTTGCCGATTACTGATAGTGGTAAGAAGGCAGCAATTTTTGCAGATGAAAAAATATATTATGATGGAGTGAAGGCAACATCTTCTGATGGAACTATTGCAGGAAGTACAACTTTATTAGATAAAGTAGTTAAGCGACTTGCTCAAAAGGATTTGTTTACTGTTCAGCTTATAAATAATGTTTATGATTATCATAATATTTCATTAGATGGTGAAATAGAGTGGGATGATAATTATAATATTGTATCAGTTAGAAAAGGTGATTTTACTTATGCGAAGTGATACTATAAAAAAAGGTATTTCAAGAGCTCCTCATAGAGCTCTTTTATATTCAACAGGTGTTAGTAAAAAGAATATTAATAAACCATTTATCGGAATAGCAAGTTCATTTTCAGATATTGTTCCAGGTCATGTTGGTATGAGAGATTTGGAACGTCAAATAGAAAAAGGTATTCAGTCTGCAGGAGGGCAAGCATTTATTTTTGGGACACCAGCTGTTTGTGATGGTCTTGCTATGGGACATAAGGGAATGAGATATTCTTTACCTTCAAGAGATTTGATTGCTGATTGTGTAGAAACAGTTGCAGAAGCTCATCAACTTGATGGTTTAGTGCTTTTATCTAATTGTGATAAGATTACTCCTGCAATGTTGATTGCAGCTGTAAGATTGAACATTCCAACAATTATCGTCACAGCAGGTCCAATGTTGGCAGGTGAGTGTCAATGTGAAAAAACAAGTTTTATAAAAAGTACTTTTGAAGCTGTTGGTAAATATCGTAATGGTGAAATAACAGAAGAAGAACTTCAAAATTTAGAAGAGGAAGCTTGTCCGACAGTTGGTTCTTGTCAGGGGTTATATACTGCTAATACTATGGCTTGTTTAACAGAAGTTTTGGGAATGAGTTTGCCTGAATGTGCAACTGCATCTGCTGTTTCTGCAAAGAAAAAAAGGATTGCATTTGATAGTGGGTATAGGGCAGTTGAACTTGTTAAAGAAAATTTATGCCCCCTAGATATTATAACAATGGATTCTTTAAAGAATGCTATCCTTTGTGATTATGCATTAGGAGGTTCAACAAATTCTTTCTTACATCTATTGGCTGTAGCACATGCTGGTGGTATTGATTTAAAATTGTCAGATTTTGAAAGTTTAACATCAAAAATTAAACAAATTGTAAAACTTGATCCGACTGCTTTACCGAATATGGTAGATTTTCATAATGCAGGAGGGATTTCAGGACTTTTAAGGGTATTATCTGAAACCTTACCTGAATTTAACAATACAATTGGGGTTACAGGTCAAAGAATAAAAGATATAGTAAAAGATGTGTGGTATGATTCAAATCTGATACATTCCCCTAAAGAGCCTATAACTACTCAACCAGGGCTTGGTGTTTTACATGGGAATATTGCTCCAGATGGAGCCGTTATAAAAATATCAGGTGTTGATGAATCTTGTTATTATTTTGAAGGTGTTGCTAAGGTATTTGATTCAGAGGAAGACTCTATGGCAGCATTAGAAAATGACGAGATAAAAGAAGGTGATGTTATTGTAATTCGCTATGAAGGTCCTAAGGGCTCTCCTGGCATGCGTGAAATGCTTGCTCCAACATCATTACTTGTTGGGAAAGGATTAGGGACAAAAGCTGCATTAATTACTGATGGCAGATTCTCAGGTGGTACTCGTGGAATATGTGTAGGTCATATTTGTCCTGAAGCAGCAAATGGTGGTAATATTGCCCTTATTGAGAATGGTGATAAGATTATTATTGATATTCCTAATAGAACTTTAAATGTTATTGTATCAGATGATGTTTTAGAACAAAGACGTAAAAATTTAAAACCATTTGAAATTAAAGTTAAAAAAGGTTATCTTGCAAAATATGCAAAATGTGTTCAAGATGCGAGTCACGGAGCAATTATATAAATAAAAAAAATAGGGTTTAAACCCTATTTTTTATTTATTAAACTCAATGAATACATTTTTTATTATGTCATAGCCTTTTATAAATGATTTATAATCGACTTTTTCTTTTGCTGAATGCATATTATAAATATCTGCAAGTCCTAATAAGAATGGTCTAAATTTTTCTCCATTTTTATTTTTCTGATGTGCATAAATATGTGTTTCTGCTCCTGCATGGAATGATGATATTTCATTTTTTATTCCAAGTTTGTCGCAAGCAGATGTGTGAACTTTTTCAATTCTATCATCTTCAACTTTTTCAAATGGAGGAAGATGGATTTCAAATTTTATTTCTGCTTGAGCTAAATCTTTGTATTTTTCATTGAATTTATTAACAATAGATTTCATTAATTCTTTAAGTTCGTTTTCTTTTTCAACACTTGCACTTCTAATTGAATAAGTTGCTTTAGCATCTGTGTTTATTATATTGGTTGAAGATCGCTCATTAATTTCTGTAATATAATCTGAAGATTTAACTCCTTCTGAAACTAATGTACTTACTGCATTTTGAATTCCTCCAGCAATTATTGCCCCAACATTACAAGAGGTAATCACACCTGTTTCATCTTTGTAATAAACACCTTGAGGTAGGTCGTTAACAAGTTCCGCAATTAATTTTGCTGCATTAACTCTATTTGTATCTCCAATATCGTTTCCTGAATGCCCACCCATAAATGCTTTTACGGATACTTTTGCGTTAGTGTAACTTGCTCCTGATACTTGTAATTGAGCAAGTTTATCAGCATCACATACTAAAACGTATTTTGATTCTATTTTATTAAATTGAACATGTTCAATCCCTGACATATTGGTTTCTTCATCTCTTGTAAATGTTATTTCTAAACCTCCATGTTTTATATCGGAATTAACAAGTTCTTTAGCAAGAAGAAGAGCTGATGCAACACCAACTTTATCATCAGATCCTAGTGTTCTTCCATTTGCTTTTATAAAATCGCCATCTAATTCAATTTCAACAGGAGAATTATCTCCTACGACATCCATATGTGATGATAACATAATAAATTCTTTAGTATTATCTGTTGGTTCAATTTTTATATAAACATTTTTGTATTCATCAAGTTGGCAGTTTATATTATTTTCTTTACAAAAATTCTGAATCCATTCAATAACTTTTTCTTCATGTAATGAAGGTGATGGAATTTCTGCTAAACTACAAAATATGTCAATTAATTCATTTTCTTGTCTTAAATTATTAATCTGCACGGAAAAACCTCCTACTTGTTCCATTACTACTATCTGGATTTATTGGGACTCTTATTGGTCGCATACATCTAGGACATCGTCCAACATAAGCTGTTCCTGCTTTATTTTTATATAAACGGCCATAAACATTACAGCAAGTAAAAATAATCCCTAAAAATTTTCTTTTTGATGATGTGTTATCTGAATTTTCTTCGTTCATATTTTTTTGCCTTTTTAGCTTTTTTCTCTTGTTCTTTTATTTGTTTATTTGTTAATCTGTTATTCCTGGGTTTAGTTTTTGTTTCAGGTTGCTTTGGGGTACTACATATACTCATCATTAGTGGTTGTATATATTTTTCTCCAAAGTGAGCATAATCAAATATACTAAACCCATCAAGAGATAAACTTCTAAGTTCATTTATTTGTTTAATCAAGTCAGATTCTGCACCATTCATAAAGGTGACAAATAAACCTGCATAAAGCTTAGTCTGTGGTGCTTTGTTATTTAAGATTTCTTTCATTAAACCTGATGCTGTTACAGGATCACAAGTAAGGAATATTGGCGTAAATCCATCAACATAATTGTTTATAGACCAACGTTTCCAATCTTGTTGTTTCATATCTAAAGCTGCTTGTCTATTAGGAAATATTACAGCTGTTAGGTCAATATTATTAGAACGACATATTCTAGAAGTTCTTCTTACAAAATCTGTAACTTTTCCTCTTCTATATTCACACCAAGATTCCCAAAGCGGTTCAAATTGAGTGAGTTCAACAGGGTCAATTCCATATATTGATTTGTATTCTTTTCTTGCAAAATTTGTATAACCCCAACTTGACATGTCACTACCTGAATACTTTGGATCAATAGCTTGTGGGTATCTTATATAGTCTAGGTTAATTCCATCTGGTTTATATTTTTGTATAATTTCACATAATAATTCCAATAAGAATGTTTGTACTTCAGGGTTTGCAGGGTCTAGGAAATATCCATTATGTTCTGCAATTGATGGAGTAGGTTTATTAAGATTATAGTCTCTTTTTGTAACATTGGCCCAAGATGGATTAATTGATACTATATTTTTAGGGTTGTTAGCAGGGTTTCCTGCGCCAATATAGAATGTTTGGAACCAAATATAAACTTTAATATTTCTTTTGTGCGCTTCGTGAATCCAAAAATCTAAAGCATCAAAGTTTTCATATCCTGGATATACTTTATGAAAACCTCTTGACTCCATTGTTGTACTAGGGAATATTGTCATCCCATGATAATAAGTTTCTATAAATATTGTATTAATACCTGTTTGAGCAAGAGTATCTAATACTTTACAGATCTCTTCTTGAGTTTTAAATGATGGTCTTATCCATACACCTCTGAGCTCTCCTTTTTTATATGGAATAGCTGATGCTAATGCTTTATTTGCTGAATCAATTGCAAGTTCTGAGTATCTTTTTACATATAATCTACTTTTCATTGCTTTATCAATATATTTTTCAGCTTCTTGAATATATTGTTGTGTTCTATCTGCATTGTAGCCTGAATGTGATTGAATATACTTATTTACTATGTATTTAACTTCTTTAATTTGGCTTTGGGCACTATAGATATAACTATCTGATGTTGTATATGCTGTAATTGTTTTGGTGTTTTTATCAACATAAATTTTTGTACCTACGGTTATATTTTTATTCATCCAAGCTTTGGCTCTACCATGCCCGCTTATAACAAGTCCATTTTCTGGAATTAAAGAATCTGCCCCACTAATTTCTGTCACGATATTACCTACAACAATAGCTTCTGTGCCAAATTCATTAGTATTGGTTCTTATTCCAAACTTTTTTGTATAAACAGCCATTTGGTTTGCTCCCCTAAAACCAGGGAAATGACTGTTTCGTTTGTTTGTTGCTGTTGTTGGGTCTAATAAATCTATTTGATAGCTATCTTTATTCATCAATACTTCGTTTGACTTTAGGGTATAAGGTGTAAATGCACTTTGAGCATTTGCTGCTAAGCTGAATAAAAATAGGTTTAAAATTGTTAATAATAAAACTAATTTTTTCATCACATCCCCTAAGCTATCTTATAACTCTCTAATGATACAATATATTTTTTGAGTTTAAGTCCTCTAATAGTAGGATTTTATTATAAAGTTCAAGTCCGTTTTGTTCTTGATATGCTGCTTTATATTCTACAAGAGCTTGTTTATAATTCCCAAGTTTTTCGTAGATTGAACCCATTTTCATGAATCTATCATAGCTATATGGATATGGTATTCCTGAGGCTAGTTTATATTGAGCAAGTGCTTTTCTTATAAAACCTCGTTTATAGTAATAATTACCGAATGAATAACTTGCATAAGGGTAATTAGGAACTAAATTGGTTGCTTTATTAAAATTGGATTTTGCTAATGAATCTAGTTCCATTTCATCATATAAGATTCCTAATCTTGTAAAATTAAAAGGGTCACTAGGATCCATTTTAGATAGTACAGCATATCTGTTTAGAAGTGCTTGGATATATTTTTTTCTGTACTCGGTATCTGTAATTTGTTCAAAGTGGTTAAAAAACAGATTAGCCTGATCAGCCAATGCTTTTTTATCAATTTTAGAGTAATCAATAGGTACTTCGTATTCTATGCTTGCAAAATTTGTTGCAAAACACATGTTCGAAGTTGCGATAAATAGAATAAAGAATATGTATTTTTTTATTTTGTTCATCAAATTAATTATAACAAATTTTGATAATTTTATGTAGGGGATTAATATGATAAATCTTATTTTTATATTTTGTTTTGTAATTTTTTCATTACTTACTGCTATTGCAATGATTTTAATGGGGTATATTTTTTCTTATAAATCAAGTGATAAAGTTAAATCTTCTACTTATGAATGTGGGCTTGCACCTGAGACATCTGCTAAAATTTGTTTTAATATCAGATATTTTAATTACTTAATCTTATTTTTGATATTTGAATCTGCATTAATCTTTATTTACCCTCTTTGTGTTTATTCAGGGGAATATAATTATTTTGAACTTATTACATTATTCTTATTTCTATCCATGTTATTAATTGTTGTTTTTTATTCTGTAAAGAGAAAATTTATTGGAGGGAAATAATGAATTATTTTTTAACAACTATTGATGCAGTATTAAATTGGGGACGAGCCAATTCAATTTGGCCATTAACTTTTGCAACTTCTTGTTGTGGTATAGAAATGATGTGTGCATCAGCTTCCAATTTTGATATTGCAAGATTTGGTTCTGAAGTTTTTCGCCCATCTCCACGTCAAGCTGATTTGTTAATTTGTGCAGGTACAATTACTCATAAAATGGCTCCTTTATTGTTGAGGTTGTATCAACAAATGCCTGAACCCAAATATGTTATTGCAATGGGGGCTTGCACTTGTGGAGGTGGAATGTTTTCGTCTAGAGATTGTTATTCAGTTGTAAAAGGTATAGATAAATTTTTGCCTGTAGATATATATCTTCCAATGTGTCCTCCAAGACCTGATGCTCTTTTTGATGCGGTTTTAAAACTTCAAAAAAAAATAAAAAAAGAATCAATACTTACAAGAAAGGAATTTATGGATGGGCATAAAATTCACTTTGAAGAGCGAGATGAAATTTTAGTGTTAGAAGAGGAAAGTAATGAACATATTTGAAATGATTAAAGATAAGTTTCCAAATGTTAAATTAACTTCTGAAAAAATTGAAGTAGAAGTAGATGACTTATGTCCAATTTTAGAATATTTAAAAATTACTCCAGAACTATCCTTTGATATGCTTTTGAGTATAATAGCTGTGGATTATATGGATTCTGTAGAGTTAATCTATCCTGTTATATCGACTTATATGAATGAGCGGATTAATTTGTCAATAAAGGTTCAAACAGATGCAAAATCTGTTATTAATTTATATCCTAGTGCTTATTTTGATGAATGTGAAATATATGATTTATTCGGAGTTAATTTTATCGGGAATAATAATTTAAAAAGGTTATTAATGCCCCAAAGTTGGATAGGACATCCATTAAGAAAGAATTATGAACTAAAAGATAAGAGGTTGAGTTGGAATGGATAAAATGCTTTTAAATCTTGGACCTCAACATCCCTCAACTCATGGGGTTTTACGTTTGATATTAGAACTTGATGGTGAAATTATTTCATCTGTTGAACCAGAGGTTGGATATTTGCATCGTAGTTTAGAAAAAATGGCAGAATCTAAAAGCTATATTCAATATTTACCTATGGTTGATAGAGTTGATTATCTAAGTGGGTTCTTTTATTCGTATGCGTTTTGTAATGCATATGAAACGTTAAATCATATTCAAGTTCCTGAGTATGCAAATTATGTAAGAGTAATGTTTATGGAGCTAAATAGATTGGCTTCTCACTTATTGTGGTTGGGAACTTATTTATTGGATTTAGGAGCAATATCTCCTATGTTTTATACGTTTAGGGAACGAGAAGATATCGTAACTTATTTTGAAAAGGTTACAGGGCAAAGGTTAATGTATAATTTCTTCGTTTTCGGTGGGGTAAGGCATTGTGATATTTATTTGGATGAAGTTTTAAGGATTGTTGATAATATTTATAACAAAATTGATGAATACGAAGATATTATTACCGAAAATCCTATTTTTCTTTCGAGGACAAAAGATATAGGAATAATATCGAAACAAAAAGCTCTAGATTGGGGACTAACCGGACCTAATTTAAGAGCAAGTGGAATTTTACAAGATTATCGTTCAATTATGCCGATATATGATGATTTTGAATTTGATATTATTTTGTCATCCGAGGGAGATTGTTATAGTAGATATATTGTTAGAATTTATGAGATGAGAGAATCTGTTTATATTATTAAACAATGTATTGATCTTCTACAAAATATTAATCTTAGTAATGTTCAGTTGAATAATTCTTACTATAAACAAAAACAGCATGAGGGTGAAATATATTCTTTTGTTGAATCTCCTCGAGGTTTGACGATGTGTTATTTAAAATCTGTAGGTGAAGATACACCATATCGTGTGAAGTGGAGAACTGGTTCTTACTATTCTACTCAGATTTTAAAAGATATTTTAAAAGGCGTATGCTTATCAGATGTTATGGCTATATATGGATCTTTAGATGTTGTTTTACCGGAGGTTGATAGATAATGAATTATTTATTATGTTCTCTGTTTGAAATTAAATGGCTACCTGATATATGGGCAGTTATTTTAGTGTCTGTAATTGGATTTGGGGTTATAATTTCTTTACTTGTTTTAACTGTATTATTTTTAGTCTTGGCTGAGAGAAAACTGTTAGGTTATTTTACACAAAGAAAAGGTCCTAATAGAGTCGGACTTTGGGGCATCTTACAAACAACAGCTGATGCAATAAAACTTTTATGTAAGGAAAATATTGAGTTATTATCAAGTGATAAATTTATATTTACTATTGCTCCAATTATGGCTTTTGCATCTGTAATATTATTATGGTGTCTGATTCCATATAATTCAGAATTTCACTTAATAAATTCATCTGTTGGAGTTTTATTGTATCTTGCAATAGCATCTCTTCCTATGATTTTTCATTTTCTGGCAGGTTATTCAAGTAATAATAAATATTCTTTGATTGGTTCATATAGAAGTTTAGGTCTAACTTGTAGCTATTCAATTGTGCTTATGCTTTCTGTAATGTCTGTAATTTTTGTTTCAGGAACTATGGATTTAGATAAAATAGTTCTTTTTCAATCTAAAACTTGGATGATTTTTTCTAATATTTTAGGATTTCTGATATTTTTTATTGCAACTCTTGCAAAATTAAATCGTTGTCCTTTTGATTTATCAGAGGCAGAAAGTGAGATTATTTGTGGGTATCATACCGAATATTCAGGCATGAGATTTGCAATGTTTTTTTTAGGAGAATATGCAGAATTATTCGTTATGTCGATGTTGGTTGCTATTTTATTCTTTGGTGGATACTTACCTCCATTTGGTGTGTACTTGGCTAATGCCTTTATGGGGAATTGTGAGTTCTGCTCTTATTTTATATATTTTGAACAAACAATTTGGTTGTTTATTAAAACATTGATAATTGTCTTTGTGATTATTTGGATAAGGGCAACTTTACCAAGATTAACTCAGGTTAGTACATTAAATATGTTTTGGAAATATATTATTCCGATATCAATATTTAACTTGATTATGGTAATTATGATGAGGGCTTTATGGTAAAAAAAATATATCTTTCAATAAAAGCAATTCTAAAAGGTCATTTTGCTGTTCTAAAACATTTATTTCGCCACCCTGTAACTATGGAGTATCCAGAGGTTCATCCATTTTTAAGTCCATATTTTAGAGGTCGGCATGTTTTGGAAGGGTGTCGAGGTTGCGGTTTGTGTAAAAGGGTTTGTTCGTCTGATGCAATAATAATAGAAAAAAATGACAACAATTATCTAAATAAATATGTTATTGATTATTCAAAATGTATTTTTTGTGGGAACTGTATGTTTTATTGTCCAACTCATTCAATGAAAATGTCTGGAGATTATGAACTTGCAAAGACAAGGAAATCGGATTTATTAACAGATATTTATTATAAAGGGGTATAAAGTTTGATATGTCAATTAATTCATTCTTTTTTATATTATTTTCAGTCTTAATGTGTATTTCTTCTATATTTAGTCTTTTATCAAAGAAAATGATTTATACCCTTTTGTGGGCAATGGTCGTATTTTTAATGATTGCAGGATTGTTCTTGTTATTGGGTGCAAAATATAATTCAATCGTTCAATTTTTAATTTATGTTGTCACCATTCCTGTATTAGTTGCAGTTTCTATAATGTTGATAAAGCAAAATTCTGAGAAACGAATTATAATGCTGAATTCGTTTTGGAAGATAATTGGGATTGCGATATTAGTAATATTAATTGGGGAATTTTTCTCGCTAAATAAAGATGTGTTTGAAATTGTTAAGGCTTGTTTCGTATTTGTGAATCCGTATTCTGATTTAGATTCTTTTGCTCAAAATATTTTAGAACGATATCCAATTTTATTATTAGAGTTTGGGCTTGGGTTAATTATTACAGTTATAGGACTATCTAATCATGAGTCATAATATATTAAATTGTATAACTACATATTATTATCAAATTGATGCAATATTACTATTTTTTGTAGGTTTATTAGGAGTTGTTTTTTCTAGAAATCTTATAAAAATACTTTTATCTATTGAATTTATGTTTAATGCTATAAATTTAATCTTTGTATCTTTTTCAAGTTATATTTCAAATAATAGCTATTTAGGTTATACGGTTGTTATATTTTCAACTGCGATATCTGCTTTAGTTTTAGCCGTTGGTCTATATTTTACAAATGTCCTTCACCAAAAATTTGGGACGATTGATGTAAATAAAATTTATTCTAAATATAAGGAAACAAATAAATGTTAGAGGATTTTTCTTGGTTTATTCTTGTCCCTATATGGGTATCAATTTTAATAATGGGCGCTAGGTTCTTAGGAATAGGATTTTCTAAGAGAAATACTGTATTAATGTCAATTTTATCTACATTAATTTCTGCAATATATTGTGGGTATGCGCTATTTTATACTTATAATAATTCTCCTGTTGAAGTTAGTTATAATTTTTTATCGATAAGAGAGTTAAATTTTACAGTTGGTGTTTATGTTGATATGCTAAATTCATTGATTGGGTTAGCTGTTTCAATTATTACTTTTGTAATTTATATTTATTCAGCTTTTTATATGGATAAAGAAAAAAGCTTTGCACGATTTTATTCATTAATGAATATTTTTAATAGTACGATTTTAGGTTATATATTTAGTCCAAATTTATTCCAAATGTTAATATTTTGGGAACTAATAGGTGCTGTTAGCTATTTATTAATCGGATTTTGGTATAACAAAGCAAAAGTGTCTATTGATGCAAAGCGTGTATTTTTAATTAATGCAATAGGTGATGTGTTGTTATTTTTAGGATTTGTAATTGTTTCTATGAACGTTACAGATTTATTAAATGATATGTCTTTAGTATCTCTGCCATTTGCCAATCTTAATTTGATAGTATCTTCTTTTTACGCATCAACAACACCAGAAATTTATTCTTTTGTCTCCTTATTATTTGTTTTTGCGGCAATTGTAAAATCTGCGCAATTTCCAATAAATTCTTGGTTAATAAATGCTATGAGTGCGCCAACTCCTGTTAGTGCATTAATTCATTCTTCGACTTTGGTGATGACAGGTATTTTCTTATTAATGCGAATATTCCCACTTGTTGCATCTGATATATTATCTTTAAAAATAATGATAGTTTTAGGTAGCGTAACAGCTCTTTTAACATCATTTTCGGCATTATTACAAACAAATATTAAAAAGGTTCTTGCTTATTCAACATCTTCTCAACTTGGTCTTGTAATTGCTGCACTTGCTCTTTATAATCCTATTGCATCAATTGTATACCTTGTATCACATGCATTTATAAAAGCATTATTATTCATGTGCGCAGGTGTTGTTATAAAGATTGTAAAAAGTAAGAATATTTTGTTTATGGGAAAATTTAGAGAATGCTCACCAATTGTTGCTTTAAGTTTTCTCGTTGGTGCTTTAGCTCTATCTGGGTTAGGTTTCTCAGGTTTTAATGCAAAATCTTTACTGGCAAATGTTTTTGATAATACATTTTATCTAAATATTTTATTTGCAATTATTGCTGCTTTAACCTCATTGTATATATTTAGATTGTATTTTCTTGTCTTTGAAAATAAGGCAGGTTATGAATGCTCTGATTTAGAAAATTATAATAATCCAAAATATAATATAGCTTACGGAACATTAATTTTTATGAGTTTGGCAATTATATTATCAAGCTTTATAATTCCAAATGGACATTTTTCTGTTTTATATTTATTAAATCTTTTTATGGGAGTTGTAGCTTATTATTTATATAATTTTAGAAATAATTTTAAGTTAAATTCAACCTTGTATCACATAATTGTTAATGGGTTTTACATAAATAAAATTTATTATTGGGGAGAAATTTATTTATATAAATTTTTTACTAAATTAATTTCAGTTTTTGATACTTATGTTTTAGGTGGCATAGAGTATTTAGTTAGGGGGGTAATGCTAACTTTATCTAAGGTCGTTCATCAATTACAAGTAAATAATTTCCAATCTTATATTTGTTATGGGGTGTGGTGTTTATTATTTGTAATGGGTATTTTTATTGGTGTGTATTCAATGATTTTAAATATATTTGGAGTATAAATTATGGAGTCTTTTATTTCAATTCCTGTATTAATGTTTTTGCCGTTAATTGTTGCAATTCTGATTAATCTTCCTATGATTAATAGAAATTATATATTAATCAGAAGATTTGTTTCGGGGTTTTCTGTTGTTTATACTTTGTATTCTTTATTATTGTATGTATTTTATATTAACGATATTGATGCTTTACAATTTAATCCTGAATATGTATCATCAATTCCTTTTTTGAATAATGATTTCTTACATCAACTAGGTATTAATGTTAGTTTTGGAGTTGATAGCTTATCAATTTTAATGATAATTTTAACAAGTACAATATTTATGTTTTCAATATTGGGATCTAAATTATTTATAAATAAACATCATAGAACTTTTTATACATTAATACTTTGTCTTGAAAGTATCTTGGTTGGAATATTCTCATCTATTGATATGTTTGTGTTTTTTGTATTGTGGGAATTAGAATTAATCCCTATGTATTTATTGATAAGTCTTTGGGGAGATAAAAAATCTAAAAAAGCAGCATTGAAATTTGTTTTGTATACATTTGGTGGAAGCTTATTTATTCTGCTAGGAATTCTATTGTTATATTATACTAATTTTTCATTAAGTGGTGATTTGACTTCTGATATAAGTAGGATTGGTGTGAATAATGTTCCATATATTCTACAATTAGTTATGAGTATATCTTTCCTTATAGGATTCGGTGTAAAAATTCCTTTAGTTCCTTTACATAGGTGGCTAGCTGATGCCCATACAAATTCGACAACTCCTGTGAGTATGGTTTTGGCAGCTATTTTATTAAAACTTGGTGTATATGGTTTGATTAGATTTAATTATGCACTTTTGCCTTTGGGTTTTATGACATTAACTCCAATATTGGGTGGAATTGCATTAATAAATATAATATATGGTGCAGCTTTAGCATATTATCAACAAGACATTAAGAGAATTGTTGCTTATTCTAGTATTTCTCAAATGGGGCTTGTAATTTTAGGCCTTGTTTCAATGAATTCAGTTGGATATAAAGGTGCTGTTTTTCATATGATATCGCATGCATTAGTTGCAGCAGGTTTATTTTTTGTAGTTGGTATTATTAAGTTAAAATTCAGAACAAGAAATATCAAAAGACTATCAGGGGTTGCAAATGTCTGTCCTCGTTTGTTTGGATTTACTTCTATGATTGGCTTGGCAGGAGTTGGAATTCCTTTCTTGTCAGGTTTTGTTGGCGAATTTTTGTCAATTTACGGTGCAGTAATTTCTCAAATTTGGATTCTAAAGTTTTTTGCGTTTGTTGCAATTGTAATAATTATGTTATCTGCATTGTATATTTTAAGGTTAATTCATGAAGTATTTTATGCGAATTTGCCTGATAAATATATACATGTACAAGATATTGCAGTTCATGAATTTGTAGTTCTAGGTGGAATATTCTTTTTGATTCTGCTTTTAGGGGTGTGTCCTTATATAATAATCAATTTTCTAAATGCGTAAGAGGTTTATATGTTTAATTTTGATAATGTTATAAAATTTGTTCCAGAAATAGTTTTAATAGTTACAATGTTTATACAATTTATTCTTTCATTATTTTCAAAACGAAGAATTGCTAATATTGTTTCTTTATCAGGAATGTTTATATCTGTAATTTGTTTAATAAATTCCTTTATTTATCCAACAGAATTGTATATAACATTTTTTAAGGTTTTGATATTAATTTCATCTATAATTGTATTGAATTTAACTTCTTGTAAATCAGTTATAAAAAGATTATTTACCTTTAATATTTTATATTTATCATCTGTATTTTTCTTAATGATGATAGTAAATTCTAATGATTACTTAAGCTTATTTTTTAACATAGAGTTATTTAGTCTATGTCTGTATTTTTTAATCTCTATTGATAGAAAGAAAATAACTGTTGCTGAAACATTTAAATATATGGTTATGTCAGTATTATCATCAGCTTTTTTACTTTTAGGAGTTAGTTTTATATATGGGTTAACAGGTAGTTTAGAGTTTTATAATATAAGAGAATATTTTACATATAATCACAATTATACTTTTTCATCATCAATAGTTCCTTATATTTTTATATCAATAGGTTTATTCTTTAAATTAGGAGTATTCCCTTTTGGAAATTGGGTAATAGATATTTATAAAAATATTAATACTAAACTGGTAACTTATATTTCTGTTATTCCAAAACTTGCAATATTTACTGTGTTAATCAAGATATTACCTTCTATTATATCTTTTGAGTTCTCATTGTTTATAATATTTCTTGCTTGTATTACAGGAGGATTTGGAGTTTTGTATGGTCTAAAATCTAAGAATTTAAAAGAGATTATGGCATCAAGTTCTTATATAAATGTTTCTTATATGTTAATGGTTCTAGCACTTTACACGAAAATTTCTTTATCTGCCCTAATGTTTTATTGGTGTTGCTATGTATTTATGAATATAGGTGCTTTTGCAGGGATTCTAGTTCTTGAACATTCTGGATTTACAAATAATTGTATTGATATAAGAGGATATTTTTATAAAAATCCAATATTTTCACTTTGTTTTATTGCATGTATTGTTGGTTTAATGGGCTTTCCTATAACATCAGGTTTTGTTGGAAAATTATATCTTATATCAGGTGTTCTAAATTCAGGAATAATATCAATCCCATTGTTATTGATAATGTTTTTCTTAATGATTTCTTCTGTTGTTATTTATATGAATATAGTAAAAAGAGGATTTGAAGATAAATATTTTAAAGATACTTGTTTTATCAAAAAAAGTGCAAACACTTATGTTTTATATGTCTGCACTTTAATTACTATTCTTATTGGTTTATTCCCGGCTTGGGGAATGAAATTTTGTGAATTAGTTTCTTATTATATTTAAACTAATCCAAGATTTTTATGTTTTTCATAAATAGAATTAACTAAATTATCTAATTTTTTATAATCCTCTTCAGTAATTCTACCTTTAACTTGAATAGGTTCAATAACATCAAGTTTAAGTTTCGATACGCATTCAGCTAAAGGTTCAAATAATTTCCCAGCCCAACCGTATGAACCAACGAAAGATGCTATTTTTAATTTAGGTCTAAGTAATCCTGCAAGATAAGCAATGTTAACAGATGCAGGGTGAGGACCAGCAAGCACCATAGATGTTCCAAGAACCATAGATGTTGCATCAACAAGTCCCATTGCTAAGTCTCCTAAATCACCTCTAATGATATCATATTTAAGAGTTTCGATACCTTTTTTATTAAGTTCTGCTTCGATGTAGTCAATCATTTCTTTTGTAGATCCATACATTGACACGTAAGGAAGAAGAACTAGGTTTTTACCCTCATCTTTTGTCCAATCTTCATATAAATCCAAAATATCAGAAGGGTTGTTGTATATAGGTCCGTGACTAGGACAAACAATACTAGGATTTAATTCTTTTACTAAGTTTGTGTATTTTTTGCAAAGCATTCTAAATGGCATCATAATTTCTGCATAATATCTTTTAGCGCTATGTGTTAATTCTTCACAAGGTTTAGCAAATACATCTTCAAATATGTAGTGAGCACCTAAGAAGTCACAAGTGAATAAAATGTTATCTTCGATATCATGTGTAAACATTGTATCTGGCCAGTGAACATTTGGTGCAAAAATAAATTGAAGTGTTTTATTCCCAAGAGATAATTTTTCTCCATCGTTCACAATTTTCATTTTACTTCTTGGAACAAATAACATTTCATGAAGGTTTTCTGCACATTTTGAATTTGTAACAACAATAGCTTCAGGAAATTTTTCTAATAAAGCAGGTATTGAACCAGAGTGATCTTGTTCTCCGTGATTTTCAATGATGTAATCAATTTTTGTAATACCATTTTCTTCTAGATTTTTTAAATATTCTTCAGTTTTAGGCGGATACATTGTATCAATTAATGCAACTTTTTCAGAACCTTTTATAATGTAAGAATTATAACTTGTTCCATGCTCTAGTGGGATAAGTTCATCAAATATTGCTCTATTTTCATCATTAAGTCCACAGTATAAAACATCTTCTTTTATTTCTTGAAATTTCATCTTTCCTCTCCTTTTTTCTTAATTTTATCATACAAATAGCAAAAAAAATATTTAGAAGTTTTATTTAATTAGGTATTATCATGGTAATTAGTTTAAACAATAATAGTAAATATTTTATAAAAACATCACAATCACAAAATGTCGAACCTAAAGTAAAATTGAGTAAAAATCAAAAGTTAGGAATTCAATTGACAACTGCTGCTGGAGTTTTAGGTAGTTTAGCAATACTTGCAAAAACATCCAAAAACCCTTATTCTTTAAAGATTTCAAAAATGGTTTCGACTCCTTTTAAGGATAGTTTTTTAGGTAAAATTGATTATAATGTAAAGAATGTATTAGTTGTTGGTGCCGGTTCTTGCTTAGGTGGTTTATTTGGTGGTGTGTTGTTTGATAAAAACAAAAATAATCGTCAAGCCAAATTAAGAGAGGCATTAGTTCAATATACTAATATAGCTATGCCAATAGCAACTGTTCACTATATGTCAAAATTAGGAGATATTTTCGCAAATAAAATGCTTAAAGGCGGTAATTTCTTAAAAGCTATTGCTCCGATTGTTGGTTTGGGGGTTGGTATTGTTGCGGGTAACAGAATCTCAAATAAATTAAATCAGTTGATATTCCATAAAAAAGATAATAGACCTGTAGAATTGACCGATATGTCAGCACATTTAGATGATATTTGTATGACATCTCAATATATAGTAAAAGATAATATCTTAACCAAATCAGCATCTAGATTTATTCCATTAGCTTTGATGGTTGCAGGATGCGAGATTGGTAAAAAACAAGAAAAAACTAATTAATGTGATAGTGATATATTAGAGAGAGCTTTTGTTTTTTTTTTCTTGCAAAAATTTTATGGTTGTATTATTATGTGTAATTGTCACACTTAAAGAGGGGAAGTCGTTATATGCGCGAATTATTTAATGATTATGTAAAATCAATTACAACTTACATTATGTTCCAAATCAAGGCAAAAGCTAATCAATTAAAGCCAGAATTGGATAAAAAAGGTAGAAGTCCGATTTTCTTATCAATGGGCGCACCAACGGAAAACCCTCCAAAGTATATGTTTGATGTATTAAAAGAAGAATTAGATAAAGATGGTGTTCATACTTATTCAACACCAAAAGGTGAAAAGTATTTCTTAGATGCAGTTGCCAAAAGAATGAAAACTAGATTTAATGTTGAATTAGATCCAGCATCAGAAATTTGTTCTTTGATTGGTTCAAAAGAAGGTTTAGCAAACTTAATTAGAATTCTTTGTAATCCAACAACAGATGTTGAAGAAAAAGATGTTATTTTTGTTCCTGATCCTGGTTATGCATCTTATGATCAGATGATAACAATTGCAGGAGGAAAATCTTATCCAATTCCATTGACACCAGAAAATAACTTTATGCCAAATTTAGATGAAGTTTGGGATAGTTATATAAAAGAAGGTGGTAAAGCTGAAAAAGTTAAGGCGTTTATCATCAATTATCCTAACAACCCATTAGGAGCAACAGCAACAAGAGATTATTATAAACACTGTGTAGAATTTGCGAAGAAACATAATATTTTATTAATGTCAGATGCTGCTTATGCTGATTTATACTTTGATGAATCTGATAAACCGTTTAGTATATTAGAATTTGAGGGGGCAAAAGATGTAGCCGTAGAATTCTTTAGTTTCTCAAAACCTTATGCTATGACAGGTATGAGAGCAGGCTGGATTTGTGGAAATAAAGAAGCTGTTGGCTTATTTGCAGTATTGAAATCAACTATTGATAATGGCTTATATAAACCATTACAAACAGCATGTGCGGCAATATTGAATTCAAAAGAAGGTGATGAGTATACAAGATTAGCTAATGTTAATCTTAAAAAGAAACAAGATTTGTTTGTTCAAGGTATGAAAGAATTAGGTTGGCCAGAATTTAATGTTCCAAATGCAACATTCTATTTATGGATGCCAATTCCACCAAGATATAAATCATCACAAGAATTTACTGATGAATTATTGGAAAAGTCAGGAATTGTTGCTGTTCCGGGACATGCTTACGGCAAATATGGTGAAGGATTCTTTAGAGTATCTATCGTATGTACAGAAGCACAAATTTCAGAATGTATCGATAGAATGAAAAAAGACGGATTCTATTATAATTCGTAATGATATTTGAATATAAACTAAAAAAGAAGTATTATTTAATAATACTTCTTTTTTGTTTTATTTTATAACTTCTAACTCTTTGTATGTTTTTAAGTATGGTAAATGTTCTTCTGTTATAAGTTCTCCTGGTAATAATATTGCAATTCCCGGAGGACATTCTGCTACAACTTCAGCTGAAATTCTACCAACTGCATCATATTTATTTACTAATTCTTTTGGTGCAAAATATGCATCTCTTAATCTCATTTTTATTTGAGGTGTTAACATTGGCATATGTTTCTTTTTATCAATTATTGGGTGTTCAGTATAATCTGTTTTATCAATTTCTTTTAAACAACTTACAAGATATTTAAAATCAGATAAATCATTCCCTAAATTTGATAATATTAAAATCCCAATATCTGATGCTGATTCAACTTCAATATTATAGTCATGTTCTAATATCATTTCTAAACTTGTACCAGACAAACCATCAACTTTAATAAATACTTTTGTTGGATCGGTATATTCATAATTTAAATAATGAACACTATCCATTTTATCAATTTCTTGTTTTAAATAATTTGCGTTAGAAATAGCTTTTTCTATTTGTTCTTGTCCTTCTTCAGACTCTAAATGAGCTCTTGCTGCATCTAAACTTGTTAATAATAGTAAAGATGGACTTGTAGTATGTAATAATTTTAATGTTCTTTCTAAAACTTCAATATCAATTCTTGAGTCTTTTTTTGCAACATGTAGCATTGATGTTTGGCTCATACTTCCACCTGTTTTATGTAAGGAATGAACAACTGCATCTGCTCCTTGTTTTAATGCAGGGATAGGAAGTTTATCAGAAAAATTCCACAAACAACCGTGTGCTTCATCAACAAACAGAGGTACATTATATCTTTTACATACAGAACTTATTCCAGCAATATCTGATACTACACCTTCATAAGTTGGATTTGTTACCCATACACAAGCGACATCTTCATTTTCAGATAATGCTTTTTCAATTGCTTCAGGTGATATTCTACCCCAAATAGACCAATCATCTATTTTATCAGGCAAAACCCATACTGGTTCAGCACCTGACATTATTAATCCAGTTAAAATTGAACGATGACAATTTCTATTTACAATAACTTTTTGACCTCTTTTAGTCGTTCCCATAGCAAGTGCAAGATTTCCAATTGTTGAACCATTCAATAAGAAAAATGTTCTTTGAGAACCAAATGCTTTTGCTGCAAGTGCTTCTGCTTCTTTAATAGGTCCTGTTGGAGGATTAAGAGTTCCTAAATTATCAAATTCGTCTGTTGTATCTAAAGCAAGCAATCTTTCTCCAACCAAATCTTTAAATGGTTTATAAACACCATTCCCTTTGGTGTGTCCAGGTATATGAAATTGATATGTTGGATTTTTTAGCGCAGTAGCCATTGCTTCTACAAGCGGGGCTCTAACCACATTATTCTCAATCCCTTCTAAATCTTCATTCATATAATAATTATAACAAAAAATAAAAATTCATTATATTAAATATTCCATTTTTTAAAAAAGTTTAAATTCTTGACTTTAAAAATACATAAATAATAAAATACTAGTATGTGTAGAATTGGTGCAATTAAATCAAAGGATTATGTATATCCATCAATGGCTTTAAAATTAATGCGTTCTCAACAAGAGGGGCATGATGATTCAGGCTTTGCTTTTGTTATGCAAGATTTAGGTGGAATATTTGAAACTTACAAAGATTTACCTTGTCTTTCTATGGCTGCAACTGTTCAGGGAACAAGACTTGCAGAAGATATCTTACACGATATAGGCTTTTCTAGGGTATTGCAGTGGACACCTGATATTCAAAATCAAAAAGGTTTAAAAATATCTCCAATGCAAAATTATGTCTTTGAAATTTTACAATATCCTAAGAGTCATAAATATGCGACAAAAGAGGAAAAAGAAGAATTATTAATTGATACTAATCTTAAAATAAGAAAAGCTTTAGAAGAAAATAATTCTGGATATATTTATTCATTTTGGCCTGATATATTAACATTGAAAGAAATAGGTAGTCCTAAAGATATTGGAACATATTTTAATCTATGGAATGATAAGGAAAGTCCAAAAGCAAAAATTATTACTGCACAGTGTAGACAAAATACAAATTATGATATTGTAAGATATGCTGCGCATCCATTTACTCTTGAAGGGTATACAGTTTTAGTTAATGGTGAAAATACTTTTTATGAAAAGAATAAATTGTATCAACAAGAACTTTATAAAGGTTATGTTGGGTTTGAATCAGATTCGCAATGTTTCTTGTATACTCTGCATTATGTAAATAAGATTTTAAAATGGCCTTTGAAGTATTTTATGCATGTTATAAACCCATTACCATATAATGATATAGAATCTCGAAAAGATAGCGAAATTTTACTTCGAATAAAAGCCTCATTAGAACATTTAGAAACGAATGGACCTAATGCGGTATTGGCAGTAAATCCTGATGGAGAATTAATGTGTGTATGTGACCCTAAAAAATTACGTCCTGTAGTTGTAGGTCAAGATAATGGAACTGTTATAATTACTTCAGAAGTAGCTGGGGTTAATGATATAATGCCTAAGAGAAAAATATCACTTGATATTTATCCAAAAGAAAGAGAAATGATAGTTATAAAGAATGATTTATCGGTGGAAAGATGGCAGCAATAAAAATAAATGAATTAGATATAAATGATTTGCCTTGGATTGTAGAAGTAGATGAAGCTAAGTGTATCCAATGTGGAAAATGTGTTGCATCTTGTTCTTTCAAAGCAATTAAACCTGCAATTGAACAACGAAAAAAAGTAGGCTCAATAGCAGAAAAGAATAAATTTGAAAAAGTTATTGTAATTAAACAAAATGTATCATTCAACGAGTATTGTAAAGGTTGTGGAATATGTACAAAAGTATGCCCTAATGGTGCAATAAAAATTAGAAGAAATCTTGAAGATAAATTTTCTATAAGATATCGAGCAGAAAAAGGTGATACGATAAAGAAAGGTGGGCGTTCTAATCTTAATACAGAAGGACGGACGTTAGATAAAATTAAAATTGGTCGAATTTCTCAAATGACAGATCCTTCTCTTGATGCAGTAAGGCACACTTTTGAAATTAAAACACCATTCGGAAGAGTTCTTTCAGCTGATAAATTGGATTTTAAAGTTGAAAATGGAGAAGTTAAGGAAACAAAATCATTGCCGCCAAATCGTTGGATTTATCCATTGATTATGGGGGATATGTCAATTGGTGCTGTATCTTGGAGAATGTGGGAAGCAATGGCTATTGCAACTGCATATCTTAATGAAGTAATGGGAATTCCAATTAGAATGTGTACAGGAGAAGGTGGAGTTCCATCAAAATTATTAAAATCTAAATATGTAAAATATATGATTCTCCAGATAGCATCAGGACATTTCGGCTGGAATAGAATAATTGATGCAATGCCTGATATGGTAGAAGATCCAGCAGGTATTCTAATCAAAATAGGACAAGGTGCAAAACCTGGGGATGGTGGTATGTTAATGGCAAATAAAGTTGCCAAATATATTCAAGAAATCAGAGGTGTACCTAAAGCTGATTTACTAAGTCCACCAAACCATCAAGGTTTATATTCTATTGAAGAAAGTGTTCAAAAGATGTTTTTATCAATGAATGCTGCATTTAATTTTAAAGTTCCTGTGGCAATAAAAGTTGCAGCATCATCAACAAGTGTTTCTGTATATAATAATCTTTTAAGAGATCCTTATAATATTGTTGGCGGTTTCTTTTTAGATGGTTTAGCTGCCGGAACAGGTGCTGCACATGAAATATCACTTAACCATACAGGACATCCAATTACATCGAAACTTAGAGATTGTTACCTTGCTGCTGTTCATCAAGGTCGTCAGGGTGAAATCCCAATTTTTGCAGGTGGAGGATTAGGTCAAACAGGAAGCTTTGCTGCAGATGCATTTAAGTTGATATGTTTAGGTGCTAATGGTGTATTTTCAGGACGTCTTTTATTAGAGATTGCAGGGTGCGTCGGAAATGATAAAGAAAAATGTAATGCTTGTAATAGTGGATTATGTCCTGCAGGTATAGCATCACAAGATGTATGTTTGACGAAAAGACTTGATATAGATAAAGTTGCTCAAAATTTAGTTAATTATTTCGTTGCAACAGATTTAGAGCTTAGAAAATTAATGGCTGCAACAGGTTGCTCTTCACTTCCTGTTGGTCGATCAGATACATTAATTACTGTTGATAAAAATGTTGCAGATAGACTAGAAATTCAATATGTTTGTTAGGTTAGTATGAAAACGATAAAAATAGATGGATTAATAAAAAATAATAGGATTTCAACACAAGATTTATTACTTGAAATCCAAGAAAAAATCAATGAAGGCTATACGGATTTTGAAATAAATGCTTGTGGGCAGCATGACATTGGCGGTTCGTCTTGGGCAAAAGATAAAGATAAAAATCTTACTTTTACGATAACAAACCCTGGACAGCGTGTTGGAGCAATGGCTCGAAAAGGGACAACAATTTATGTTCAAGGTTCAACTCCTGCTGATGTTGGTTGGCTAAATTCTGGTGCAGATATTATTGTTAAAGGAGATTGTGGAGATACTGCAGGTCATTGTGCTGCAAGTGGTAATATTTATGTTTCAGGAAGAGTTGGAACTCGTTCAGGAGCTTTAATGAAATATGATCCAAAATACTCACAACCTGAACTTTGGGTACTTAAAAATACGGGCTCATTTAGTTTTGAATTTATGAGTGGTGGAGTTGCGGTAATTTGTGGCTTTAATTGTAATGATACAGACTCTGTTTTAGGCAACCGTTCTTGTGTTGGAATGGTTGGTGGCATAATATATGTTAGAGGACCAATTAAAGGTGTTGCTTCTTGTGTAGAAATTAAAAATCTAGAGAAAGCTGATTTTGATTTTCTTAATAGTGGAATGGATAGGTTTCTTACAGCAATAGATAAAAGAGGACTTAAAGATACTTTATTAAACTTCAGCGAGTGGAAAAAAATTGTTCCTTTACCATTAGATAAAAGGACAACTAAAATATCTGTAAAAGAATTTCACGAAAAAAATTGGATTGATGGTGGAATATTTGGTGATTTTATTGAAGATGACTATAAGGTTTATCCTCTTGCTGCAACTGGAGATGGTCGTTTACAAGAGCCAATATGGAATAAAGAAAAATGTGTAAATTGTAAAATGTGTATTAATAACTGTCCTCAAAATGCAATTAATGAGGATTATTCTGTTGATAAAGATAAGTGTATTGGTTGTTCTTTCTGTGCAACAGTATGTCCTAAAATGGTTTGGGAGATGAAGGATAATAAAAAAGAAATTAGCTAAATTAAATTCAAATTGTAAAATCTTATTTACAACATAGCAATAATTTAATATTTCATTATTTTATATAATAGGAATTAAGTTATGGACGAATTAAACAAAATATTTACATCTTCTATTAAGTCTAACTTTAAGAAAAGTCTTAATGTGACAGATTCTATTAATAAAGAAAAATACTCATATCAAGATATTGAAATTAAAAATTCAATTACGCGTGGGGAATTGTTAAGGTATTCACATTTTATTCCTTCTGTAAAATTTAATCTTAAAAATCTTAAAGAATCCAATCCAAAGTATTTAGAACTTGCAGTAAAAATTATTGAAATATCTGTTAAACCAATAAATGGGATTGATTTAGAAGTTCCATTAAATATATTATTAACTCAATTTAAAGAAGCTTCGTATGAAAATCAGGAGGCTTTAGATTTTACTTGGGAATTGTTAAATCAAGCGGATACATTAACTTCCAAATATTATTTATCTGTTTTAGCTGCAGGTGCAATTTTAGATAAGTCTTTAAAGTTACAATTTAAGGCAGCTATTCCATTTATTAAATACATTATTCCTTCACATGTGAATAATGAGAATTTATCTAACCAAAAAGAATTTTTAAATGCCATTAGTATTTTAATTAATTCTAAAGCTGATGCTGAAAAAATTAAATTACTTCCAAAAATAAAATATATTCTTGATAATATAACGAAAGATGAATATATAATTGATGTTGCTAAAATTATATATAGTAATACTCCTGCGGATGTAATTAAAAATAATATTAATATACTTACAAAAGAAAAATTAACTAAAGACTTTAGTTTTTCAGACTATCTTATAAAAAATTCATTATAAGCTAAAGGTTTTCCGAGGTTATTTATAGAAAAGACTTGCATTACATATCGTCCTTTTTGATGAATTGTAAAATTATTGTAGTAGTAATAAATGTTTTGTTTCATTACTCTATAATCATTTGTCCAATAAATAGTATATCCACCTCTATTTATAGTGTCGCTAACTTTGAATACTTGAACTCTTATAAATTCACAATTTAATTTTTTAGGCGTAAAGAACAAATAATATATTCGTTGACCTTCCGCAAAAACTTTTTTAGGATACATTATTGTTTCAAAAGTTATTGGTTCAGAATTAAATAAAATATTTGCATGCTCTTTTTCAGTACAACCAGAGCATAGCAATATAAATATTGAACATATTAGAAATATTTTTTTCATTATGGTAATTGTTGTATCTGTTGTAATTGCTGTATTTTATTATTTACTGTATCCACAAGTTTTTTATCTTTTTCATATTTTGTATATTTTATGTAATTTTCAACAGCTTTGTCGTTATCATTTTTTAACTCGTAAGCTAATCCTAATGCATAGTATGCTAATGCATAATCTGAATCTATTGAAATTACTTTGTCAAAGCAATCAATTGCACTATTAAAATTTCTTTGATTTGCATAAGTAAGCCCTAAATTGAACCAAGCATCAGAGTAGTTATTATCAATTTTTATTGCTTCATTATAATAATATGTTGCTTTATTTAAATTTTTAGAAATTCTATTTAAATTCCCTAATTTTAATAAAATTTCTTTATCATTTGGTGTTATGACAATTGCTTTTGAATAACAAGATATTGCTTGTTTATAGTCTTTTGATTTATAAGCAGAATCTCCTTGAGCTATTAATTTTTCAACATCAGATAAATTATCTTCTTTTGGTTTTTCTTTAGATTGTTTAACTAAAGAAGCTTTATAAGAATCAAATTCATTTTTATATTCAACATTATTGCTATCTATTTCAATTGCTTTTTCAAAATAATAGCTAGCTTTTTTATCATTTTTTAGATATTTATTTGATAAAGCTAATCCAAAATATGCGGAAGCTAATTTGTCATCGTTTGCTAGAGCTTCTTCAAATGCTAACCCAGCTTGTAAATATTGCTCTTTATCAATTAAGTCATAGCCTAATGATAATAATGCAGTGTTTAAATGTGTTTCAACTTCTGGATTTTCTTTTTCATATAATAAGGATTTGTATATTTCAATTGCAGCCATATATGATTTATCAGCTTGTAATGCAAGAGCTTTGTTATATTTTAGATCATAATCATTTGGTGTTTCTTTAAGAGCTAAATCATAGAACTTTAGAGCTTTTTTGTAATCTTCTTTTTTATGATAACAAAATGCTAATTCTTTTTGAATATCTGAATCATTTGGAGCTTTACTATAAGCTTTTTCATAATTTAATATTGCTAAATCAATATTATCTTGTTTTTTATACATTAATGCTAAATTTTTATTAGCATCAACATTATCAGGATAAGCTTCTAAGAATTTTTTATACTGAACTATTGCTTCTTCATTTTTGTTCATTGATGCCAAAAGATTCCCATAGTCAAATCTTAAATCATATAAATTTGGTTCTAATTCAAATGTTTTATTAAATGCTTTTTCTGCATCTTGATTTTTATCTAATGCTTGATAAGATAATGCTAATTGAGAATAGGCTTTAACGCTGTCAGGTGAGTTTTCCAAAGACTTAGTTAAAATTTTGATGGCATTATCATAATCATTTGATTTAAATAGTGCAGTACCGTAATTTATATAATCTTTAAATGAATTTGGAGCTGCATCATATGCTTTTTTATACTCTTTAATAGAAGAATCTATATTTCCTGCTTCTAAATATGTTCGAGCAATACTTTCACGGGCTAATTGGTTATCTGGGTATGATTGAAGAAATTTTTGATAGTCATCAATTGATTCATTATATTTTTTTTGATATGATTCTACACTTGCTAAATTTAAATAGTTATATTTGTATTCAGGACAAAGTTTTTGGGCTTGTTTATATGAATTATATGCGTTCTCATAATCTCCCATTGATTGAAGAATATTCCCAATACTAACATATAAAAAACCGTCTGCAGGATTTAATTTTAATGCTTTTTTATAATAAGAAAGAGATGTTGCATTATCTCCAATATTAGAATATAAGCCTGCTAATTTTGTATACAAAATAGAGTCATCACCATTTATAGCAACAGCTTTTTCTAAATATTTAATTGCATTTTGATAATCTTGATTATGTTCATACATTGAAGCTGTTTTATATAAATTATGAGCTTCTTTAGTCATTTTTGCATTTGAGCTTACTTGTGTAAATAATAAAATTGCTAATAATAAAACTATTTTATTTTTATTCATATTAAATATTCCTTTAATTTATTTTAATGCAATCCCATTCATTTGGCAGAATGAATTTAGAACCGTTTCTGCTCTTTCAACAGCTGATAATAATGAGATAATTTTTATGTCTTCAGCAATTAATCTTGCTTTTTTATTCATTTGTTGAGCATTTAGAACATAATCAATCTTTTTATCAGTAATTGTTAATGCGTAGTCTTGTAAATATTTTGAATATAACAGATATAGTTCTGCTAATTGGTATCTAATATTATAGTTTTTTGCAATAATTAATGCTTTTTCAATATACATTTTTGCCGATTCATAATCTTGTAATGCTAAATACATTTCTCCTATAAGTTTATTAAGTAATAGTGAAAAATAATGGTTAGAAATTGTTGCACTCTCTGCAATATCCAATGCTTTGGTCGCAATATCTAAAGCTTCAACAGGACCATCTATTATCATTTTAGCTTTTGATATAAAATACCATCCTAATAAAACACCAATAGCATTTTGTTTTTCTGCAAAATATTCAATTTGTTTTGTATATATATTTGCAGCATCTTTAGCAGATGTTCTATCTTGCATTAATCGACCTAAAATAAGTTTTAAAATATTTTTAGTAAAGTCGTCACCAATATTGTCAGCATATTGAGCGGCTTGATATAATTCATCATATGATAAATCTTCTTTATTCATAAAGAATCTATTGAGTATTCCAATAAAATTAATTTCAGATAAAACTTCTGGTGGCATATTTTCTTCTGCTAATAATTTATCTAAAATTTCTATTGATGTTCTGATATCTCCAAATATTGTATTGGCAAAAGCTAATATTGTATTAATTTTTAATATTAATTCGGAATTCTCTATTTGATTTGAATTGCAAGTATTTATAAGTTGATCAATGATTGAAAAAGCTCTATTATCTCCTTGATATACAAGTGCTTTAGCAAAGTTTAAATTTGTTTTTATCCAAGCTTCAAAAATAGTATCTATATCAATAGTCTTACAAACTAATTTATTGTTTAGTGTATTTTCTAAAACTGGTAAAATATCATTATCTATTAAGTTTACTATTTCACCCATATTGCCTAATTTTTGTAGAGGTAATATCTCTCTTGTTTTTAGCATTGCAACTTCTACAGGAAAATTATCAGGAATTAGAGGTAGTGTTGAATTAATACATTCTAAAGCTCCGTGATAATTGTTCAATTTCATTGAGCAAGATGCCAAATATCCTAGTAATTCAATTTTCTCAACAAAATCAGCATCTGACAATAAAACAATTGCTTTTGGTAAATATTCCATTGCTAATTGAGGATTATCAGGTTCTAAAAGTTTTCCTAACTCTGCGTAAATTGTTCTTTTTACTAAATCCTTTTGAGTTAAATTTATACTATCAATAATATTAAGGATTTGTTTTTGTAGGATTATATAAAGTCCTGTGTCTCCAATGTATGCAGCATATTGAGTACATCTTGTCCAAATCGCAAATGTTTGTTCTTCTGCATCAAGGTTTTGACTTATAAAACCTAAAATTGCAGTTGTAGATAATGTATATGATGATAATATTGGATATAAAGCTTGATTTACCTTGGTAAAGGTTTGTTCATCGTGCTTAAATAAATCTATTATTGTTGACCAAATGTTTAGTGATTTAAATTCAAAACTTGTATTGTTTGTAGGTACTATGTAATTGAGTTTTACTAATTTTGCAATTCTAGCTTCAACTTGTTCTAAGCTCATATTATAGAATGAATTTAGAATAAATGGATAAAATTTAAAACCTAAAATTGCACAAGCACATAAAACTAGATAAGTGTAATTATCTGTAGCTTTTAATATTTCTAATCTATATTGCAATACTTCCTTTAAATTATTTGCAAGTTTAATTTCTTTTTTTGCATTTGTGGCATCAGAGATTAAATTAATTAATTGATCTATTAATATAGGATTATCTTCTCCAAAATGAAGAACTTTAGATTTTAAATCATCATCTAAAGGTATATTTTTGTAATTTTCAAAAATTGGTTCAATTTGTTCTTTTGAAAAAGGTAAAATTGATACATCTGCATAATTATTATCTTGTAGAGAAGGTAAGTTAAGACAATTAATACCAGACTGCTCTTTTGCAAAACTAAGAATTAAGGTTAATTTCTCTCTTATGAAATCATTTGATATTAAAATATTTAAGATTTCATATGAAAAACTATCGATATATTCAATATTTTCAACAACTAAAACAGAATTCATTTTACCTACGATTGTTTCAAATATTTTTACAATAGTTTTTATTGTATTTTGTTTATTATTTTGAATATTTTGGAATTGATCTATATTTTCTGGATATAAAATGTTTAATAAATCATAAATTTCTTTAACAGATAAATTGTCAAAATCTTGTTTAAAGAATTTAACTGATTCTCTTTTAAGTTGCGATTTATTAGAACAAAAATTAGTTACATTAAATAAATTTAATAATACACTTTGAAAGAATCCTAGAGGTGTTAATTGTGTATGAGGGTTACATTTTCCCATTAGCCAAGCTACTCCCATTGAAGAAGTTTGACTTATCAGTTTTTTGAATATAACATCTTTCCCTAATTCATTATTTCCATTAACAGAAATAACTTTTATATTTTGTGCTTCAATCGCTGTTATAATTGCATCTTGAGCTGCTGAAAAGCTGTAATAATTAGCATTATATTTTACTGCCTCTGTTTCTAGTTCAGTATTATTTTGTAGTTGATTATTATTTCCTAAATTTGAACCACATTTTCTACATAAAGAGGATGTGGGTAAATTAATAGCATTACATTTTGGACAAATTTTTAATAATTCTTCTCCACAAGATTCACAAATTCTATTTGTAATAAGATTATAAGTTTTACAAGTAGGGCATAATCTCCCTATACGAGTACTACATACCGGACATTTAATAGTATTATTTTCTAATTGAGCATTACATTTGGGACATTTCATATTTTCACAATCCTATTGGCATAATCTGATAATTCAAACAATGTATCCACTAATTCATTTTTAGATAAATTTGTTGATTTTAATAGTTCATTTATATTCTGCTTTTCTTTGTACTTATACATTATAACATCAAGAAATCTAGACTTATTATTTTCGTCTAATTTATTTATAGATTGGTATAATTGTTTTAATTTATCAAGCGATGGACAAGTTTTTAAAAAATATTTTTTATTATCATAGTTAAATAAACTATAATCAATTCTTGTAAATGATTTGGAATTTGATATTTCATAGCGTGAATTTTGCTTTAATACTTTAATAATTGACTTAGCAATGATTTTATCAATGTATTTATTTCTAATATTCTCATCTAATGAATTAATAATATCTTCATCAATATATGCAAAAACAGAATCTACAAAACTTTCAAGTAAATCCTCGTTATTCAAATATCTTTTATTTGATTTAATTTTTTCTATTATTAATTCTTTATTCATGAAATGTCTACCAAAACAATAATACCATATTTTAATAATAAAACATAGTTCTTTTAAACTATATTTGAATCAATAATTGAATTAGCAGCAACATATGCTGTTGACCAACAATTTTGTAAATTAAATCCTCCACAAAATCCATCAACATCTATTACTTCGCCTATAAAGTATAAGTTTTTAATCTTTTTTGATTCCATTGTTTTAGAATTAAGTTCTTTTAAACTTACACCTCCGGACGTAACAACTTCACCATCTTTATTGATGCCAGTTACAGTTATTGTAAAATTATGAATACTATTTAATATTAAATCTCTTTGTGCACCATTAATTTGATGGCATTTAAGAGTTTTATCAATATTAGAGTGATTCAATAAGTAATTTGCTAATTTTTGTGGAAAAAAGTCAGATAATAAATTATTAATTTGTTTATGTGGATTTGTATTGAGTAAATTCTGTAAATCGATATTTTTAGGCATTAAATTTATATTTAGAGAATAAGGTTTTTTATCTCTTGCTTTTATTGATGATATTTTATAAATTAAAGGACCTGATATCCCTTTATGAGTAAAAAGGATATCTCCTGTTTGACCTTCAGAATAAACATTTGATAAAGAAATTCCTGCTAAAGGTTTTAAGTTTTCTTGTGTTACTAAACCAACTAGTGAAGGGATGGGTTCAACTATATCTAATCCTAATCTTGAAACCAAATCAAAAGAAGAATGACCTCCTATTGCAATAATTAACTTATCAAAATAATATGAATTCATATCAGTAATTAGTTTAATCTTTTCTTCTGAAGGTTCTATTCTTAAGCCTTTTTCTTTCTTGATAATAACATTTTTTAATTTTTCTAAAAATTTTATTCTAACCTCTTTAGATGAATTTGATTCTGGGAATACCCTATTATCTTCTTGAACATAAGTTTTTATTCCTAATTGTTCAAAAGTTTCTAAAGTATCAGCTGTTGAATACCTTGAAAGTATAGAATATAAGAATTTTTCACCCCTTGGGTAATTTTTTGCTAATTCCATAAAATCAAATTCATAATTAGCCAAATTGCATCTGCCACCACCTGTTGGAAGTATTGTTCTTAGAATTGAAGAATAATCAATTATTGTAACATTGAACGAGTCCTGCAAAAAATAAGCTGCCATACAGCCTGCTGGACCTCCGCCAAGAATTCCAATTCTTAATTTAGATTCTTGTTCCATATAAATAAACCATTTCTGGAGTAGCTAAATCATCGTGTAATTCAGAGATTGTTTTCTTAAATGCAGGATGAACAAATTCTGGTGCTAATTCTAACATTGGAACTAAGGTGAAAGCACGCTCATGGAAATGAACATGAGGTATAATTAGTTTTTGTCCTTCAAATTCTTCGGAGATAATTTTGTCATCATAGAATAAAATATCTATATCAATATTTCTATCTCCATAACGCCCTTCCGCATCTCTATTGCGTCCTAACATTGATTCAATTCTTTGACATTGTTTAAGTAACTGTGTTGGTAATAAATTGGTACTAATCTGAATTACTGCATTAACAAACCAATTCTCTGATTCAACCCCCCAAGGTTCTGTTTCATATAATGATGATGATTGAACTACATTTATTCCATCAAAACCATTTAATAAACTAGTCGCTTGTTGAATATAACCGACTCGATCTCCTTTATTAGAACCTAAACTTAAATATACTAATGCCATGGCTTTATTTTATAACTCTATTGTTTATCATGTCAATACGCAATTTTTTTTTAGAAAATGTTTTATTAAATATAGGGAATTATACAATATTATGAGTTATATTAATTCAATAATTAAATATACTCGTACTACACTACCTAAATTTAGAAGTGTAGAATCTTTTATTGGTAAAAATAGTGATACTATTGGTAATACTATTGATACTACAAATGGTATTATTTCTAATGTTCAAACGGGACGTGATCTTGTAGAATTTGCTAAAAACTCACAATCAGTTTCTCCTGTTTTTTTAGAAAATTATCTCCAAAATACTAATGAAATTTTAGAAAATCATCTTGATAAATTAGAATTTTCTAAAGATTTTAATGATTTAGAGAAGGAAGAATTAAAAAATAACATAAAAGGAGATGAAGCATCTTTTGTTGCTTTTGCACTAGGCGAAAAACCAAGTATTTTAATATCTGGAAAGAATCTTTTTATTCAACCTAATGAAAATTATGATATAATTAGGCGAACTTTAAATATACCTATTAAAAATAATAAAGTAATTCAAGTTGATAATACATTTATCTTAAATAAAAAATTAACAAAACAAACCATTGATCAGAATAAAGAATTATATGTAAAAAGTATGGGGTTAGAAGAAAATGCGGATACTGATGAAATATATAATCATCTTATTGGAGAAAATAGTCCGCTAAAAAATAATACTCAACATGATTTAATTGGAATAACTTTAGGTTATTCCCCAATTAATAGTATTATATTTCAATTAGATCAAAATATTCCTAATAATATAAATTTAAGAAATGATATATGTTCGTATAAAAAAGCTTTGTTAAATACTCTTTTAAGTGATAATTCTCCATATAAAAATTTTGATTCTGGTTTTAAAAAGAAGATTGCTACAGTGATAAGAAGTATTGATGATAAAAAAGATATATTTGATACGAAATGGGCAAAATATGGTTATCCATATATAAATATTGCAAATGATGATGATTATAATCAGAAATTGATAAGAAAAATTAATTCTTGTTATAAAAAATCTGAAACTATTTTACAGGAAGATACATAGGTAATGAACAATACCAATCTCCATTTTTAGGCTTTAATCCTTTTATGACTCTATCAACATCTTCTAATCCCGGTTTTTCCGAAGATGTAAATCCACATTTTCTAAAAAATGGAGATGATGCTTTCATAATATTTCCATCTTGATTGTTCATAGCCCATACTGCAACTCTATTTTCACATCTTTTATTATTCGCTAAATGTTTAGCAAATTTTACAAACTCACTTCCAACTCCTTGTTTTTTTACATTGGCTAATAAGCCAACGATGTATAAATATATATAATTTTCTTTTTTAGGATAATATTCAAAATCTTCTTTTGCTATTTTGCCATAAAAACGTTCTCCTGCAATCATAGATCCTAATTTTTCTCCTGTTTTAGTTGAAAACATTATATGGCGCTCTCCACTTGAGTATATCAAGCGCTTTGGTAGTGGTAATTGTTTTACTGGGGTAAATTTTATCATACTAAAGTAAAACATCTAAATATAAAAAATTGCTAGTTAGCAGAATAAAATTTTGTGATTTCAGAAAGATATAATTCAATTGCTTTATATCCGTTTAAAACTTCATTAGATGTTAAGGCATACTTATTAGATAATATAAATTTAAGTTCTTTAACTCGAATTTGAAGAAGTTCATCTGCTTCTAATCTTAATTTGTCATCCAAAGAAGTTGACCACTGTTTTAATAGAACAAGTTCTAGATTTATTTGGCCAATTGTTGTACTTTCCAATGTGTTGAAATGATATTTATAGAGTAAATTACGTTCCATGTTAGTGATTCTAGGTTGTACAACTTGAAAACCATAGATATTTTTCATGATTACATAGTTATCAGCAATACGGCGATGAGAATGAGGAACAGCTGATTTTGCTAGTATTGCAGAAATAGGTAATTCAGAACCTAAATCTTCTTTAGCTACGACTACTTTTGATATATCAACTGTATTTTGCTGTTTTTCCATATATAACCTCTATTAATCCCTATTTCTATTTACCCCTATTTACCCCTTGTGAAAATATCAAACAAACTCAATATTAACATTAATGCAATTAAAATTACAATATAAATTAAATAATGAATAATCGTAAATTTACCAACACATAATGATGCAATACCTCCAGCAATAATTGCAACAGATGTCATTATAGCGACTGTAATCTTTTGAGAGAATCCAGCTTTTAAAAGCTTATGGTGAATATGCTCTGCATCTGCAACAAATGGAGATTTACCTTTCATTATACGTCTAATACTTGAATAAGTTATATCTAGAATAGGTACAGCTAATATTACAAATGGTAATAAAATCGCAAGTGTGGCCCCCTTCATAACTCCTGTAATTGACAAAGATGCAAGTAAGAATCCAGAGAACAATGCGCCTGAATCTCCCATAAATATTTTTGCAGGATTAAAATTATATGTAAGAAAAGCTAACATAGAGCCTGCTAAAATAAATGCAATCAATGCACTAATTGAATTAGGTGGACGCATTGCAAGTGCTACTATTGCAAGTGTTATAGCATTAACAGTTATAACAGAACCTGCTAAACCATCAACACCATCAATAAAGTTAACAGCATTACTAATGCCAACAATCCATAATAAAGTTATAGGATATGATAAAAATCCTAAATCAAAAGCCAAACCTATATGAGATGAAAAAGAAGTCATATCAACTTTTACACCTAACAAATAAACTACAGTAGTAATCAATATTTGAACTACAAGTTTAAACTTAGCATCTAAATTGTATACATCATCAACTAATCCTAATAAAAAGATTAAAGAACTTCCTAATAATATTCCAGAAACAAGACTCCCATATGGGTAATAGCTTAAAAGAACAAGGAATAAAAATGTTAACATTGTACTTGCCCATATTGCTACTCCGCCAAGTCTTGATATAGGAACTTTATGAATTTTTCTTTCATTAGGAACATCAACTAGACCTTCTTTTTTAGAAAAAGCAATAACAAAAGGTACAAGAAATACACCTAATATATATGATATTATTGCTCCAATAATATTTGATTGTGGTAATGAATTAATAATAATTTTTCTATCCTCACTTATTCATACAAAGGGAACTTTTTGCACAAAGCAATTGAACGTTCTCTTAATTCTTTTAACTTATTTTCATCTTCTGAGTTTTTAATTGCTTCAGATATGATATAAGCAACTTCACTCATAGCTGTTTCATCAAAGCCTCTAGTTGTAACAGCAGCCGCACCTAATCTGATACCACTTGTAACAAATGGGCTTTGAGGATCATTCGGTACAGTGTTTTTGTTAGCAGTAATACCAACCAATTCAAGAATATTAGCCATATCTTTACCTGTTTTACCAGTTTTTCTTAGGTCTAAAGTCATTAAATGGTTTTCAGTCATGCCACCAACAATATCCATACCATTGTCGATTAAACCTTTAGCTAATGCTTTTGCATTTTTAACAATTTGTTCTGCATATTTTTTGAAATCATCAGATGCAGCTTCTTTTAAAGCAATTGCTTTTCCTGCAATGATATGTTCTAAAGGACCGCCTTGTGTTCCTGGGAACACTGCTTTATCAATAATTTGTGCAAGATTTTCATCACACATAACAATTCCACCTCTTGGACCTCTTAGGGTCTTGTGAGTAGTAGTAGTTACAATGTGTGCATAGCCTGCAGGTGAAGGATGAACTCCTGCTGCAACTAATCCAGCAATATGAGCAATATCTGCTAAAAGATAAGCTCCAACAGAGTCTGCGATTTCTCTAAAACGTTTAAAATCAATAACTTTTGAATAATTACTTGCTCCGCAAATAATTAATTTAGGCTTATATTCTTTTGCTTTATTCTCAACGTCAGCGTAATCTATAATACCATTTTCATCAACGCCATAGCTTTTAACATCAAAGAATAAACCTGAAAAATTAACAGGAGAACCATGACTTAAATGTCCACCATTTGATAAATCCATGCCTAAAATAGTATCACCTGGTTTAAGAAGTGCTAAAAATACAGCCATATTAGCTTGAGCACCACTATGTGGTTGAACATTGGCATGATCCATTTTAAATAAATCACATGCTCTTTTTTGAGCAATTTCTTCAATTCTATCAATATTTTCACAACCGTTGTAAAAACGTTTATGAGGTTTTCCTTCTGCGTATTTATTGGTTAAAACAGTACCGCAAGCTGCCATAACAGCTTTAGATGTAAAGTTTTCACTAGCAATAAGCTCTATTGTTGATTGTTGTCTTTTTAGCTCAACATCAATTAAGTCTGCTATTTCAGCATCAGTTTGTCTAATAATATCTAATTCCATATCAATATCCCTCTTTTAGATAAAATTATAAGACAAACTAGAATATTAATCAAACATTAATTCATAGGTATAATTAACTTTTGACCGATGCCAATTGCATTAGGGTTTGCAAGGTTATTAGCTTCTTCTAATGCTTTAATTTTAGCTTCATCAAAGCTACCATAGAATTTTATTGAAATACCTTCTAAAGAATCACCAGGTTGAACAGTATATTCTTTATTTTGCTGTTCAACAGGTTGAACTACAGGTTCTTGTTTATCGGCAGGAATAAAAGTGAATTTTAGATTTTCAGTTGTTGAAGGTTTTGTTAAATTAAGATGCATGTCATCTAATGGTGAATAGCCAACAACAAAACTTACTAGAATTGCAAGAATTAAAGTTGATACAACTCCAACGAAAAATCCTGTTGTAAAGAATGCGATTGGAGATTTTTCAGCTCGTGAAGCAACTTTAAAGTTTTGCCATAAAACATCAAGTTCTTCTTGTTTATCTGTAGGAACAGAGTTTTCAGCTGTTCTATAATCTCTATTATATTTAGCAAGTGCATCAAGCATTGCAATTTTTTCTCTAGTTAAATTTGATCTTCTTAAAGTTGAACCTTTCATAATCCTCACCCAGTTCTTTACTATATAAACATACAGTACATACCACTATATTTAAATCATGAATATAATAACACAAAAATTTACATGCTGCAAAAAAATCAACTATTTAGATGAGCAAATATATAGAAATATTTAATTAATACCTTTTCCATAAATCGCGAAATCATACTTTACAGGATCGTTTGAGTCATATTTCTTTAAATTGTTCGTCAATTCTATTACTGCTTTAAAATCATTACTTTTTCTTGTTAACAATCCCATTTCTCTTGATATTTTTGCTACATGTGTATCTAAAGGAATAAATAATTCACTTGTTGGTATAAAGTCCCAAATTCCTAAATCTACATCAGATTTTCTTACCATCCACCTTAAAAACATACACATTCTTTTCATTGCACCACCATTTCTTGGATTGGCAACCATAAAATAAAATCCTTCTCCAACATCTTTTACATTTGAATAAAAATAATCAGTCACAATTTCAAACATGCCAGCAACTGTTCCTATTGTTTCATAACCGTACTTAAACAACGTTTCTAATGTTTCTCCAGAATTATATAGTTTATTCAAAACCTTTAAAATGCCTAAAATATCGTTCTCTTTACCAAATCTATAATTAAAACCTTTTAAGCTTGAAAAATCTCCTTTTTTAACATATTCAAGAGGAGATTTCCCCATCTTGGTAAATAAGTAATTCAGTTTTGGAATAAATACTTTTCTACTTCCATAAGCAAATAATGAAGCAAGAAAAGCAGATATTTCAATATCCTCTTTCTTTATATATTTATGTACTGTTTGTATTGGATCAGTTTCTATAAAAATTTTATTCTCATATTTTTCAGCTAATTCATCCAACTCATTCTTTGTAATCATCTTATCCTCTTAAAAAATTCTTCTAATAATCTATCACATTCTAATTCATTAATTCCACCATATATTTTGATAGGAGAATTTGCAATTTTATTAAGTTCCAACTTTGAAAATGCTCCATATTGAGAATCATAGCTTCCAAAGTAAAGAGTCTTAACCCTAGCTTGCATAATTGCCCAACCACACATTGGACATGGTTCTAGAGTTACAAACATTTCACAATCATCTAATCGCCAAGAACCTTTTTTATTCTGTGCCTCTTTTATTGCAAGGATTTCTGCATGAGCTGTAACATCTTGTGTTTCTTCTTTTAAATTATGAGCACTTGCAATTATTTTCCCTTCTTTTAAAATAATTGCACCTACAGGAACATCATTTTTAACTTTTAAAGCCTCTTCAATTGCTCGTTTCATTCTTGGTTTGCCTTATCTAAGAATACCTTTACAGTAAATCCTTCTTCCTCTGTTGAATACAAACGAACTTCGCCTCCCATAGCTTCAACTAAACCTTTTACGATAAATAGACCTAAGCCAGTTCCTCTTGTTGTTCTTGTTGTTTTATCATCTATTCTGGTAAATTTATCAAATAAAGTTTTTAACTTTTCTCTTGATATTAATGGATATTTATTATTAACCTCAATTATTACTCTGTTTTCTTCTTCATATGCATTGATTGTAATATCAGTATCTTCAATCCCATATTTAACTGCATTTTCAATTAAATTTATTACAACTTGCTCAAATCTATCTCTATCTGCATATATTTGAGAAATTTCTTTTGGGACATTGTTTACTATTACTTTTGATGAGGAATTTTTAACAAGTAATATTGCATCATCAATAACTTCAGGTATTGAAATTGTATCCATTATTACATTCAATCTAGAATCTTCAATATCAGGAATAACGAGTAAATCTTCTATCATTCTTTTTAGTCGTTCTGCTTGTTTTTTGATTACTTTTAAGGATTTTTGCTGTGTTTCTTTATCTATTTCAATATCTTGACGCAATAATCTGGAAGTATAGCCTTGAATACTTGTTAATGGGGTTCTTAGTTCATGGCTTACTGTATCAATCATATTTGAACGAAATTCATTTAATTCTTTTAATTCTTTATTTGTCTTTTTAAGTTTTGAATATGATTTATTAATTTGTTTTACCATTCGATTAAATTCAAAAGATAAGAAAATGATCTCATAAGGTGTAAACACACTTGATAAAAGTCTTATGCGTCTTCTATAATTTCCTTTGGATATTGCAATAATTGCCTTAAATAACTGTCTAATATTTATATATAAATAATAAGTATAAAGTCCTACAATAAATAAAACTGTCAAAGAGGCAATAATAACAGATAGAATAATTTTAGTTCTACCGTAATCAATAGTTTTCTTAGTTAAATCGTGAGGTGTATTTACTACGACTAAAACTTTTGGTTTTTCTTTTTTTAAATAAACAAAAGGTTGGTTTTTTATTTTCCCAAATACAGTTGCTTCATCTGAGACAATATTTTTAGGTAATTGAGAAACACTTTGTTTATATAATTTTTCATTATAATTATGCGATGTTATAATCTTACCATCATAAGTAAGAATATTTATCTGACGTTTATCATCTTTTAATGGTGAAAAGATTTGTTCTCTTAAAACATTTATATCAAATATTGCAACTAAATATCTGCCATCTTTCAATGTGGCCTTTAGTGCAGTTTCTTGATTATTTATGCATTCCTCATAAATTTTTGAAAACTCATCTTCAGAATGTATGATAAATATTTTTTTATAAATATCAGAATTTTTTTGGATTTTAGATAAATAATTTAATTTTGCTGAATCGTTGTTAAAATAATCTAATGTCATTACTATTTGTTTTAATTCATTAGACGCACTAGCTTCAAATACATCTACTTCATCAGAAACCATATTTGCAATCAATGTTGCAGCTTCTTTTAATTGTAAACGGACTGATTGTTGGTTAATGTTATTGATAATAATTCCACTAATAGTCATTGGAATAACAACTGCAAAGAATAATACTATTGCAATTTGTTCTACTATTTTTAAACGTGTAAATCTAATATTTAATCCCATTATTATTCTCCAAATGGAGTTAATTTATAACCAACATTTGTAACCGTATGAAGATATTGAGGTTTCTTAGGATCTGGTTCAATTTTGTTTCTTAATCCCCCTACATGCACTCTTACCATTCTTACATCTTCATCACTATCATACCCCCAAACTTCATCTAACAATGTTGCTAAAGTTACGGGGTTATTAAAATGTTGCATTAGACAATATAATATTTCAAACTCTGTCGGTGTTAATTTTACTTTTTTATTTAAAATAATTGCTTCTAATGTTTCTGGCAATATTTCAATATTTCCGGAATGCAAAATCTCGTTTGTTATTGGATTTGTATCTTGTATTTGATTTCTTCTTAGTAAAACTCTAATTCTTAACAATACTTCTTGTATATCAAAAGGTTTTACTAAATAATCATCAGCGCCACTATCAAAACCAATTGTTTTGTCATTTATTGTCCCTTTTGCTGTTAGCATTAAAATAGGAATAGCCAATTTGGCTTGTCTTATATTCTTACAAACATCAAAACCATTCATTTTAGGCATCATAACATCTAGCAATATCAAGTCATAAGAGTTGTTTAATGCTTTTTGTAATCCTTCTTTACCATCAGAGGCTGTATCGACAAAATATCCACTTTGAGAAACGTCAAATTCCAGTAAATCTCTTATTTCATCATCGTCATCTACGATTAATATTCTTTTCATTTCTGTCATAATATACCCCTATCTGATAAATTTAACCCCTATTATAATATTTTTCAGGGTTATTTGTAAAGGATTCGCTTATTGTTCGATATTCATTCTTATCAATATCGACACCCATGTTTTTTGTCTTTATTTCAAACCCTTTTTTCTTCTTTTTTTTAGGTCGAAAGTCCATTTTTTATCCTTAAATTATATTGTTATTATCATCAATTTGAATAATAGTAGGTCTATAATCTTTTACTTCATCTTCTTGGTAATAACCATAAGTTACGATAATAACTTTATCCCCCTTTTGAACTTTTCTAGCAGCTGCTCCATTTACACAAAATATTTTTGATTTTCTTTCGCCTTTTATTGCGTAAGTTTGAAATCTTTCACCATTATTGATATTTAATATTTCAACTTTTTGATATTCTCTAATTTTTGCTGCATCTAATATATCAGCATCGATTGTTATTGAGCCTACATAATTCAAATCTGAATCTGTTATTGTTGCTCTATGTATTTTTGATTGTAAAAATTCTAATAACATCACATATTCTCCATTTGATTTTATTTTAAAACAAACAGATACAAAAATAAATCAATGTTGAATATATTAACTAATTAATATACTTACCATCAAAAAGTTCTTTAATCATCTTGCTTTGGTCTGATTCAAACTTTGGTTCATCATCAGTTGATTCAGTTTTTTTTTCTGGCGCTTTTTGAACCTCTTGAACAGTTTCAATTTCTTCCTCGGATACTGTTTCTTGTTTTGGTGCCAAAGTTTTAACTTCATTTGGTTGAGTAATAGGTTTTGGCTTTGCTGCGGGTGCAACTTTCCCTATTTCAACATCAGATTCTAATGGAGTTCTAATCAAAACATGTGTATTCTTTTGTCCAAACATTGCATCTGCGGCTTCCATAATTGCAGTTTTTTTAGTTCCGTCATTAGCTTGTTTTACAAATATAGCTTGTTTAAATGTAATAACAACCTCATCCGGTGCAATTTTTACAGGATTAGCTAATTTTAACAATGCTTGAGTTGATGGACTTTTAACATGTGATAATAAAGTTGCCCACAAACTTCTTATATCTGTTGCTGGGTCAAGCATTTTAGCTTTTGGCATCGGAGTAAATTCAGTTTTTTCTTCACTCTTATCTTCTGTTTTTTCTTGAACAGGTTCAGTTTTTGCCTCTTCTTGCTTGATTTCCTGTACCACTTCTTGCTTAATCTGAACAGGTTCTTGTTTTACTTCTGGTTCAACTGGTTTTTGAATCGGTGCAGAAACTCTCTCAACTGGAGGTGTTACAACATGTCTTATAGGAGCAACAGAAACTTCTCCGCCTTCAAGTGCTTGAATTCTATTTTGAAGCTCAATTAATTTTGTATTATTTGTAAGATTTGATAAATCAATTAATGCAACCTCTAGCCACATTTGTTGATTAGTCGTAGTTTTTATCTCTTTTATATAATTTGCAGTTTTCTCAATTAAAAATACAATTTGATGAGTTTCAACTTCTTCTTTTTGTTGATTAAGTTGTTTTAATTGTGCTTCATTCAAGTTTGTCAATTCTAATGATGTTTCATTATCACAATTTTTTACGATTAATACATTTTTGAAATAATACATCAAATTATTCAAAATTTGTACAGGTTCATTTCCTGAATTATAGACCTTTTCCAATAATTTTATTGCATTTATTGAATCTGATTGAATAATTTTTTCTGCCATTTCATATAAAACATCAAAAGATAAACGCCCTAAAAGATTATTAATATCATCTTCAGTAATTTCTTTAGATTCGCCTAAAATACTTACTTGGTCAAGTAAGGCAATACTATCACGCATACCACCTGCAGAGTTTTTAGCGATAGAATATAATGCACCATCTGAAATATTTATTTTTTCTTTATCAGAAATATATCTTAAGTGTTTTGCAATATCGTCAGTTGTAATTCTTCTAAAATCAAATCTTTGACAACGGCTCTTAATAGTATCTAAAACCTTATGAGACTCAGTTGTTGCAAGAATAAATACAACATTTTTAGGTGGTTCTTCTAATGTTTTTAACAAAGCATTAAATGCTGTATTTGTAAGCATGTGAACTTCGTCAATTATATAAATTTTGTATTTCCCATTAACAGGAACATATTGTATTTTTTCAAGAATATTTTGGGCATCTTCAACTTTTCTGTTACTAGCAGCATCGATTTCGATTACATCAATTGGAACTGAATTAGTGATATCAATACAACTTGTACATTTTCCACAAGGCTCAACAGTTGGACCATTTACACAGTTTAAAGATTTAGCCAAAATTCTAGCAGTAGATGTTTTACCTGTTCCACGAGGGCCAGTAAACAAATAAGCATGAGAAATTTTCCCAAGATTGATAGCATTAGAAAGAGCCTGTTTTATATGCTCTTGTCCTACTACCTCCTCAAGTTTTTGTGGTCTATATTTTCTATATAAAGGTATATAATTCTCGCCCATGCTATAATTGTATCACAAAAGGAGATGTTATGAGCTACATATTACCAAAACCGTTAACAAAAGGTGACACAATAGGAGTTATTGCTCCATCTGGACCTGTTTTAGATGATAAGCCAATATATAGAGCTAAAAGTTTTTTAGAAGGTTTAGGGTATAAAGTAGTTTTGTCAAAACATATATTCTCTCAAGATAGATATTTATCTGCAACAGATGAAGAAAGATTGGAAGATTTACATTGGGCTTTCTCAAATAAAGAAATAGACACAATTATTTGTGCTAGAGGTGGATATGGGGCTTTAAGATTAATCGACAAGATTGATTATGAATTAATCAAACAAAACCCTAAAAATTTTTGTGGATATTCTGATATAACAATTCTATCTGCAATGTTCTTAAAAAGAGCAAATTTAATAACATATTCATCTCCTATGATAAAGGGTGATTTTGGAGCTGAGAGAATTGATAAATATACAATAGATAGTTTTTTTGATGCACTATCACATAAAGAACAAATTTTAGAAGCTCCAGTTGTAACCAAAAAAGGCAGAGCTGAAGGTGTTATGTGGGGTGGAAATTTAGCATCCATTGTTTCACTTGCTGGACTTGATTTTATTCCTGATAATGATTTTATATTCTTTGCTGAAGATTTGAATGAACCTGTTTATAAAATAGATAAAATGTTTACTCAATTATTAAATATAGAAAAATTTAGAAAAAACATAAAAGGTCTGGCTTTAGGTAAGTTCTTAGATGTGGAATATCCAGAGCAATTACAATATCTATTCAATCAAATATCAGAAGAGTTAAATATTCCAACAGTTTCTGAATTGAATATTTCACACGAAGATACTAAAAACACAATTCCATATGGAAAAAAATGTGTTTTAGATAGTAATAAATTATTCATTTAACAAAATATGTAAAAAATAATCCCTTATTAAATATATAACAAATTTTATTTTGTTTGTTTTTTCTATAAACAGGTAAAATTTGTATGAATATTGGATTTGTTAAAAATAGTAACTATATAAACGTATTGTATTCTGGTAATAATAAGGATACAAATAATTCCAATAAAATAAAAAAATATAATAATATATCCTTTAAAGAATCTTTTGATAAATGTATTAATAAAAATTTTTATTTTAATTCTCTCTCTTATAAACCTAGTATAAATAAACAAATATCTTTTAAAGGATTAAATGTAGAAAATAATAATCCATATGAGAATGCTGATGATGAAAACTTAAAAAAAATGCTGCCATTAGTAAAAGCTCGCTTAAATAATGATAAAGTAAGTAAATATTTAAATAAATATAATATTATTCTTGTTGATAAAATTTTATCTGATAAAGAATTGTCTAATAATGAATATCTGAAAGAAAAAGTATTTTCCTCTATAGAACTTATAATGAATGCGAAAGAAGCATTTGTTGCAGATAAAGTTATATTTAATCCTATGTTAAATAATAATAAAAATGTTATGAAGAATTTTGTATTATTCTTTTCGGGAGGAATTTATACCAAAGATAGTGAAAAATCTAAAATTGCACTAATTGAAAAAGTTACATCTGATAAAGATTTATATACTGATGAAAATGTAATAAATAGCCTACCTAAATTAGTTGGTTATACAAGTAATAACAATCAGTATGAACTTGTAAATAAAATATTATCAGACAGTAGATTATATAAAAATAAAAGTATAATTGATAATATTGAGGATATAATTTTTTATTCTTATGAGAAAGAAAGAACTGAATCCAAAACTCAAATGATTGATTATATTTTATCAGATAAAAAGTTGTCGAATAATGAAAATATAAATAATAATTTTGATAAAATTATACTAAATACTACTTCTGATATTAATTTAAAATCCAAGAAAAAAATTATAAAAACAATACTTTCAAATAAAGAATTGCGGAATAATGAACATTTTATTAATAATTTAGCTTATTTTCTTGCTTATACAAACCAACCTCAGGATGTTGAGAATAATATAAAAATTGGAAAAGCTTTATTATTGAATAAGGCAACAAGTAATAATAAAAATATAACGGATAATTTTGGAGGAATTTTAAAAGTTGCCAATAATAATAATTTTAATGCAATAAATGAAATAATATTAGATTTAGTTGCAGGTAAGCCTAAACGAACAGTAAATGAAAATCTAGATTTAATAAAACTTGCTTGGAATGGAAATTTTAAAACTGCAAAATCTATAATTTTATATCGAAATTTATTAACAAGTGCTTTACAAAAAAAAGATCAACTTAGAGCTTCTAATGGAAATATTACTTTTGAATCAATTGAAACAAATTTTAGATGTAGTAAACCGGATATCTCAAATACGATAGAAATGTTTGGAGATAAAGTTATAGAAGCTGTATTCCCTCATAAATTAGATGGTATTGAAGAATTTGTTCAAAAGTGTACACATATTAAAGAAAGTATATCTGCAGAAGATTATGAAAAATTATTATTAAAATTTAATCCAGAGAATAGTTTGAAATATCAAAAATTAGAAAAAGAAATTAAGAAGTTAAAAACGATGTATCCTTCAATAAAAAATAGTGGTGATAATATTGCTCTTAAACTCTTACAAAATGAGATTAACACAAAGACAAAACAATCTAGAGAGCTGATAAAGAATCAACTGGATATGAGTCCGCAAGAAAAAATAAGCAAAATTAATGTTCTTTCAGCTCTTGCTGAAGATAAAGACTTTTCAAAATTTTTAGATTTAGTACAAAATCCTACTGAAGAGAATGAAAAGATATGGCTAAATGCAATTAATGAAAAATCATATACTTTTGTTGATTGTGAATATGATAAAAATCTTTCAGATAGATTAAATTTGACATCTAATAAATATTTACCACAAATTTTATCTGCGGATGAATATTTTAAAGAAACATATAGAGATTTATTAATTTTAATAAAAAATAATCCAGATAAATCATTTAAGGATATTTTTGATAGTCTGCCTCAAAATCTTAAGACAAAAGATATGTTTGCGAATATTGGCATAAACTATGATAAATGGTGTGATTTTGATAAAAATTCATCAAAAAAAGTTGAGATAGAAATAAAATCAGATGAAGTTAAATATAATGCAATATCATCATTAGAAAATGAGTTTAATAGTGATAGTTTCCTTTCATTACCTCCAGAATACACGGATGGGATATATAAAAAATTTAAAGAAAATAATATATGTTTGAAAAATTGTAAAGAAACAATATTTGATAATGATGGTTTCCCGAAAGGAACACATAATGTAAATAGATTATATATAAATGGTGCTCCTATAAAATTTAATGATTTAAAAATGGTTATAGATATATTAAAAGAGGAAATGAATAAGGACATTTGGACAAAAATAAATCCAAATCAACAAATTGAGAACAATAAATCTATAGTGTATACTCACATAATAAAAGATAGGCTAACTCAAATTAAAGAAGCTAATAATATTAAAGGTGATAAAATTATTAACTTAGAAATTCATAAAACAGATATGAATAATATAAATCATTCTCTATTTTTAGGAAATCATGCATCTTGTTGTACTGCAGTTGGATCAGGTTGTAATCAATTTTCCGCACCTACATATATAAAAAATAAAATGGTATCAGCTATTGAAATATTTAATGGAGATAATTTTGTAGGGAATACAATGTGTTATATTGCCAAAGTTGATGATAAACCTTCTCTAATACTAGATAATATAGAATTAAAAGGAGAATATCAATTTAATGACAAAATTAGGGATGCAATATTTGATTACTCAAAACAGCTTTGTGCAGATATTGGTAAACCTGATTTAGATATTTATGCTGGACCATACTTGCATAAAACAAATATGGAACATCTCCCTAAGAGTTTACATAATTTGCAACTTATAGGTTCCACAGGAGAAGATGAAATTTATTTAGATTTTCTTTATAGAGATAGAAAAGTCTCTGGTGATGAAATAGATAAAGTTGAATTATATAAGATTAGGTAATTTGCATGTGTGTCTATAAAAATATTAAACAAAATCTTTATTTAAGTTCTATATTTTATTAGTATCCAACGCTTAAACCTGCACATAGATTGATAGATTGACCTGTAACTCCTTTGGCTTCTTCTGATATTAAATATTTAACCATGCCAGCAATCTCAATTGGTTGAACAAATCGTTTTTGTGGAATGCAATCTATAATTTCTTCTTTTGAAAAATCTGAGTCTTCAACAGATGCATTTCCTAAATCTGTCTCTACCCAACCTGGATTTATTGTGTTTATTGTTATGTTGTACTGCGCAACTTCAAGAGCTATTGCTTTTGTCATCCCAATTAAACCTGCTTTAGTTGCAGAATAAATACTTGCTCCTGCTTCACCCATTACTCCTGATATTGAACCTATATTTATTATTCTACCCCATTTTTGTTCTTTCATATATGGTAATGCTTGTGAAATTATGTACATAGGGATTTCTAAATTAACTCTTGTTAATCGCTCGATATCTTCTAGAGTATTTGAATCTGCTTCTTTATAAATATATTCACCAGCATTATTAATGATAATATCAATTTTATTCGATTTGATGTATTTGCTAAGTTTTTCAACATCTTTTTCGAAATCACATACTAAATAGTTTTTATATTGTTTAAGTCTTTCCTCGCATCTTCCAACTGCAAAAATATTTCCATCAATATTCTTTGCAATACTTTCACCAATTCCTTTAGATGCGCCTGTAACTAGTATATTCATTTTATTATCCTTTGAACTACATAACTTGCCATATATATACCTGCTGTTGATGCAACAAATGGAGTTGATGATGGGATAATCTTAGTAAATTCAATTTTTTCACCTGCGTTTGTTGTTATATTTTCAACCTCAGATATTTTTTCTTGAACAGTTGGTGTTTCATCACTTGTTACAACTATTATACCTGTTTCAATCCCTCGTTTTTTGAGTTGATATAAAACATTCGAAACAAATGGTGCTTTTTTATTTTTTATTTCTGAAATATCAGAAATATAAAGTTTTGTTGGATCTATTCTATTTCCTGCACCCATTGAACTTATAATTGGAATATTTTGTTTTACGCAATATTCTAATAATGAGATTTTTGATCTCATTGTATCAATGGCATCAATAACAAAATCTGCAGAAAAATTATAATTGTTTTCTGTATAGAAATCATCAATTATATTAAGTTTGATATTTGGATTAATGTCTTTTAATCTATTCTCAAAAAGTTTTGTCTTTTTCTCTCCAATAGTTGAATTAAGTGCAATTATTTGTCTGTTAATATTTGATTCTGATACTGTATCAAAATCAATAAGAGTTAATTCCCCAACTCCAGCTCTTGCCAACATTTCTGCAGAGTATCCACCGACTCCGCCTAATCCAAATATAGCAACATGTGATAAAGACAGCCTCTCTTGTGCTGTCTTACCCCAATAAAGTTCATTTCTTGAAAATATCTCGTTCATTAATTATTTAACGATACCAAATCCTAATAAAAATACACAAACAAGAAATACTACAGCAACTATTGCAGTAATCTTATTTAATCTTTTTTCTGCACCTTTTTGAGATGCAAACATTTGCGAAGCTCCACCAAACCCTGCGATTCCATCGCCTTTAGGTGAGTGTAATAATATTAAACATATAAGTAACAAAGCTGATAAAACTTGAATTGCCCAAACAAATCCTAACATTTTTTCTCCTTTTTAATAAAATGTGCACGTTTTGAATTCAGTCTGATGTTATCAAATGTGTATAGTCTAGCAGGTCTTTTTGATGTAGATTTAGAAAATTCTTCTAATTCTCTAAGACCTTCAGTTTGGATAACTTTCTTTCTGAAGTTTCTTTTATCCAGCTTCTTACCCATAATAAGTTCATATGCTTTTTGCATTTCAGTTAATGTAAATTTTTCATTTAATAATTGATATGCCACTGGGCACATTTCTAATCTTTCTCTTGTTCTTTTTAAAGAATATTGAATGATTTCCTTGTGGTCAAATGCTAACGCAGGTAAATCGTCGACCTTATGCCAAGCAACATTATCAGCATTTACGACATTAACGTCTTCTGCTCTTATAAGAGCAAAATAAGCACAAGTTATAACCCTAGAAACAGGGTGTCTTAAAGGATCACCAAATGTGTACAATTGCTCTAGATAAATATTGTCTACATTAGTTTTTTCTTTAAGAATTCTCATTGCTGCGGCATCTAAGTCTTCTGACATGCGAACGTATCCACCAGGAATTGCCCATTTGCCTTTAAATGGTTCATTGTCTCTTTTGACTAATAACACCTTTAATTCATCGTTTTTAATTGTTAATATTACTGTGTCGACAGTAATTTCGTGTGTTTTTGTTTCATTAAACATAAATAATCCTCATGATGATTATATTATAAACATATGATTTTTGTATAGTTTGTAAAAATAATTAAAATTTGCTTTATATTTTATTATGTTTAGTCTATCGTAAATAAGTAATAGATAACTTAGGAGAGGATGTATGTATAACGTTGCAATTATTGGAGCTGGCCCAGCTGGGATTTTCTCTGCGCTTGAAATAGTGAAACTTAAACCAGATTGGAATGTTGTTTTAATTGAAAAAGGCGACAAAATTGAGGATAGAAAATGTTTGTTGCGTGAAGGTTATGCAAAATGTCCTTCTTGTAAAAAGTGTGGACTTCTTTGTGGATGGGGTGGAGCTGGAGCTTTTTCTGATGGGAAATTGACTCTCACTCCTGATGTTGGAGGTCATTTAGTTGATTACATGTCACGAAAAGAAGTTGAAGATTTAATTGATTATTCTGATAAACTATATCTTGAATATGGTGCAACAGATGAAGTATTTGGAACAGATAGAAAAATATTTGATGAACTTGAACACCAAGCAGCTCTTGCAGAATTAAAATTGGTTCATTCTCCTGTACGTCATTTAGGGACTGAACGCAGTCTTGATGTATTAAAAAATATGCAAGATTATTTGATGGATAAAATTACTATCTTAAATAATGTTTCAGCAAAGAATTTAATTGTAGAATGTGAGCAAGTAAAAGGTATTGTTCTTGATAATGGAGAAACAATCAGAGCTGAGTATACAATTATTGCTCCAGGTCGTGAAGGTGCTGATTGGTTAACTCATGAGTTTGCTAAAAATAAAATTGGCATGGTTAACAATGCTGTAGATATAGGTGTTAGGGTTGAACTTCCTGCCCCTGTATTTGAACCTATTACTAATAAATTATATGAATCAAAATTAATTTATTATTCACCAAAGTTTGGAGATGCTGTAAGAACATTCTGTATGAATCCAAATGGAGAGGTTGTTCAAGAAAATTATAATGGTATTGCAACTGTTAATGGTCATAGCTATGCAAATATTAAAACTAAAAATACAAATTTTGCATTATTAGTAAGTGAACAATTTACTGAACCATTCAAAGAACCAATTGCATATGGTCAAAGAATTGCATCATTAGCAAATATGTTAGGTGGAGGTATTTTAGTCCAAAGATTTGGTGATTTGCTCGATGGACGTCGTTCTACTCCTGATAGAATAAAATCAAGTATTATTGAACCTACATTAAAATGTGCAACTCCTGGTGATTTAAGCTTAGTTTTACCATATAGGCAATTAACAAGTATCATCGAAATGCTTTTTGCTTTAGATAAAATTGCTCCAGGTACTGCTTCAAGATATACTTTACTATATGGTATTGAAGTTAAATTCTATTCTGCAAGAGTTAAATTAACTAACAACTTAGAAACAGAAGGTGTTAAAAACTTATTTACAATTGGTGATGGAGCTGGTGTAACAAGAGGTTTGATTCAAGCTTCTGCATCAGGTGTACATGTTGCAAGAGTTATTTGCTCTAGATAGTATTACATGATATAATTCGGGGTATGGATAATAAATTGGCTTTTAAAGGTATGACAGCACAAAGAAAACTTATTCTTCAAGGGTTTGTATTAAGTACAATCTTATTAGTTTTTATTGCAGGAATTGCTGTTTTAAACATTCAACAAAATTTGAATACTGGTTATAAAAATTTTGGTCAGATATTATCTAAAACTTTGGCGATTGAAAGTGTTGAAATTACTAAAGATATCCCTGAATCAGCTAAGGCAGAAACTTTAAGAGCTCATTCTGATTCAATATTAAGAAGTAATAATGATATTGCTTTTATAGAATTTAGAGATGCAAATTCCAATATAATATATTCAAGTCGCGATAGTTATTATAATCAGGCTAAGGATTCTAAGATTTCTGTAAGCTCTCCAATGGTTTTAAAAACAGGAGTTGATTCATCTATTGTGGGATCTGTAATGGTTGGTCTATCAGGTTCAATAATTAATAAGATTTCTACAACAACCAGAGCTTCATTAGTGTTTGCCTTTATTGTTGCTTGGCTTGCTGTTATTGCAATTGTATTTATGGATACAATTCTTATTACGAGAGAATTAAAACAATTACATGAAGGTGTTCAAAAAATATCTTCAGGCGAATTTGGTTATAATATTGAGTGTAAAGATTCAAGTAAAGAAATTCAAGAATTGTGTGATGCATTTAATAGAATGTCTAATCGCTTAAGTAAGTATAATGAACAGACAATGGAAAGCATTACTTTAGAAAGAAATAAACTTGAAGCTGTATTGATGAGTATTGCTAATGGTGTTGTTGTATGCGATAACCATGACACTGTTGTTTTAATAAATGAACAAGGTAAGAAACTGTTAGAAGTAGCAGATGAGGATATTTTAAACAGTAAAATTCAGCAATATTGTGATACAAATGGTGAATTATGTTTTAAAGAAAAAATTGAATTATTTAAGGATACTCCATTAGATGATATGGAAAATTCTCCTTTATCATTCAATATTGAGGTTGCTCAAACTGTTATAAAATCTGTTATATCTCCTATGTTTTCAAGGAATGGTGAATACGTTGGTTATATTATCGTTTTAATTGATGTAACAAAAGAAGTTGAAATGGAACAATTACGTTCTAATTTTATTTCTAATGTTTCACACGAATTAAGAACACCTGTTACTGTTTTGAGAAGTTATATAGATACTCTGTATAATTATGGAAATGATTTTGATTTCAATACTCAAAAAGAGTTTATTGGTGTTATGAACCAAGAAATTATTCGTTTAAATACAATGGTAAATGATATATTAGATTTCTCTCGATATGAATCTCAAAATGTTAAACCTGTTAAAACTCTTGAAAATATCGTGGACATTATAAATGATTGTGTTGAACAAGTTAAAATATTGGCTGAAGAACATAATTTAGTATTTTCAATTATGATTGAACCTGAATTGCCTCAAGTTATGTTGAATAAAGAATGTATAACAAGAGCTTTAACAAATATTATTTCTAATGCAATTAAATATTCTCCAGATGGTAAGAGAATTAAAATAAGAGCAGAACGTTCAAGAGTTAACGATTATTTAGAAGTTAGTGTAGAAGATCAAGGTCCTGGAATTGCTGAAGAATATCAAAGTAAAGTATTTGATAGATTTTTCAGAGTTGAAAATGATACTCATACGGTAAAAGGAACAGGTCTTGGGCTTCATTTGGTTAAAATTGCAATAGAAAAACATCATAATGGGCAAGTATTTGTACAATCTAAATTAGGTGAAGGTGCAACATTTGGATTTAGAATTCCATTTGAAGCAAAAGAAGAAGAGGAAGAATATATTCCTAAAAATTCTTTAAATAATAATGAATCATCTGGTAGTGATAATTATGATAATGCAAATGGTTGGGAAATAAGTTTAGAGAAACATTAATATGATACAGTATGAAGAAGCTATTAATTTACTCACTTCAAAAGGTAAATTTTTTATTGATTTAGGTTTAGATAGAACTAAAAAAGTATTATCTTTATTAGGCAATCCTCAAGAAAGTATTAAATGTATCCAAATAGCAGGTACAAATGGTAAGGGGTCTGTTGCTGCGATTTTAAGTTCAATTTTAACTGCGGCTGGTTTTAAAACAGGGTTATATAAAAGTCCTCATATATTTGAATATACAGAAAGAATAAAAATTAATGATATTGATATTTCAAAAGATGATTTTGCTAGGTATGTAAGTGAAGTTATTGAACTTGCAGATGAAAATGATATACACTTAACTGAGTTTGAAATTCTCACTGTTGCTATGTTCAAATATTTTTCAGACAATAATGTTGATGTTGCAATCTTAGAAACTGGTTTGGGTGGAAGATTGGATGCAACAAATGTTATTTCTAAAAATTTGTGTTCTATAATTACTCATATTGATTTAGACCATACCGAAAGACTTGGTGATACAAAAGATAAGATTGCTTATGAAAAGGCTGGAATTATTAAACCTGGTTGCCCTGTAATAACATCTGAACCTTATGAGCCTATTAAGGATAGAGCTGATGAATTAGATTCATTGTTTGTATTAACAACTCCATATGTTCAACCTCAATTTTTTAATTCATTATCTTTAAAAGGTGTTCATCAACAAGAAAATTTGGCTCTTGCTATAGAAGCAATAAGACTGTTATTTAAGAATATTGATGACAATACAATAATAAAAGGTTTGATGCGAGTAAATCACATATGTCGATTTCAATATGTAAAAGATAAAAATTTAATTGTTGATGGTTCTCATAATCCTAATGGAATAAAAGTATTGAATGAAAATCTTAATATGTATTTCCCTGATACTAAAAAAAGATTTATATTTGGGTGTTTGAAAACAAAAGATTATCGTAAAATGGTTGATTTATTATTTGATTTTGATAGATATGAAGATAATCCACCAGAAATTTATTTTTATAAATTTAACTCAGATAATGCTTGTCCTGTTGATGTGTTACAAGATATTTGTATTTATTATTCAAAAGAATTAAAATCTATTGATGATATCGAATTTTCTGATGATGTATTAACAATAATTTGTGGCTCTTTTTATATGCTTAATGAGCTTATTCAAAAAGATTGGGTAATTAAAAGATAATAATTTATAGTCAGTTTGTAAAAAAAAAGACTGTCATTGACAGCCTAACAACTATTACAATTTCATATAGATACTTGTTTTTTAATTATTATTTATATAAACGATAAAAATAATTAATATCCCTTGATTAAATCTTACTATTTTAGTATATATCTTTGATGTATACTTTGTCTATAAAAAAATATAATTTGTTACAAAAGTTTATCAATTTTTTTAGCTTTGAAAATACTTGTTTGTTTGATAAATTAACCAGCTATCACTTCTAAAATGACCATAGTTATTTTTATTAAGATATTTTTTTGATTCCTTAGTATTTTTTTGTAGCCAGTCGTTTAAAATTTCGATAGCTTTTTTTATGAATAGTGTTCCATATTTATAATTAAGTTTTGCAATTTGTTCCTCTGTGAGGTTAACATATGGAGCATTTGTTAGCTTAAGACTTTTTTTTATTGGTATTTTTTTTCGTCCTCTTCTTTCCCTATTTATAATGGATTTAATATCAATATTTTTTTCAAGTAAATGCTTTGACCAAAATAATTGATTATTTTGTGAAAATAGTGATATCCCATTTTTATCGTATATTATAGTACATTCATCTATAAAACTTTTTAAAATAAAATATTTGATTTTTAATTTCCTGGCTAAAGTTTTTAATTTGTTTAGTTTATAAGTAAGATTATTATTTTGCAATTCTTCAATAATTGCATAGTAGTATCCTAATGCTGAATATCCGAATTTTGTATATAATTTATTAAAGTTTTCTTCTGAGATATCAGGTATATTGTTTTTCATTTTAAATTTTCCCTTTTTAATCTATTTTAGATAAATTTTTGTTAAAAATTGTCTCTATAATTTTATTTTATTCAATATCTCATCTAGAATATTTAGTTTTCTTGCTTTTTTTATGATAATAAGAGCAATTGTTTCTGCTTGATTATCAGTAATTATGTAGTTTTCCTTTTTAAGGCATTGAATTACAATCCAAGGTTTAAGTTTTTCAGTAAAAACGTATAATTTTTTTTCATTACAATTTTTTTTTCTTCCTTTTAACAACATAATAATACTCTCCCCTAATTTTATAATAAGCTTGACATTTACATTTGTATATTATAATGTAAACTAATGAAATACATTTGTAAGATTATAGTAAACTAATATTTTACAAATGTCAATATTTATTTTACAAAAAAGGTTCTAAATATGAAAATTAAAAATTTAACCATGTTGTTGACCACTGCTTTAGGTGAGCCAGTTAATCAAACAATGATTGCAAATAGTTTAGGTATAACTCGTCAGACCATTAGTAATCGGATAAAAAATGATAGTGAGCTGACAGTGTCAGAATTAGCTAAAATTGAAAAATATTTTAATGTAAATATTACAAATCAAGTAAGAGGTGTATCATCTAATGATATATTAATAGATTATTATCCTGATGTATTTGCAAGTTGTGGTAGTGGTTCAATCGTATTTTCAGAAGATAAAGAAATAATAAGTATGCCTCAGATGTTATTTTCACATTATTCCAGAGGTAAAAAATATTCTATGATTTGTGCAAGAGGTGACAGTATGGAGCCTTTTATAAATGATGGTGATAAATTACTAGTTGAACATTGTAATGGCGAACAAATTATAGATAATAAGGTTTATGTTTTTTGTTATAAAAATGAATTTTTTGTAAAAAGGCTTTCAAAAAATGTTGATGAGTTAATAGTTAAGTCTGATAATAAGACTTATAGTGATAGAATATTAAGTTGTACCGATTTGAACGATGTTAGCATAATTGGACTTGTTACAAGTGTTGTGAGAATATTGTAATGACTGCTTTTTTATATAAAGATGATTGTGTAATTGTTGATATAAAAGTTGTTCCTAATTCTTCTAAAAATGAAATAATCAAAGATGGAGAACGAATTAGGGTTAAAATTACAGCGCCACCTGTTGATAACAAGGCAAATAAATTTATTATTGAATATTTTTCTAAGCAATTAAGAATTCCTAAAAGTAATATAAAAATTATAAAGGGAGAATTATCGAGAGAAAAAACAGTGAAATTTATAGAAATTTCACCAGATAAAAAGAAATTAATTGATGAGCTTTTTGGTCAGTAGTTTTTCTTGCCAAGTGGTCTTTATGATAATATAATACGTATATGGAATGTCCTAGATGTAATAATGAAGTAAGTGAACATGACAAAGTTTGTCCGCATTGTAAGAAAGTTCTTTTATTAGAATGTCCAATATGCCACAAACTTAGTCGTACTCCTTTGTGTCCGGAATGTGGCTTTGTTATAATTAGTAAATGTCATAATTGTGGACAATTAAATAAAACTATAAATGGGACTTGTAAAAAGTGTGGTTTCAGTACTTATAAGAGTATTTCTATGAACGAGGCTGAAACTGATGAGTTTGCCTGTTTAGCTATTACTTTCCCAAATTTAGATGATTTGAGGCCAGCTTTAAAGAATAAGCAAATATTTAATAAGTTTTACAAAAAATTAAAAAGTTTTATTTTTAACTATGCAAATCAACAAGATAATAGAGCACAGCTTATTGAGAATAATTTTATAATTAAATATTATAAAGAGTTTTCTATGTCTAGTTCAGTCAATAAGGCTGTTAAGTCTGCAATTGAGTTAATGGATAAGGTCGCAGCAATAAGTTATAAGTTCAAAAAGGCAAAAGGTGTAAAACTTGCTTGTAAAATGACCATATTAAAAAGAACATTAGATAATGATAATGAATCTTTTAATACAGGGTTGAATATAAAACTAATAAATACAGATAACAAAAAAGAAGATTATGCAGATGGACTTCAATTAATTACAGATCAATATATTAATAGTATTATATCTAGGCAGTATAAATTAGAGATGATTTATTCATCTCAGGTAAATGATGAACTTTTAGAGTTTTATGAATTCCCTATAAAGGATCAGTTAACTCCAATATTTGATGAGGAAGAGGAAGAAAAATCTAATATTCTTACAAAACCTAAGGATTTACCTAAAATTTCTGATTTAACAGAAGAAGAAGATGTTATTGATTTATATGCAGATAAAGCTATCGATATCTCAACCAAGTGTGAATTTGCAAAGATTCAAGGTATTGATATCCCTCAGAAAATTCGTAATATATTAGCAAATGATAGTTTTATTGCAATTAAATCTTCTCCGAAATTGTCAGTATCATCTCAGGTTATAAAGTCTGTATTATCCGCTACAAATAAAAATATACTACATGTCGTATGTACGGATGGTTTTGTATATGATCCATATGCTTGTTTTAAGGAATTGATTGCATCTTATTTGAGTATTGATACTAAGCTTGCTAATTTAGATAATCTTTCAAGAAAAAAGATTTCCTCTTTTGATAAAAACGATTGTGTTTATAATCTTCTTATACATGCATCTATGAAGGATATTGATCCTAAGGATGCATTACAACTTTATATGGAAATTTTCTTTAATTTTATAGAAATTCAAAAAGGTTCAATAATTTTTATAGAAAATTTTGATTTAATTGATGAAACTTCACTCGAGATTATCATGAGTTTAATTGATAATTTTGAAAATTTGGGGATTTCTTTTGTCGTAACAGTTCCTGAAACATATTTTGTTCATCAAGATATAAATTCATTATTATATATGGATGTTTATCATGAAATTACTGTAATAAAGACTGATTTTGATAGATTATTAGAGACAATTGATGAGGATATTTCAGAAGTTCAAGATTCTTTTTATTTTGATAAAATCAAAGAATTATCACAAGGTAGCACATTATATTTTGAGCAGGCTATTGAGTATTTAAAAGATAAAAATATTCTTGTATCGCACGAGGGAAAATTAAGAATTAGTTCAGAAAAAACTATTATATTTCCTACAACATTAGAACAGCTTTTAATTAAAAGATTTGAGACCCTTGATGAAAATGCTTGTTTTGTTCTTGCTTATGCTGCATTCTTAGGCAATAACATGATTATTGGAATATTAAATGATTTAGCTATTGATAAGTTAAATGAAGCTTTAAATTCTTTAAAAGAAAAGAGGTTTATTACAGCTAAGGATTTCATTATTGAGGTTGAAAATTATAGAATTTTGCAAAAATGTATAAAAGAATTTTTATCAGAAGATTTGGTTAAACTTATAACTTCAAATATTTTTGAAAAACTACATGCTAAAACTCTTGATGTAATTAAATCTTTAGGTTTATTGACAGAATCTTTGCCTACTATTTATGAATTATCAAAATATGCAATATCTCATGGAGATTTTAATGCTTATTTAAGAAATTGTAAGCGTTTTTTAAGTTTGGTTTCAAAAATGCCAGCAAAAACTTTATTGCCAGAATTAAAAGAAGCAAAGGAAGATATTTATAATACATTAAGTAAATATATTAATAAATATCCATCTCATAAAATATATGCAATTGCAAAGGTTATTTTTGATGCTTGTATGCGTAAAAAAGATGATTTAATGATTATGAATACATCTTCATTAATGTTAGATTCTGCGTTGATGGGTGAAAACTATATTTTAGCTCAACAAAGCTTGCATCATGTTTTAATTCGTATGTTAAATCCGGCATTATCAGAGGGTAATGGAAATATTAAATCGAAATACTTCTTTTATTCTTGTATAAATGTAAAGATTTTATTTAATGCTGGTCGCTTTCAACAATGTATTGAGGTTTTAGATAAGATTATAGGCTCTATTAATCAGGATTTATTTATAGAATTGGGTAGAAGTAATGTTTCTAGAGATGCATTTGTAAACTATTTTATGGAAATCTTAATTTATGGCGCATTAGCTAGGGTTATAGTTTGTGATAATTCTTTGGAGAAATTTTTTGAACGAATAAATTATATGTTTTCTGAAGATGTTCCTGGAAAACAATTAATATTACAATTAAAAAAATTATTCCATAATGAGGAATTTGAATATAATGAAACTATTGATGATATCAGTCCAATTTCTCAGCTTATAGGCTTGTTTATTTCTGCAATTAAGCAATTTAACGGTGATTTTAATGTTTTTGCGCAAAATATATATCAAGTAAAGCTAGTAGCAAGGACAATGAAAGAGCCTACTTGGAGTTTAGTTTGTGATTTATTAATTGCTTATTCATATCAAAAATTGGATTCTATTGATAAGGCTACTCATATATTTAATGATGTATATTCAACTGCTCAAAAATCAGGAATGGGACTTATTTCTGCTATTGCAATATGGTTTAAAGCAAATTTAAAATATGACTTACATGAATATGATAATGCTTCTAAACTTATTGGTGACAATATAGTCGCAATTTCAAGGACTTTGCCAGATGTTAAGGCTGTTTCAATATTGTCATATATATTACAGATTAATATAATAGTTTCGCAAAATGTACCAGATACTGATATCGAGCCTATTTTATATAAAATTAATTATGCTTGCGAAAGATATAATTTGCAGTATTTGCAAAAATTACTTATCAATTATGATGAATATATAGAACGTTATAAGCAGGCTCATACTCAAATGAAAGAAGAAGAGTTATTGCAGGCTGCTACAAGTGATGATATAGAAAATATTACTAATAAAAATACTAATGAAGGTAACATTGTTGATTCAAATAATAGCGATTCAATAAAAGAGAACAGTGAAGTAAACTAAAGGAGATATTCATGAAAATTTTATTTGCTGCTGCAGAAGTTGCTCCATTTTCAAAAGCTGGTGGTCTTTCAGATGTCGTTGGAAGCTTGCCTAAATATTTGGAAAAAGATGCTGAGATTGCAATTTTTACTCCTTTACACGGTTGTATTGATAAGGCTAAATATGGAATTAAAGAACTGGAAAATTCTGAGATGTGGATTACTTTTGGGTGTAAACCTCATAAGTTTAAATTGCATATGTGCAAACTCCCTGATACAAATATAAATGTATTTTTTGTTCAGAATGATTGGTATTTTTCTTGTTTCCAAGAAGTATATCCAAGATGGATGGATCCAGAATATGAGCATGAAAGATATATTGCATTTTCTTTAGCAACATTAGAATATGCAAAACAGTTGAATTTTAGAGCTGATATAATTCATTCAAATGATTGGCATACAGCAATGATTCCTTTGTATATAAAAGCTAATTATAAATTTGATGAATTTTGGTCAAAAGCTAAAAATGTATTTGAAATTCATAACCTTGCATATCAAGGAGAATGGTTTGAAAGTGTATTAGATTTCTCTAATATGAGGAAGGATATCGTATTCAATGAGTGGGGTTGTGAACATTATGGTAAAGTTAATTGGATGAAGGGTGCAATAAATTATTCTGATAGAATTGTTGTAGTCTCTCCAAGATATGCTGAAGAAATTTTAACTGGTGAATTTGGTGAAGGAATGGATTATACTTTGCGTGGTAAAACCGATAAGATTGTTGGGATATTGAATGGTATCGATTATAAAGTATTTAATCCAAAAACTGATAAGAATTTATTTAAGAATTATGATGTAAATTCTCTTGAAGGAAAAGAAGAAAATAAAAAGAAAATTTTAGAATATTTTGGATTAGAGTATAATCCTGATAGACCATTGATAGCTTTAATTTCAAGATTAGTTCCTCAAAAAGGGATAGATTTAATAAGACAGGTAGAAAATGACTTAAGGAATTTACCTGCTGACTTTATTTTCTTAGGTTCAGGTGATTCTCCTTATGAGAACTTATTCATATGGTTATCAAATAATACATCAAATATTAGAACTTATGTTGGTTATAAAGGAGATTTAGCAAATCAAATATATGCAGGTAGTGATTTCTTCTTGATGCCATCTAAGTTTGAACCTTGTGGTTTAAGTCAATTGATTGCAATGAGATATGGTTCATTGCCAATAGTAAGAGCAACAGGTGGTTTGGATAATACTGTTGTTGGTTATCCTTTAAATGATTCGACAGGATTTAAGTTCTGGAGATATGATGGTTGGGATATGAAAGAGGCAATTAATTGTGCCATAGGAGTATATAAAGATAAATATACATTTAATGCAATGAGGAAATCTGCAATGAATTCTGATTTTAGTTGGAAGAAAAGTTCTGAGCAGTATTTAAATATGTATAGAGAGTTGGTAGGTTAATGGAAGATATTTCATTAAGACATTATGCACATATAGGAGATGCGGTCTGGGAATTGTTTGTTAGAGAATATACAGTTTTCAAGTCTCCTAATATAAAATTAGTGCATAATTTTACAACTGATAGGGTTAGAGCAAGTTATCAAGCGGAATTGTTAAATTTAATTAATGATGAATTAACAGATGTTGAACAAGATTTAGCAAGGCGAGCAAGAAATGCATCTATTCCTGTTGGAAGACGTAACAATCAGACTGAGTATCGACAATCTACTTCTTTTGAAGCTTTGATTGGATATTGGTATTTGAATGATAAACCTAGGTTAGAATATTTTCTTGATAAATTTAAAAAGTTGGAAGAGTTTATTTAATTAATTTAAGGCATAGATTTTCAAATACGTTTTGCGGGTTCATGCCTAGTTCAATTTGTTTTTTAGATATTTCAACTTCTTTGATATGCTCAATAAACATTGTGTTATTGGGATTTGATTTTAAAGTTGCAAGCATATAATTTTGTATTTCTTCAAGAAGTTTATTCGGAGATGTGTCTTTTGATAATTCAAATAATTCTTGGGCAATATCAAATGTTTCTTTTCTTTCAAAATTCCAATAGTTTTCAAAAGTATTTTTTATTAAATCAAAGCTGAAGTTATCTCTATCTCCTCCTGAAATATTAAAGCACTGAGAACGAGAAATTATTGTAGATATAATATCTTCTTTATTTGAAGTTAGGAATATAAACATTATTCTATCGTTTGGTTCTTCAATAATTTTCAGCATTGAGTTTGCAGTTTCTTCTTGAAAATTTTGTGGGTTTAAACCTTTAATATTTCCTTCATCATCTTTATCACAGAATATAAATACTCTATAAAACTCAGATGTTGTCATAAGTGAGTTTTTAATCATCTCAGATTGCTTAATTGATATAACTGTTTTGGTGTCATCATCAGCGGGTTTATTATCTAATCTTGAAATTGTTAAAACTGCAGGATGTTGATCTTCTCTAATCCAACGACAGTTAAGGCATTGGCAGTTATCAGAATGGTCTCCTGTACAATTGAGTAATCTTGCTATTTCTTTAGCCATTATGTATTGAGATTCTAAGTCTCTACCCCAAAATAATAAACTATGTGCAATAGGAATTCCTTTATTATTGAGTTTATTATTTATACCTTTTTCAAAATAATTAGTTAAAAATGGATATTTATCGGATAATAGCATTTTCAACCTCCGATATTATATCTATTGATTGGCCTGATTTGATTTTGTATTCAGCATCAGTTAGGGTTTCTTTTAAGTGAACTAAGTCTTTTAATTGTGTGTTCTTTAATTTTTGTATGGTTTGTTTTACGACAAATTCATGTTGTCCAACTATTTTTGATATTTCTGATGCAGGTAGATTTGATGATTTTAATTTTATTAAAATCCATTTTCTAAGCATTGTTTGTGTTGCTGCAAGAATTTCAAGCGGGTGTTTTTTATCAAGAAGTCTTTTAAGCTCTGTTAAAGCTTTCCCTTTTTCCCCTTTCATTATGTAATCTGTAAAATTAAATAGGTCTTGGTTTGAGATACAGATTTGGTTAACCATTTTAGTTGTAATTTTTGTTTCAGGGTATGCTAGTAGTGCAAGTTTTTCTATTTCAATAGAAAATTCTCTTAGGTTATTGCCTATTTGTTCAATCATAATTTGAATTGCATCATTATCTATAGTTATTTTATGTTTTTTTGCTTCTTTGTTTATCCAAACTGTTAATTCTGCTATTTTATATGTTTTTATGGTTGGAAATTCTTTTGAGTTGTATTTTGAAATAGTTTTAAATATTTTTTTTCTTGAATCTGGTTTTTTCCCCTCGTTTCTTGGGTATTTAGCGACAAAGAAAATGTCTAAGTTATCAGTGTTATCTTCTAGAGCATTAGATATTTCTTTAATTTGATTGTCTTCGTAGCTAGAAGTCAGTATTTTTTCGCAATTAATTACAACCATAAGTTTTCCAAACATCATAGGTTGTGTCCTTAAAATAGCTATAAAATCAGGGTAATTGGGGTTGTCATATACAGTATAATTCATTGCTGAAAAACTAGAATCGAGTTTATCTCTGTACTTTTTTAGTTCTTCATCAATTAAGTAGTCTTCATCCCCATAAAAAAAATAAATACCCATAAAGTGATTATACAATAAAAAACTAAGACGTACCAATTTTGATACGTCTTAGTTAAATTATTCTTATTAAAATTATTTATATTATGCCTCATAAGAAATGCTAGGTTCTTTTTGAGGTGCTTCTTGTTCTTTAGGTGCTGCTTGTTGAGTAGTTGCATTTGTTGTGGCAATATATGCCATTATTTCGTCACAAAGAGTTGTGTTGGCAATAATTTCTTCAAATGTTAGTTCTCCATTTCCATCAGTATCTGCTGCTTGGATAGTGTAACTTTGAACACCCATTTCTTGAACTTGTCTTTGTGTTAATTTATCGGTATTAAATGCATTAGTAAATGTATATTGTGAAATTGTACTCATCTTGCGCTCCCAAAGATTTTAATCTTTTCTTTTTTTTATTTAAACGTTTTTCTCCTCAGTCTTGTGTAGCCTAAAAATCAGTTTTTCTTAACAAGTATCAAAATATCTATGACTGATTTTGATATTTATTACATCTTTTCTATTTAATGTAACTTTCAAAAACTGACTCCTTTCTTTTTTATGTTATTACTCAGATTCTTTTTGAGATAAATCCTAATGGATTAATTTTTGCAACTTGTTTTGCTCTCTTATTTATCTCTTACTCTTATATAAAGTTTTTAATTTTTACTTGATTTCATAACTTCAAATAATCTTTACAATTGTACATATTTCTTTCGATTGTGTTAAAATAGTTTAGGAATGAAGTATAGATTTGCAAAAAGAGCATTAATATTATGTGCGGCATTAATAACTTTGAACCCAGTATTGAGTGAAGAGTTTAAAAATAGTGTCGTAAATTTAAAGTTTAATAAGGATGCTACTGGGTGTGTGAATGTCAAAGTTGTTACTTCAAAACCATACAATAGTCCGATATTTGTAAATGAAAAACAAAATAATACATATGTGATTTTATTACCAGAAACTAGAAATGCTTTGGCGGGTAAGCCTCTTTTAAATAATGTAACTGGAGAAATTTCTTGTGTTACAATAAACACTCGTCCATATGTTGATGGAGGAGCTAAAGGGTATACAAAAATAACAATTGTATCTCCAAAGCCTATATCAATATATGCAACAGCAAGTGTTAATGTTTCAAATTCGCAGCCTGTTATAAATAAACCAAAAGTTGTACAGGGTAAATCACAGCCAGTACAGCCTCCAAAGGCGCAAGTTACAGTATTAGCAAAGCAAACTTCGCAATCTTCAAAACCACAAGTTGCTCAGGTTAAACCTCAAACAACACAATCTGTAAAACCACAAGTTGCTCAGGTTAAGCCTCAAGCAAAACAAACTGTAAAACCACAAGTTGCACAGGTTAAACCTCAAGCAAAACAAACTGTAAAACCACAAGTTGCACAGGTAAAATCTCAGGCATTAGAACAGCAAAAAACAAAAACTATAAAAAATGAAACACAACAAAAATCTAAAAAGAATTTATTTAATATTGATAAGTTAAAATCTGTATCGATAGATTTGAATTATAAATTACATAATTCTTTAAATACTTTAAATTTAGTAGCTAAAAATAAATTTGCAGATTTAGCTGATTTGATAAATTTAAAAAATAACTTGGTTAAGCTTTTATTAATTTTATCTGCAATAGGTTTTCCTCTTATTGTTATATTCTTTATAGTTTTAATGAATAGAAGAATTAAAGAACAAATAGAAAAAGTTAAGGAATATAATGAACAAGAGGATGTAAATCTTCCAATAGTAAATATTGAAGATGAAGTTCCGGAAGAAGTTGAAAACGAAGAAGAAAATGAAAATGAATTTTCTCAAAATCGCGAAGCTGAAGTTTTAGAAGAAACAAATGTTTCTTTTTCTGAAATGCTTGATAATACTGTAAAAGATGAGACTATTGATGAAAATCCTCTTAATCAAGATATAAATGATTTTATAAATGAAGAAGAACCAACCGACGAAGAAATAGACGAGTCTGCCGAATCTGTAGAAGAATTAATAGTGGAAGAAACAGAAGAAGTTGAAGAACCTGTAGAAGAATTAATAGACGAAGAAACAGGAGAATTTGAAGAACCTGCAGAAGAATTAATTGACGAAGAAACAGACGAAGTTGAAGAACCTGCAGAAGAATCAATAGAGGAAGTAACAGACGAAGTTGAAGAACCTGCAGAAGAATCAATAGAGGAAGTAACAGACGAAGTTGAAGAACCTGCAGAAGAATTAATTGACGAAGAAACAGACGAAGTTGAAGAACCTGCAGAAGAATTAATTGACGAAGAATCAGAAGAAATTGAAGAACCTGCAGAAGAATTAATTGACGAAGAAACAGAAGAATTTGAAGAACCTGCAGAAGAATTAATAGAGGAAGTAACAGACGAAGTTGAAGAACCTGCAGAAGAATTAATAGACGTAGAAATAGAAGAAGTTGAAGAATCTGCAGAAGAGCTAATTGATGATGAACAGATTGATTTAGAATACGAGCCTGATGGGTTTATAAATGAATATGAAGATAATGATGATGATAGTATATTTGATGAACTAAGAAATAATACTATAACAATTGATGAAGATGTTATTGAATCTGAAGAATCTAATGAAGATGATACTGTATTTGATGAACTAAGAGGTGAATATGAAACAACTGTTGATGGCTTAACAGTTCTTGCCCATACTCCTGTTAATAGTGTAAGTGGCTTCTATTTAGTTAATTTCGAAAACTTCTCCTCTTTGATTGGTTATATTAAAGACGAAATATTTGTTCTAAAAACATTTGATGAATTTGTTAATAACAATATTTATATAAAACCTGCTGAACAATTGTCTGAATCTACATATCGCTATATAGTAAGAATTGGGCTATATAAAATGGTGATAGAGGTTTCTGATAAAAAGATGAGCCATTTAATTGATTTATGATGAAAAGATTAGTTCTATTTTTTGTATTGATTTGTCTATTTTTATCAGGTTGTACCCAAAAACAATCTGATGTTGAAGTGATTAAATTCTCAATTTGGGGATCAGCTTCTGAAATGGCTATACTGAACCCGATTATAAAAGATTTTGAATTAAATAATCCTAAAATAAAGATAGAATTACTTCACATTCCACAAAATTATTTTCAAAAAATACATCTTCTTTTTGCATCAAATCTTGCACCTGATGTTATTTTTATAAATAATCTTAATTTACCTGTTTATGCAAATTATTTAGAGCCTTTTAATATTGATACCTCAAAATATTATAAACAATCAATAGATGCATTATCATATAACAATAAATTACTGGCAGTTCCCAGAGATGTATCAAATCTTGTAATTTACTACAATAAAGATATTTTTGATAAACACAATATCCCATATCCTAATTCTAATTGGGGGGTAAATGATTTGTTATTAATGGCTCAAAAACTAACTAATAAAAATACTTTTGGAATAAGTTATGAAGAAGATATTTATTATGCAATGCCATATATTATAACTTTGGGTGGGGATATCGATAATATAAATGCAGGCATGATGTTTTATAAAAATCTTGTAAATAAATATCACGTAGCACCTTCAAAATCTGATGTCGGTTCAAAAACTCTTGGGCAAATGTTTTTAGAAGGTAGAATAGCAATGCATTTATCAGGTCGTTGGCTTGTTCCTAAATATACAACAGATGCAAAATTCTCTTGGGATGTTGTAACTTTTCCAGGAATTGTTCCTTGTGATGCTTCAGGTTGGGCGATATCAAAATCATCTAAACATAAAGAATCTGCTCAAAAATTTGTAGAATATTTATCCTCTAAAGATAACATCGAAAAAATGACAAAATCTGGTTTAATAGTTCCTGCAAGGTCAGATGTGAATTTTTCTGATAAAGTTTTCCTAGAAGCTATTTCAAAATCAAAACCTCAAAAAATAACCCCTGATTATAATAAAAAAGTCGAAATAATTAACGATAAATGTTTTAACAATTCTTAATAATTACCCCCATAAAAAGTCAATTTTTCAATGAGTATATACTTTGTATATATAGGATAATTATGAGGATAATTATATGGCTCCTAATGGTACAGGCAAAATAGATTTTTCAACCTTATCTGCTGTAGATATTGCATCATTAACTCCTGAACAAAAGGTAGAGTATCAAAAATTCCAAATAGAACAAAGAGATAAATATATTCAAGACGGAATTGGCGCAAGTATGCTAGGATATCAGGCAAAACTTGAAGAATTAAAAGCTAGGATTGCTGTTGGTTTTGCAACTTCAAAGAATTTATTTAACATGTGGTATAATGCAACTGATAATATGCAGTTACAGTCTAATACTGTTTGGAGTGCAAATAAAGAACTTACAAATGTTAGATATGAATATAATCTATGGTCACAGGCTGATCAAGCTGCCAAGTCTTATAAAAATGGAAACTTGTCTGCATTTGACGGATTTTCTGATACAAGATTTGGTTCTCCAATAACAGATATTGGGGATACTTTTCAGATAACTAATAGAGAAAATAATATTTCAAACAGAACTTATCAGTTGTCAGAGTCATTGACTGATAAGCAGGCTTATTATGATGAGCAGCAAGCTGTTCTTGCTCAAAATGCAAAAGAAAGAGCACAAATTGGTAGTGATTTGGAGCTTCAAATCTGGAGAAATAAAATGACAGCTGATGAACAAGATTATTATACAAAATTGCTGACTCAGCTAACTGCATATAAAAACCAACAAGGTTTAGCTTAATATTTTTTATTGATTTTCTTTAATAGAATATCTATAATAAATCTATGAAGAAGATATCAATTGTTGCACCAATTAAGAAACCGGAAGATATAGAGGCTTTTTTACCACATACTTCTTGTCGTGATTTTTATGTTTATCACCATAAGTTTTTTAATAACTACGATTATTTTAACGAGTTTATAGAGACTGCCCATAAAAATAATTGTCGTATATATGTGAATTTTAAACATAATATTACTGAAGAAGATTTAATCGAAATCAAAAATATGATTAAATATCTTCGCAAAACTGATATAGATGGTATTTTTATAAACAGTTTTGCTATTATTGAAGCAATCAAATGTTATAATCTTCCATTTGATATTATCATTGATTCTTATTTTGATATTCATAACTTATCAGGGATAGATTTTGTTAATAATTTCCATAAGGTTAATAAACTAATCGTAACCGAAGAAATTTACATGAAAAATATTGCCAAGATTAAGAAATATACGAATCTTTCTCTTGCAGTTGATTCTGATAATCTCCCTTGGTGTGCAGAGGAATTAGAAAAATTAGATGCAATAGATAGTGTTGTTATCAAAGGTAAATTTGCAACATCTGAGGATATTTTAGACGGGTTAGAATTGGTAGAAAAAATTCTTGATAAACCCAAGATGTTTAAAAATCAAAAACTTCCGTTTAAACATGTAAGACGCAGTATTTATCAAACAAACCATTTTTCAGGTGATATGATTAGTGCTGCCGGTCGTGATTTTAAGTTTAGTAGAAACATTATTCCTTTTGAATGGGAAGTTAAGCGTTCAAGATTAAAGAAAGAAGTTCTAGAAAAACCAATCGAAAATTTACCAAGGATAAATTTACGTTTAACAGAATTAGCTCAAATTAATCAGATTAAATCATTTATTAAAAAACTGGGTTATAATCCAATTTATTCAATAGAATACGGTGAAATCCTTTCTACGGCTGATTTGTCAAAAAGTAGTTTCAATGAAATTATAATGAAGGTTAAAAAATTCTGTTCTCAGAATGATATTAAATTTCAACTTTCAACACCTAGAATTCTTATTGAACGTGATTTTGACAGGGTTTATGAGTATGTAAAAAGCTTGGTATTAATGGAACCTCATCCATCATCAATTATTATTAATAATATTGGATATTTTTGGGCGTTGATTAATGATTCTGATTTGAATAGATTCCCAATTGAAATAGGACAAGCAATTAATCTCTTGAATAGTATGTCTATTAATTGTTTAAATAATTTGCATCCTATTGATACTGTTGATTTTACTTCATTTGAAAATATTGATAATGTAATTAAAACGGCTAAAAAACTGAAAAATGTAATTCCAAATAAAAAATATACAATAGCAGGGAATAAACGTATTCCATCATCTGGACTTTGTCCTTTAAATAGCGATAGTGCAGTGATTTCAAGGTTATCTTGCAAAGCCCCTTGTCATAAAGGAAATTTTGCACTTAAAGATCCATCATTGAAGAAAATAATTCCATTCACTTGTGACGGTTTCTGCCGTATGCATATGTTTGAAGACAAAGTTATGCATGATTTTGAAAGGGTTGATGAATTAATATCTGCAGGAATTAATGAATTAGTATTTGATTTTACTGATTTGGATGCTTCATTTATTCCTGTTTTATTAACAAATTTCTTAAATCGTTTCGTTTAATATGCCTCTGATTTCATCTCTAGATAATCCTTTATAATTGATTCTAGAAGATGTAATTGGTTGTTTGTAATCATATTTGTTAATAGAACGAGATTCTACAATCACTGATGGTGGCAAAATTGACCATTTGTACAGAGCTGTAGACATTCTTCTATAAAATTTATCAAGCCATTCAGTTTTTTGTTCTTTTGAAACATAATTTTTCTTTTCATATTGGAAAGTTGTATTCATTAAATCCCAATAGTGTTCGTGTTTATTTTCAACTCTCCAAATGATTTCGTCCAAGAATTCATATGGCATAAGCGCGTCTTCAGCAATTAGTGGTTTTCCTGTTTTAGGGTCTATTGCTAATTCTGCACCTGGTTTTTTAAGTATAATTGCTTCTGGAATAGCATTTTTTTCTTTTCTATTCTTATTAAGCCATCTTGCAAATGCAAATAATTTTGTTTTAGGCACATCTGCGATAGGTGCAAAACCTCCTGACATATCACCATTGATAGTTGCATAGCCCATATATAATTCTGATTTATCTGAAGTTGCAATCGGTAAACATTTTGCAAATTCGTTACTTATTCCCCACAAATACATTGCACGAGAACGTGCTTGAATATTATCTTGTGTGAATGATTGTTTATATCTGCAATCCCATTTTGCTTCTACTTCATTGAATAATGTCACAAACATTTTGTTTGTAGTATCTACCATATCTTTGATAGGAACTTCTGCAAAATTAATTCCTAAATTTTTAGCAAGTATTTCAGCATCACTTCTGCTTTCATTACTTGTTATTTTAGATGGCATACTTATACCAAAAACATTTTCTTTACCTAATGCATCAGCTAATAAAACTGCACAAACAGTAGAATCTAATCCGCCTGAAAGCCCTAGAACAGCTCTTTCAAAACCTGTTTTATTGAAGTAATCTTTAATCCCTTGAGTAATTGTTCTATATGTTCTTTCAAGGTCATTTTCGTATTCTAATGTGAAAACTTTTTGTTCAGTAAGGGTTTTTTCTAAACCTTTTGTAAGTGGGTAAATCTTACCTATTTTTTTTAGTGGGTTCACAATAAGGAACTGCTCTTCAAAAGATTTAGCTCTTGCTATTAATGCTCCATCTGGAGAGAATGCTCTGCTTGAACCTTCAAATGAACTGTTATCAATTGCACCTACTTGGTTTACATAAACCATTGGTATCTTATAAGAGTTTGCAGTGAATGATAACATATTGTGTTTCAATTGCTCTTTTTTAGCTCGACTTGGAGATGCAGAGCAATTTACAAATACATCAGGTTTCTCTTGTGCAAGTTCCTCGATTGGGTCTTTTGAATACAGTGTTTTATCAAAGAAATCCTTATTATTCCAACAGTCTTCGCAAATTGAAATTCCATATTTTACATCATTTATTGTAATTGTTTTATCACAGTCAACAACTGAATCTTCATCTAAAAGGCATAATGTAGAATCAGGTTGAACCCCGACAACCGGTGATGGTTCTATATATCTGTAATCATTAAATTCTGAATATGTTGGAAGTAATGATTTTCTTACTATTCCTTTAATTTCGCCATTTTGTAATATTGCAACAGAATTATAGTAGTTTTTACCAGTATTCAGATTATATTTTCTAGGCTCTATAAATCCTACTAATGCAGCTGTAGAACCTGTTATAAGAGCAATTTCTTTAAGCCATTTTATGTTTTCTTCTACAATAATTGGGTGTCTGTCAATTGTATCTTCAATAGGATATCCCATAAGAATTAACTCTGGAAAAACAATCATATCAAGGTTTAAGCTTTGAGCATATTTGATGTATTTGATAACTTTTTTAGCATTATATTCAATATCACCTGCAATTGGATTGATTTGTGCAAGTCCAATATTACCTTTTTCGTTCTTTGATAATATTCTTTTTATATTAGATATAATTTTATCTTTTAAATCTTGACTAATGTTTAACTTATTTTGTAATACAGAATCCATTATTTCAGATAACGAAAATAAACTATTTTCTGTACCTTCAACAGCTAGATTTTCAGCAATATCACTTATTTCATATTCATTTAAAACACTATAGTCAATCATTAATCAAGTTCCTTTTTAGCTTGTTTCCATAAGTTATCGTATTCTTCAAAACTATATTCTTCAAGAGGTTTTGTTGCTAATTCTTCCATTTTGCGAAATCTTTTCATAAATTTTATATTCGCTTTTAATAAAGCCTGTTCAGCATCAATTTTGTACCATCTTGCAAGATTTACTGTAGCAAATAAAATATCTCCCATTTCATCTTCCATTGATAACGAATCTTTATTATCAACTGCTTCTTTGAATTCATCATATTCGGATTTTATACATTCAAGAAGAGTTTCTACTTTATCCCATTCAAAGCCAACTTTTACTGCTCGTTTACTAATTTTTTGTGCTGCAACAAGAGCTGGAAGTGATTTAGGGATTCCATCCATTTGAGATTTTCTATCTTTTTTCTCTTCTTGTTTTAGTCTTTCCCAATTTTTTACCACTTCTTCTGGAGTATCAGCTTTATCATTCCCAAAAACGTGAGGATGTCTATGTATAAGTTTATCTTTTAATTCTTTTGCAACATCTTCAATATTAAAATTATTTGCTTCCGATGCAATTTGAGAATGAAGAAGAACTTGTAAAAGTACATCTCCTAATTCTTCTCTAAGATTTAGAATATCGCCTTTATTAATAGCATCAACGGCTTCATATGCTTCTTCTAACATATTAGGTCTAAGTGATTCGTGTGTCTGTGCTCGATCCCAAACACAACCATTTTCACTTCTAAGAATTCTTATAACTTCAATTAATTCTTCCAAATTCGGATAATTCATACTCCTCCTCACAACTATAAGTTTATTTTAATACTAATAAAAATAAAAATCACTATAAAGTTAAAATAGTTTATTATTTACCAATTTTTATATCTTGTTATTAATGCAATAAAGTAAGTATGTGCTTTTTGAGTGGCTTCGACAACTCTATTGTTGAAGCTGTTTTTAAGATATTTAATAGGATTAAAAGTTTTTTCGTGATTTAGTTTTCGATTAAAAAAGTTTTGTTTATAGCAGTGATTATTTACAACTTCTTCTGCTTTCTCTGCATACTTAATTGGTCCTAAACGATTAAATACATTATTTATATTCTCTCCTTTAGTTAGATCGTAATATGCAGCCATATGAGCCGTTCGGTGACTGCCAGAATTGCAATGAAATAGAGTTTTCCCCCCCCCATGTTCTCCTGTTTCTTTAACACTTTTTGCGATTGTTTCAAATTCTTTTGCTGTAGGATATTCTCCTTTTAAATAACTAAATGGTTGCCTAATATATTTTATTCCTAATTGTTTACAAGCATATTTTTCAATAAACTTGAAACCTCTAACTCCAAAATGCCTAAAATCATATATTTGAGTAACACCTTCTTTTTTTAAGTCAATTAAATCAGAAATTTTAGGATGAGGACCTCTAAGTAGATAATTATCAACTTTTTTATATTTGTTGCTTAATTGATGTGGTTTATAAAATTTTTGGTAAATATTTATTAGTTTCATAATTATTTTAAATAAATCGTGTGATATTTATCTTAAAAATTCTCAAAGAATTTTTTGCTATAGATTTTATTAATTTTTTCTCGCAATTTTAGTCAGCATTGTGAAACAGACATATCTCTGAGCAAAATTAGCACAATGTTAGCCTTTGGTAAATAATTATTAAGAAAATGCAATTTATAGTAAATTAAATACTTTATATCTTTAAAAGTGTAAAGTATAAGGTGGTGTATTTATGGGAATTTTGCATCAGTTATGTGTGGAAACATTTGGTATTGGTGGTCGAGCTGTGTTAAAAAGGGCTGTAGGCTTAAATCCTAAACCTCAAGCTTATAAAGATTATAGGAATATTATCTCTAATTTCCAAAAAGAAATTAATAAGACTTCGTGTACAAAAATAGATATAGTAAAGACTTATGAAGAAACTGCTGCATCGCATGGGTTTCAGCGTGAGACATTAGAAACTTTGCAAAATGTTGAATTTATGGAAAAGTTTCATAAGTTTCTTATTTCTAAAGGCTATAAAAAACCAGAAGAATTGGTGTTTATGGAGTACAGAATCCCAAGTGGTTCAGGGCTAGCTGCAGAAGCCTTTAACAATTATTCGGTTATTTATAATCCTAGAAGTATAAAATATATTGATTTTAGGATTCCTATTCATGAGATGGGACATTTAATGCATAAAAAATGTGGAATGTTATCACTAATGAAAGATAGTTATATGCAATCTTTCGGAAAAATGTTTCATAAATTAGGGTTATTTAAAAACAAAAGTTTTAACCATTTGACAAAGCCTGAACAGGAAATTCTTGCAAAAGATTTAAAACGTGCTTGGGAGGAAGGTTTCTTTAAACATAATCCTGCTAAAGCTAATATTGAGGAACGTCTATCGCTTTGTAAAACAGAAGCTGAAAAGATAAAATTAAAACGAGACTTAAATAAATTATACAAAAATTTTAGAAAAGATCCTGTTAAGTATTATTTACCTAATATGCTTGCAAACCGTTGTGAATTTGTTGCCGATTATTTTCATTTGGTAGCAAGAGGTTTCAAATTTTCACCAGAAATTACTGCTAAATATAAAAAATTCGGAGGTCCTGAAATTAAAGGTATAATCACAGAACAAGAATTACAAGATTTAGAAAAAATAAGGAAAAATATTTCTAAAAAAAGTTTGGCAGATTTTGGCTATAAAATGAGTGATTAATCTGAAATTAACACATAAAAAAAATACTCCCCAGGTTCTCTTGGTCGCTCGCGTTTAACGGCGTTACGGAACTGACCTTCGTCAGTCCCTTCAGCCTCAGCTCGCTCTTTTCGCTCGCGTTTAACGGCGTTACGGAACTGACCTTCGTCAGTCCCTTCAGCCTCAGCTCGCTCCCGCTGGGCTCTCACCAAGTGTTGGTTCTCGCCCCAACCTTTGGTTAAAATTTAATTAACACATAAAAAAATACTCCTCGAATTATCTGAAGATAGAACTTTTTGCACAGAAATATTTAAAGCAATGACACAAACATCATGCGACTTGTTGCGTAATATAGAAGATTTTATGCAAAACATTGCTTAATTAGTCTCATATTTTATTTCCCTATTTTGCTATATTACAAAATTACCAAATATTTACCATTGGTAAAACCCTTAAGCCCTCTCATAGAGAGGGCTTTCTGCTTTGTATGCTTACCTTTTGTTTCGGTAAAACAAATAAACTGAAATAATAAAAATATGGGACAAGAA
>CALVEV010000006.1 GCA_944326685.1 Candidatus Gastranaerophilales bacterium
ATCAGGGATGAGTTGAAAAACATGCCAGCAGGAGAAGAAAAAAATGCTTTAATGCTCGCTTATCAAAAGAAATACAGAGAATTCTCAACTAACCCTGATAGACCTGACGTTAGAATGGAATATAAACAAGAAGAATATAAAACAGAATATCAAATCACTAAAGAAAGTGAAAATGAAATAAACAAAGAATTAGAAAAAATACTTAATAATAATTCCGATTTTCAAACAAAGTTTGATAATAAAATTCAAGAATATAATAGTTCGCATTCAAAACCAATTACTAGTGATAGAATTAGTCTCATTAAATATAAACTTATGGCAAATTATATTGAACGTATAGATTCATCATATGATATTAGCATTTCAAATAACATTAAAGAGAATATGAAAAATTATATTAAAGAAAATGATTTATACAATATGTATGATGATATTAATAGTATGAATGATATAGAACTTATTCAGAGCTACTATGAAGTCTATTTAGATAAATTTGATGATAGAAGAAGTTCCGAAGCAAATTTTTTATATGAAACGAAAAATCAAATGGAAAACAAAAAACTTCCAGAAGAAACTGTGAAAATTATTATAGATAAATTTAAAAATAATGAATTAAATACATTGACATCACAAGAATTAAGTATTGTTACTTCTTTACTAGATAAAGCATCAAACAAAGAAGAATTTGTTGAACTAGCTAAGTTTGATTATTCATTATTAAATAAACGAAAAATTTTAAATATATTACCTAAAAATGCCTCTGCAGAACAAATTAAAGAACTTTTATATTGTTCTGATGAAGAATTTTTAATAAAAAAACAAAGATTAGAAAATAGAAGTGCTGATTTACCTAATAAAAATTCCGATTATTATAATCAACAATTCAAAAATATTATCAATATGTCTGATGAAGATTACATATCATATAAAAACACAAAAGCAGAATTTGTTGATTTCTTAAAAAATGAAACTGCTATAGATTCCAATGGTAGTATTACTTCTAGGTTTACGGATAATGACATAGAAAAATTAGTTAATTTATTATCAATAGAAAATCCAGAGAATACTCAATTTATTAAAGATTTAATTAATGAACAAGCTATTGATTCTAATGGAAACACTGTTACTAGATTTAATGCTTATGAAATAGAAAAATTAGTTAATCTATCAAAAGAAAATCCTGATAATGTACAATTTATTAAAGATTTAATAAAAGAAAAAAGTATTGATTCTAATGGAAACACTGTTACTAGATTTAATGCTTATGAAATAGAAAAATTAGTTAATCTATCAAAAGAAAATCCTGATAATGTACAATTTATTAAAGATTTAATAAAAGAAAAAACTATTGATTCTAATGGAAACACTGTGGCTAGATTTAATCCTTATGAAATAGAAAAATTCGTTAATCTATCAAAAGAAAATCCTGAAAATACGCAATTTATTGAAGATTTAATTAATGAAAAAACTATTGATTCTAATGGATGCACTGTCCCTAGATTTAATGCTTATAACATAGAAAAATTAATTAATCTATCAAAAGAAAATCCTGAAAATACGCAATTTATTAAAGATTTAATTAATGAAAAAACTATTGATTCTAATGGAAACACTGTGGCTAGATTTAATACTTATGAAATAGGAAACTTAATTAATCTATCAAAAGAAAATCCTGAAAATACGCAATTTATTAAAGATTTAATAAATGAACAAACTATTGATTATAATGGAAATACTATTACTAGATTTGATGCTTCTGACATAGAAAACTTAATTAATCTATCAAAAGAAAATCCTGATAATACACAATTTATCAAAGATTTAATTAATAAAACTATTTATTATACTGGAAACACTATTGCTAGATTTGATGCTTCTGACATAGAAAACTTAATTAATCTATCAAAAGAAAATCCTGATAATGTGCAATTTATTAAAGATTTAATTGATGAAACTATTAATCATAATGGAAACACTATTGGTAGATTTAGTGTTTCTAACATAGAAAAATTAATTGATTTGTATTCTAATAAAAGCAATCAGAGTTTAATAGATTGTTTGCTAAATATCAAATCTCAAAGTGGAAACAGTTTACTATTTGGTTCACAAATTGAAAAAATTGTAAATACAAATAATACTAAGCCTGATTTGATTAATAAACTTATTTCTGAACCTAAATATAATATATTTTTACAAGGTATTAACGAAAAGAATATTCATTTCTTCGAAGACGAAAGTCTTCTTCGTAAAATCACTAAACAACTAAATCCTAATAATGATTCTTTTTCGTTGCATAATAACTATGTAGACAATTCATATCAGTTCGAATTTTCTAACGGTAAAGATAAACAAATATTCTTTGTAACTAAAACTGATAAAGGTATAGAATATAATGGTAAAGAAATACAAAAAATACGAGATGACAAAACTCTTGTAAGACGAGAATTTAATGATGGGTCATATTTAGTTGAAGAAATTAAGAATATAAATGTAAGTATGGATGGAGTATCTTCTTCTATTCCATTATCTATGAAAAAGACCCAATTTGATAATAATGGTGTTCAAGTTCGCTCAGAAGTTCTTACCCCATCAAAAGACAAACCCGGAATATATACAATCAATGTATATGAAAGAGGACTTAATCAATCAATGGTTAAAAAGCCTATAGGAACAATTGAATTATATGGGTCAAAAAATCAAGGGATGAAAGCAACAAGAACAGCTACATCAACTGATGGAACTGTCACAACTTATACAATAATACAAGGTCCTAAAGGTTCTGGTATGAAATATGAAATAAAAGACAAAGATGGAAATATTTTAAGAACAACAGAAAGAAAATATCATAAAATTGATGAAAATCATTATACTTCATCTGTAAATGGTCAAAAATATGATACTCAATTTGTTGAAGATAAAGTAATTGTTTCTAAAGTTGATAAAAATGGAAATAAAACAGAAACAATTGAACTAGGTTCTGATATTTTAGATTCTCAATTAAAAGATTTATACAAACAACTACCGGGAGATTATTTCTTTAAAATCAAAGAAATGGGATTAAAGAAAATATATCTTGATTCTAGTATAAATGATAATGCTTTTTATTCTGATAATACAAAAGAAATTTTGGTTAGTGAAGAACTAAAAAATAATCCATTTGTATTTGCACATGAATTAGGACATGCTATTGACTGGAATTACAAATTAGAAAAATTGCAAGAAAATCTGGAATTAAATAATATTTATAAAGAAGAATTAGAAGAATATAAGAAAGTATCATCAGATGCAGAAGGAAAATCAATTGATTATTTCATATCAAAAAATGGTGGCTCAATCCCACTTGCCGAAACAATTGCAGAATTTAATGCTTTAACATCAGGATTAATTAATGAAGACTTTGATAATATTCAATTAAGAAGTGTTGTATTACAACAACATTTCCCAAGAACTTGTGCAAAAATTATGGAATTGATGAATAAATAAATTAGTCAGTATGGTAGGCAAAGCAAATCCTTGCCCACCTTAATATTCTACTTAACTATTTTTATTTGTCCTTTGCTCGCAAAGACGGAGAATATATAAGTTCGCTTATCTACTATTTAAAAAGTATTTTATCCCTATTTACCCCTACCCCCTTTGTAACAAAAATTTAACTAGAACGCTTGTAAAATAAGTATGTTTGGGTTAATATTGTTTTGTCAGAAAAGTTAACAACTAAATATTTTGTGAAAGCCTTTAATTAGGCTATGTTTCACGTATTTAGTAAAAAATATAAAAGGCTAAAAGTTACACTAAAATTACGAAAGGTATAACATGACTGAAGAAAACAAAGAATTAGAAGTTGTTGAAGAAGTAACAGTTGATGAAGCAACTGTTGAAACAGCAGCTGAATTAGCAGAAGAAGAAGTTGCAGAAGCAAAACCTGCTAAAAGAACACGTTCAAGAAAGAAAAAAATCGAAACTAAAGAAGAAAAACCTGAATCTGAATGGAAAGAACAAGTTGTTCAAATCAGCAGAGTAACAAAAGTTGTTAAAGGTGGTAAAAAACTTAGTTTCAGAGCAATTGTTATTGTTGGTAACCAAAAAGGACAAGTTGGTGTTGGTTGCGCTAAAGCAGCTGAAGTTATCATCGCTATCCAAAAAGCTATTGTTGATGGTAGAAAAAATCTTATCAACGTTCCTATTTTTAAAACAACAATACCTCACCCAATCAAAGCTCGTTCAGGAGCTGGTGCTGTAATGCTAAGACCTGCTTCTCAAGGTACTGGTATTATTGCTGGTGGTGCAGTTCGTTCAGTTTTAGAATTAGCTGGTATTGAAAATATTCTTTCAAAATCATTAGGTTCTAATTCTCCACTTAACGCAGCTAATGCAACTATTGAAGCATTAAAATCTTTAACTCCATTTGCAGAAGTTGCTAAAAAACGTGGTTTGACTATGTCTGAACTTTTAAACTAGTCGGGTAATTTGAATTTAAATATTACATGAAATAATAAGGAATATAATAAAATGGCAAATACAAAACAAATTAAAATCAAACTTGTTAAAAGTTTAATAGGTACATCACCTGCTCAAAGAAAAATTGCTGCAGCTCTTGGATTCTCTAAAAAAGACCAAGTTGTTGAACACCAAGATAGCGCAACAATTATGGGTATGGTAAATAAAATTTCTCATTTAGTATCAATAGTAGATTAATTAAAGAAAGAAGGAATATAACAATGTCAAAAGATAAAATTACTTTAGAAGATTTAAGACCTGCTGAAGGTTCTACTTCTACAAGAAAAAGAGTTGGACGTGGTCGTGCTTCTGGCATGGGTAAAACATCTTCTCGTGGTCACAACGGTGAAGGACAACGTTCAGGTCAAAGTTCTAAAAGAGGTTTTGAAGGCGGACAAATGCCTGGATACAGACAATTACCTAAATTAAAAGGCTTCCAACTTATCAATAGAAGAGTTTGGGCTGAAATTAATGTTGGTAGATTAGAACAATTAAACATCACTGACATTTCTTTAGAATCACTTAAAGAACTTAAAAAAGTTCACCCATCAAGTGAATCTCTAAGAATTTTAGGTAATGGAGAAGTTAAAAAAGCTCTTAACGTTAAAGCAGTTTATGTATCACCTTCTGCAAAAGCTAAAATTGAAGCAGCTGGTGGAAAGGTTGAGTTAGTATAATGGCACAAAACATTAAAATGCCTACAAGTGCTGACATTATGTCAATGTGGAATGCATCAGGATTAAAAAGTAAGATTATTTTTACTTTTTTAATGATAGCAGCATTTAGATTTGGTGTTCAGTTACCAATTTTTGGGATTAACAACGAAATATTCTCAAGAATTGCAGGTGGAAATAATATCATAGGTTTCCTTGATTTATTTTCAGGTGGGGCATTAGGAAAAGTTTCTATATTTGCTTTAGGGATTGGACCTTATATTACAGCACAGATTATTATGCAATTATTATCTGTTGTAATACCTTCTTTAGAAAAACTTCAAAAAGAAGAAGGAGAAGCAGGAAGACGTAAGCTTTCTCAATACTCTAGATTGTTTACTGTTGTTTTAGCAGCATTCCAATCTATTGTGTTTATGGCTTATATGTCACATCTTCCTGGTGCAATTACAGTTAGTCACACTATGTTTTATATCTCATCTGTTGTGACTCTTACTGCAGGTTCTATTCTTGTTATGTGGATTTCTGAACTTATTACTGAAAAAGGTATTGGAAACGGTGGTTCTCTTATTATCTTTGTTGGTATAATTTCAGGTATTCCATTGTATTCATCAAGAACAGCACAATTAGTTGCTCGTGATCCTAGTTTACAATTTGGGTTATTCTTATTACTTGCAATATTCTTTGCAACTATGGTTTTCATTGTAATTATGCAGGAAGCAGTAAGAAAAGTTATTATTGTAAACCCTAAAAGACAAGTAGGAAACAAAGTTTACGGTGGAGTAAATACATTTATTCCATTTAAACTAAATCCAAGTGGGGTTATGCCAATCATCTTTGCGATTGCAATTTTATTATTCCCATCTACTGTTTTAAGTGTTGTAGGACAAACAAATATTCATAATGAAACTATTCAAAATATAGTATTGATGTTGAATAAGGTATTTAGTCCTGACGGTTTCATATATTATGTAATATATTTTGCATTGATTGTGTTATTAACATTCTTCTATGCATCTATTATTCCAAATATGCAACCAAAAGAAATTGCTAATAACCTTAAAAAATACGGTTCTTCTATTCCTGGTATTAAACCTGGAAGACCTACAGCAGAAGCTTTAGATAAGATTTTATCTAAAACAACATTCATTGGAGCTTTAGGATTAGGACTTATTGCATTAGTTCCATCATTTGCTAGTTATGTTACTAATATCAAAACTATGCAAGGGATTGGTGCTACATCATTAATCATTATGGTTGGGGTTGCTCTTGATTTAATTAATCAAGTTAGAACTCACCTACTTGCTAGAAATTATGAGACTTTTCTTAAACATTAGTCTCTAAACTATAAAATTAAGCATAAAATGTCGTATTCTGTTTTTGGGGTACGACATTTTTTCTATCAAAATATCGTGATAGGAGATTAGTATTTTGAGTATTTTGCTTCATTGACATCGCATAAGTAGATAGAGCGTTATAAACTTCCGGACTTACTCCTTTTGACATCTCGTTTTGAAGTATATTCAATGCTTCTGTTTCTGACATTTGCCGTTTATAACTTCGCTTTTCTCTAAGTGCTGAATATTTATCGGCAAGTGCCACAATTTGAGAATTTATATCCATCTTTTGGGATTCTGGCATTGCAGGATATCCAATATGTGCAGGATTTTGATGGTGATATTTTACAATATCCAGAACATTAGAATCTATTCCTTGATTCTTGAGTAGTTCATAACTCAAAGAAGAATGCAAATGCATTATTTGTTCTTCTTTAGGATTAAGTTTATTTGTTTTAGTTAAAATATTTTCTGGAATTAAAATTTTCCCTAAATCGTGCAATACGGCCCCATCAGCGATATTTTTTAAGTTCGCTTGATTTTTAATATGAGCTGGTAAATTATTATAAATGCCTATAGCTGTATTTTTAGTATCTACTGAGTGATTATATACGTGTTTTTTAAATCCTTCTACATTAATATTTAAAGGCACTCCATTTACAGCTAACATCCTTGTTATTTCTGGGTTAGTCCGAATTATTGCTGCAATGGTATTTTTATCAAGATATTTATCTAATACTCCATTTAATGATGTTTTATCAGGAGCATTAGGCACATATATCCGACCGACCTTACTTGAATCATAAGGACGCACAGCATTTATGGGGTAATTGTGACCTACTATACCTTCAAAATTCATACAAAATTTACCTACTCATATATAAAGTATTTGTTTTAATGAGAATTTACTTAAAATCAAAATTAGCTTTTATTTCTTTACATTATTTAATATAAGTAACAACTTTTATTAAAAATATGCTTTTATAATAATATGGTTCAAGGGATTAATGTTTCAAATATAAATAATATAAGTACTTATACAATAAATCAAAATAAAGTAACAGAAGATAAACAAAACAAGGCAAATACAACAGTTTTACCTTCTCAAGTTACAACAGATTATAATGTAAAAATCCCTCAAACATATTCAAAATTAGGTGTTGAAAAACTTTCTAATGGACAAGAAGTCCATTGTTACAAGTTAGCAAACGGCCAAAGAGTAATGATTGCGCCAATGAAAAGTCCTAAAACATATGTTAATACATATGTTAATACAGGCGCTATGAATGAAAAAGATGATGAACGCGGTATTAGTCATTTTAATGAGCATATGGCTTTTAATGGGACATTGGGCACTGATGGATATATGAAATTAGGTGTTGGCGATGTATTTAGAAAAGTTGCCGAAATGGGTGGAAGTACAAATGCATCAACAGGAATGGCTGAAACAAACTATACTATAGGAATTCCTCAATTTGATAAAGATGATTTAGAAACTGCCATTGCAATTCAGGCATCTATGATGAACAATTTAGAGATGTCTGATAATATGGTTGAAAAAGAACATGGTCCTGTATGTTCTGAGATTAATATGTATAGTGATTTCATGGGGGCAAAAGCAAATAATATAGCAATAAAGAATTTATATAATATACAAAGTACATCAGAAGATGTTGTTGCTGGTCGAGTTGACAATATCCAAAACATGAATAAACAAAAAGTTACAGATTATTATAAAAATAATTATTACCCTGCAAATATGGTTACAGTCGTTACTGGAGATGTTGAACCTGATGAGGCTGTAAAATTAATTGCAAAACACTTCCGAGGTGAAAATAAACCAAATCCTGATAGAAGATTTGAAAAATTAACTCCAATTGATAAAACTGTTAGAAAAGATATATTATCAGATAAGGCCGTTCAAACAAATACAACTATTGCTTTTAATGGACCAGCTAATAATAATCTTAAAGATCAAGTTGCTTTAGATGTAGCATTAGCTGCTATGTTTTCAAAATCAAATTCAAGAATTGCAACTCCATTAAAAGAATTTAATGCAGAAATTAATCCTTCTATTAACAAAGTAAGTACAATTCCAACTGATGGAATTGCAATAACATTTGACATAGAAACAACTGAAAATGGTTCAGAAAAATCTTTAAATAAAGTGTTTAAGGAATTACAAAATTTTAAATTAAATGGAGAAGAATTACAACAATTAAAAGATTCAATAAAATCAAAACATCAGGATAATTATGAAGATCCTGATAAATTAAATTATGCATTAGGAAGTAGTTCTTTTAATTATAGTATCTCTGAAGCAGCACAAGAAGATAAAATATTAGATTCATTAACTGTTCAAGATGTAGAAAATGCTGTTAAAAACTATTTGGACACATCAAAAGCATCTATTGCAGTTGTTCATCCTGCATCAGTTACTGCAGAAAGCTTAAAAAATAACTATAACAATGCAAATAATAATGTTGGTAATATTTCATTCAAAGGTAATGTTCATAAAACAAATAATGAAACTCAACCTATTGATATTAAAAATATTAATCATATTGTATTAGGTAATAATTATGATATTGCATTGAATAATACTCCAAATAATACAAATGCAAAAGCTGAGATTTGTTATCAACCTCAAAAATTAATTAATATAAAACCTGGAGTAGATATATTATTAAATAGAATGTTAAAAGATAAGACTTTGTATAAAGATACTGATGAATTTGGAAACTATTTGGATAAAAATAATTTATCACAATCAATAAAAGTTGAAACTGATGGAACAATTAGAATAACAGGAAAAATGCCATCAAAAAATGTTCAACAGTTTATAAATATTACTCAAGAGCAATTAATGTGTCCAAGTTTTGATGAAGCTACTTTAGAAAAACAAAAAGCTATTGTTAAGGATATATTTGAACATGCAGAACCAAACCCAAGAGATGGGGTTTTAAAAGCAATGTATCCTGATTCGAATTTTGGATATACTCCAGAAGATATTTTGAAAAATATTGATTCCATAACAACAAAAGATGTAAGTAATTTATATAATGAAATAATGAATAATAGTTCTGCAACAGTTGTTGTATCTGCACCAACGGAAGATAAAACAGTTGCAAATTCAGTTATATCATCATTTAATAAAATGCCAATAGTAAAACAAAATATTCCACAAATATTTGATTTACATAAGCCGCAGACAGAAAGTAAGGTAATAACTAAAGAAGCACCACATTCTCAAGCATATGTAACACAGGCATATAGTTTTAAAGATAATGGAAATATAAAAGATTATGTAATATTTAAGTTAATGAATGGTATTTTATCTAATGGTGATGAAACAGGTTTATTCAATAATTTAAGAGAAAAAGAAAAACTAGCATATTCTGTTTGGTCTGATTATGAAGCTGATGGCAATAACGGATATATTAGTTGTAATATAATGACAACAACAGATAATCCGGATACTAAAGAACATACATATGATAATGTTCAAAAATCTATTAATGGTTTTACAAGACAAATTAATAAGATTAAAAATGGTGAATTTACAGATAAAGAATTAGAAGTAGCTAAAAAAGAATTTAAAGATGCTTTAAAATCACATTCATATGGCCAAAAGAACAGTACTCAAATGATAAGTGACGGTATAAATAATCCTTATGGAATTAATTATGTAAATGAGCAATATAATTTGATAGATACAATAACAAAAGAAGATATCCAAAAAGCAGCTAATTATGTATTCAATAATAAGCCAATTTATTCAATCGTAGCATCAAAGGACACATTGAATGCCAATAAACAATATTTTGATTCATTAATCAATAAGCCATAATGTTTCTAGTATGGCAGTCCGTGCCACCTGTTACTATCAAGTTGTATTTTTCTGCAACATCTTTGATTTGTCTTAAAGATGCAAATCTTATTATTGCTCTATGGCGTCTGTATGGATAGTGAACTTCAATACCATCTAGCCCATAAGAAACTAACTTTCCAACAAACCTATCTAAGCTTAGAGCCCAACAACATGCCGGATGTGCTAGAACTGCAATTCCACCTGCTTCGTGTATCGCATTAATAAGTTTTTTAACATCTCGCCTTGCCCATATTCTTACAATATCAGCTTCCGTTTCTTTTTTTGTTTTAGCCATAAACTCATCTAAAACAGGATTATTAACATCAATACCATAAGCTAATAGATGCATAAATACATATCCACACCAACAATCAAATTCAACTGCAGGTATTAAAACATCATCTTGAAAATGTTTATGGCCTTCAACTGTATTATGGTCACATATTGCAATTTTATGGTATCCTAATTCTTTTGCTTGACGGATTATATCTTCAAAATCTGCTTTCCCATCAGAATATTTGGAATGAATATGTAAATTTACAAAATCAAAATAATCCAAAGGCTGAAAACTTTTGATAAGCTCTCTTATATCTTGTTTTTCTTCAACTGTTTCAACTTCTGTTTTTTCTTCTTCTTCTTCTTCTGAAGTTTCGTCTATATCAATGTTTTCATCAAGCTCAGTTACTTCTTCTGTTTGCTGAATTTCTTCATCAACATTTTCTTGCTCAATTTCGCTATTTTCAATAATTTCTTCTGTGTCTTTCATATTTCTCTACTTTTATTTATAATTGTTTGTATAAAAACATTATATAATAAGAAGGTTTGTTGTGACAAAAAAAGATAAAACATTTTTTGAAATATTTTTACAAGGTATAGGACTATATTTTTCTAACGCAGATAAATTCTTGCAGTATATGCTATATCCTGTATTTGGTCAATTGTTAGGTGGAATTGTAATATTTTATTCTGTAATTTTTTATAATGAAAATATTACATCTCTACTTATTAATTACCAAGTATTAAATACTGATTTATACAAAAATTTAATTTTATTTATTGTTCTAATTCCAGGGCTAATAATATATTTATCAGCTTTATGGAAATATCTAGTAGCACACGGTTCCGTTAACTCTATGACTGATAACTTATTAAAGTCAGACAGGGTTTATGATTTACCTGCTCATACAATGATGGTTACAAGAAGATGGTTTCCATATCTTTGTTTGTCATTAATGTATATGATTATGATATTTTTAACTTGGTGGGTTCCAATTTTTTGGTTAATAGGTGGAATTCTTCTAATATATTTCACTTTTATTTTCCAAATATTCATATTTGAAGAACAACTTTCACCTATTGATTGTTTCAAAAAGAGTACAATTTATGTGCAAGGCAATTTCTGGAAAATATTTTGGCTAATAATGTTTGTAGGAACTTTAACTTGTGTTATTATTCCTCAGATTATTTATACATTCTTAAATGTTATAAAAGTAAATTCAGCTTTAATATCTTTTGTTGCTGAAGGAATTCAAACATCATCACTTTATAACATAAATCTTATGTTATCGGCCATTAACCATCCTCCTTTAGCTCCAATAGATGTAGCAAGTTTTATTGTACTTATTATTATATACAAATTAGTTATCCAATTATTATTACCATTGAGAACAATTTGTATTTGTCTTTGGTATAAAACATATTGTAACGATAATGATGTAGTAAAAAAACTTGATGAAAAATTTATGAAACGTGTAAAGAAAAAATATAAGGGCTAAAATGTTTATCTGTAAAAACTGTAAATCGATAGATAAATTTGAACTTATGTTTGCTGCGGACTACAAAGGCAGTAAGACTTTTACGCATAAATATAATAAAAATGGAGAAATTGAAATTACTGTAGATGGTTACACATTTGTACCTGATTTAATGTTTATGAATCAGCACGCAGTATGCAGATATTGCGGGCAAATATATATGTGGGATTATAATTTAGATAGAAGAGATTAATCTTACAAAAAGAAAAGAGGGAATCTATGAGAAAAAACAATCGAGCAAACAACGAACTTAGACCAATTAAATTTACAAAAAATTTTACAAAGCACGCATTAGGTTCTGTATTAGTTGAATTTGGTGATACAAAAGTTTTGACAACGGCGTCGGTTGATTATAAAAGCCCTAAATGGATGGATGAAGATGATAAAAGAGGTTGGGTAACTGCAGAATATTCTCTACTTCCTGCCTCTACTAATACAAGATGCCAAAGAGAAAGAACAAAAGTTTCTGGTAGAACTCATGAAATACAAAGATTAATCGGCAGAAGCTTAAGAGCTTGTGTAGATTTAGAAAAAATGACAGGATTAACAATAACTATTGATGCTGATGTTATTCAAGCTGATGGAGGAACAAGAACTGCAAGTATTTGTGGTGGTTTTGTAGCTCTTAAAGATGCTATAAATAAACTTATGGCAGAAGGCAAACTTCAAGAGAATCCAATTATTGAGCCAATCGCAGCTATATCTATCGGAATATTAGGTGATGAAATCCTTCTTGATTTAGACTATGAAGAAGATTCTCATGCAAGGGTTGATTCAAATGTTATATTAACAAAAAGTGGTAAAATTGTTGATTTCCAAACAACAGCAGAAGGTGAACCATATGAAAAATCTCAAATGTTAGAATTGTTTGAGATTGCTAAATCTGGTATTGATAAGATTATAACAATGTATGAGGAATAATTTAATATGAAAAAAATAATTATAATATTAGCTTTTGCATTCTCTTTATTATGTAATGCATCATATGCAAAAAATGTAAAATTTGTTCAAATAACAGATGTTTTATATGGTAAAGCTAATTCTGTTGAAAACTTACAAAAAGCAATTGATGATATTAACAAAATGAATGATATCGATTTTGTTGTATTTACCGGGGATAACACAGCAAAAGCAGATGCTGATTTATTAAAAGATTTTACAAACGATATAAAAAAATTGAATAAACCATACTATGTTGTTGTAGGAGATAGAGATGTTTCTAAATCTAAACATATGGAAAAAGAAGTTTATTCGAAAAAGCTACATAAATATTTAGGTCGTAAATCTCCTAAAACTTTAAATTATACATTCCAAAAAGATGATATAGTTTTTATTGTAGTTGATGGGGCAAAAGATTTTATAACAATGCCTAATGGTTACTTTAATAGTTCAACAATGGAATGGTTAGAAAATCAAATTAAACTTAATCAAAAAAATAAAGTTGTAATTTTACAGCATTTTCCAATAGCAAATAAAACTAGCAATGATTTGTTATATACGGCTAATGCAATTGAATATCTTAAAATGATAAACAAATACGATAATGTAATATCAGTTGTATCAGGTCATTTTAATAAAAATGATGAAGTATCATTAAATGGAATTTATTATATTGTTACTCCTTCATTAACACAAAATTGTTACAAGATAATAGAGATTGATAAAGAAAACGGTTATCAAATATTCACATCTTTAGTAAAAAATGACTAGGGGTAAATGGATAGGTAAATAGGGTAGTTAGAATGCTAGATAATAAAATTGATACAATTATATTTGATTTAGATGGTACACTAATTAATTCTTTAGAGGATTTAAAAGTTAGTGTAAATTATGCTTTATTTGGATTTAAGTATCCTAAACAAACTATTGATATGGTAAGGAATAATGTTGGTAATGGAGTAGAAAAACTAATTGAACGTTCTCTTCCTGATGGCCGTAACAATCCCAATTTTGAAGTGTGCTTAAGTATCTTCAAAGAGCATTATGCAAAAAATATGGACGTAAGTACTAAGCCATATCCTCATATTTTGGAGCTGCTTGCAACATTGAAATCAAGAGATTATAAACTTGCAGTTGTATCTAATAAGTTTGATGCAGCAGTAAAACCTTTATGCAAAAAATATTTTAAAACTTTAATAGATGTAGCAATTGGGCAAGAAAAAGAAACAAAGAAAAAACCAGCTCCTGATACGGTATATATTGCATTAGATGAATTAGAGTCAAAATCTGAAAATGCAATATTTGTAGGTGATTCTGAGGTTGACATTCAAACAGCAAAAAATGCTGGCATGAATTGTATTAGCGTATCTTGGGGATATAAAACAAAAGAATTTCTTAAACAAAATGGAGCGTCAATAATAATTGACACTCCTCTTGAATTGTTAAATCATATTTAACTTAAACATTTGCTAATGAATGTTTAAGTAGTCTATCCATCGCTTCAATAGTGTTTTCTCGACTACCAAATGATGTTAAACGAAAATATCCTTCACCATTTTCTCCAAATCCAGAACCTGGAGTTCCTACGATTTGAACATTATTTAATAAATAGTCAAAGAATTCCCAAGATTTCATTCCATTAGGACATTTTAACCAAATATATGGAGAATTTGTTCCACCTGTATACCAAATACCTAATTTATCTAAAGCATCTGTAATAATTTTAGCATTTTCTTTATAGTAGTTAATGTTTTCCATTATTTCTTTTTGTCCATTTTCTGTAAAGATTGCAGCTGCACCTTTTTGAACAATATATGGAACACCATTGAATTTAGTTGTTTGACGTCTTAACCATAATTTATTAATCATAGTATCTTCATAAACTAAGTCTTTTGGAACTACTGTATAACCGCATCTTGTACCTGTAAATCCTGCTGTTTTTGAGAAGGAGCAGAATTCAATAGCACACTTTTTAGCGCCTTCTATTTCAAAAATACTTCTTGGTAATGTTTCATCTGATATAAAACATTCATAAGCGGCATCAAATAAAATGATAGAATTATTTTCTAAAGCAAAATCTACCCATTGTTTTAACTGTTCTTTATTATATACTGCACCTGTTGGATTGTTTGGAGAACATAAGTAAATAATATCAGCTTTATCATTTTCTGTTGGTAATGGTAAGAAACCATTTTCAGAATTTGAATTTAAGTATTTAATTTTTCTTCCAGCCATAATGTTAGTATCAACATATACAGGATATACAGGATCTTGAACAAGAACTGTATTATCAGTGTCAAATAAGTCTAAAATATTTCCTAAGTCACTTTTTGCTCCATCGCTTATAAATATTTCATCAAGATCTAAAGACACATTGTGTTTTGAATAGTATTCTTTAATAGGAGTTTTAAGGAAGTCATAACCTTGTTCTGGCCCATAGCCTCTGAAAGTATCTTGCACTCCCATTTCTAATACTGCTCTTTCCATTGCAATAACTACATCCTTACAAAGAGGTAATGTTACATCTCCAATACCTAACTTAATAATATGTTTTCCTGGATTAGCATCAGAATAAGCCTTTACTTTATTCGCAATAGTTGAAAATAAATAACTAGCTTCTAAGTTCAAATAATTTTTATTAATTTTCATACTAGACTCCATAATTAAAATATCAACGGAAATATTATACTTTAATTAAAGAGATTTTTAAAGTTTATTTATATAAAAAATGAGAATTCCCTAGTCCCATAGAAGAAACCATTTTTTCAACAGATGAAGATGATACTACCCAATGTATTTTCCCATTAGGATTCTTTAAATAATGTTCTGTTGAACATAAAACAGAAATTTTGCAAGCATCCATAATATTCATTTGAGAAATATCAATTGTTAAATCTCTCTCATCAGATGTCTTGATGTACTCTTTTACAATCTCGACGATTTTATTAGGCTCGGAATTGTTCAACTTTAGAGTTGAATTCTTTTGACTTAATAATTTTAGCATCTGTTTTCCTCTATGTATTATTAATCGGCAAATTTTAAAAATTATTTGATAAGAATTCTTAAATATAATACATTTGTATGAACTTTGTTATATAATACTATTATGTTATCGTTTTTAAGACTGTGAGGGTTATATGCCAGTATTAGATATAAATAAATTAGCTTGTGATGTTTTTGATATAGAAGCAAATGCAATTTTAAAACTTAAATCAGGTTTAGGTGAAAATTTTGATAATGCTATAGATTTACTTTATAATTCAAAAGGTAAAGTTATTATTACTGGCATGGGAAAATCAGGTTTAATTGGTAAAAAAATTGCAGCAACACTTACATCTACTGGAACTCCATCATATTTCTTGCACCCTGCAGAAAGTACTCATGGAGATTCAGGGATTATTACAAGAGATGATGTTGTAATCGCTATTTCTAATAGCGGAGAAACTCAAGAACTTCTTAATTTATTACCTTTAATAAAACGATTTGGTGTTCCTGTTATATCAATGACAGGCAATTTAAATTCAACACTTGCAAAAGCAGGTAATGTAGTTTTGGATATTTCCGTTGAAAAAGAAGCTTGCCCTTTAGGAAAAGCTCCTACTGCTAGCACAACTGCTACTCTTGCGATGGGGGATGCATTAGCAGTATGTCTATTAAAGAAACGTGGTTTTACAGAAGAAGATTTTCTTGTTTATCATCCAGGTGGTGCTCTAGGCAAAGGAATAAAATTCCATGTTGAAGATTTAATGTTACAAGAAAATCTGCCTATTGCTTCTGAAAATATGCTATTTACAGATTTGATAAAATTAATATCTGAGCATAAACTTGGTATGGCTATATTAACAAATCAAACAGGTGAATTAACAGGTATATTAACAGATGGAGATATTAGACGTATTGTTATAAAATACAATTCTGATTTATCAAAACTAATAGCAAAAGAGGTAATGACAAAAAATCCAAAAACAGTTGCTAAAACAGATTTTGCAGCAGGTGCTTTACACTTAATGGAAAAATATTCAATTACTGCTCTTGCTGTTGTTGATGATAAAAATATGCCAATAGGTGTTGTTCATATTCATGATTTATTAAAAGCAGGAGTTGTATAAATGGATATAAAAAATCTTGCAAAAAATATAAAAGTATTGGCACTAGATGTTGATGGAGTGTTAACAGATGGTAGTTTAACCTTTTCTCAAAATGGAGAAGAATACAAAACATTTAATGCTAAAGATGGTCAAGGAATTGTTTGTTTAAATAATGCAGGATTTATTACTGCTATTATTACAGCTCGTCAAAATGGTACAGTTCAATTTAGAGCAGAAAATTTAGGAATTAAAGAACTTCATCAAGGTGTAAAATTCAAACTCCCTGTTTTAGAAGAAATTGTAAAAAAATACAATTTAACATTAGAAAATGTTGCATATATGGGAGATGATTTACCGGATATTTGTATTTTAGAAAAAGTAGGACTCTCTTGTTGTCCAAATGATGCTGTAGAAGAAGTTCAAAAAGTATGTAAGTTTAAATCTAAATATAATGGCGGTAGAGGTGCTGTTAGAGAATTATGTGATTTAATTCTAAAAAGCCAAAATATTGAACCATTGTCTATTGTTCAGAAAAAACAACAAGAAGCTTTAAAATAAAGTTAATTGTTTTTCGAAATGTTTTTTTAAGAATGATTTTCTATGATATGGAGTTAATCCATATTTATCTATTGCATCTAAATGTTGTTTTGTAAGATATCCTGCGTTTGATTTCCAATTATATTGAGGGAATTCTTCATCAAGCTCTTGCATGTATCTATCACGTGTTACTTTTGCCAATATACTTGCAGCTGCAATAGATGCAGATTTTCCATCTCCTTTTATTACAAATTCTTGAGGATATGTAAAATCTCTGATTAATTTATTCCCATCAACTAAAACTAAAATATTTTCTTTTTTTATTTGTTCAATTACACTTTCACAAGCCAATTTCATTGCCTTTAAAGAACAAGCTAAAATGTTATATTTTTCAATGTCTTCAACTTCTATACATATAGTTTCATTTATAGTTTCATTTAAAACAATATCATATAAATACTCTCTTTTTTTTGCTGAAAGTTGTTTTGAATCATTCAATATTGATAATTCTTCAATAATTTTAGATGTAATTTTAGGAAAATAAACAGCACTCGCAAAAACACCTCCAGCAGCAGGGCCTCTACCTGCTTCATCAGTTCCGATAATGGTTCTCTTAAAGGTTTTATCAAATTCAAATAAACATTCAGAAGATGTTGTTTTCATAGGATAATTTTATCACAAACTCCTGTTTACAAATTGTTACAATAAGTCAATTTTCATAAAAAAAATAACTTTATATAAATGAAGGTTACAAATATTATTTGAAAGGTTATCCTTATGGGTATAGGAAGCATTGGTAGTTCTTATTTTAATTTTATTTTAGGTACTGGCTCTGATGATGTCGGGAAAATTATAAAACGCCAAATAAAAAATAGAAAAGTTAATAATCAAAGTTATTTAGGCGCTCTTTGTACAGGAACTAAAAAAGGTATTGGTTATTCTCATGCTGTACAAAAAAAAGCTGGTGGCTTTATAAAATCATTAAAAAATGGTTTTAAAGCAATTCCAGATGGTTGGAAAGCTGGTAAAGGATTTGGAAAATTTACAGGAGCATTAAAAGGTTTTGGGAAAGCAATGCCAGCATTATTTGCTTTTTTAACTATAGCAGGAGAAATTCCAAACGCATATAAAGCGACAAAAGAAAAAGGTATAGGTGCAGGTCTTAAAGAATTAGGAAAAGCTGGAGTAAGATTAACAACAGGTGCATTATTTGGTGCGATTGGCTCTGCTATGATTCCAGGGATAGGTTCTTTTGTTGGTTATATGGTTGGTGATTGGATTGGTTCTAAGATAGTTGGAAAATCTTATATTGAAAAGCAAGAAGCAAAGACTGAACCCAAAAATGTGGAACAAGTAAATACTAGTCAACCAACGAGTATTGCAAGTGATAGTACTACAGCAGGTCAAGGATATGGTGGGTATATTCCATTACCATCAATAGATGAAGATGATTTTGGACCTCATAGACCATATGCAAATATATTCTATAATTATCCTGGAGCATATGCTGATTTCGGCGCAAGGATGCCTGATCAATCCGCTGCAATGTATGGAGTTTATGGTACATATCCAGGTATAGCAGGTGTTCCTAATTCAAATCAAAGCTCAAATTTACTAAAAAATGTTAATGAGTCTGCAAATTTGCTAAAGTCAAAGGAAACACAAGAATTCTATAGCATGCCTAATAAAATAAATACAGGTTCTAAATTAAATATCGAAAAATAAGTAAAAACTCCTGATTAATATCAGGAGTTTTTATTAATATTTATATAGTATATACGATTTTAGCATTTGTTTACATTTAGAATAATTTAAGCAATTTCTTAAAATAAAAATACTTTATATAAATGTAAGTAATCAGTAAGTTGGATTAAAAGATTTAAAAGATTTGGGGAATTAAGTAAAATACAAACAGTTTATAAATAATTAAACTAGGTTTGTGAAAATAGATTTCTTTTTATACTCTCTCTTAATATCCTCGTGTTTATTTAATGTTTGCCACAATCTGGCAAACTTTTTTTTTGCTGCTACGCAGGTAAATAGGTTCCGATTAAATTCCGGTTTGGTTTGTAACTACAAGCTTAAATTATTTCTAAAAAATATCACCACCAAACCTCTGTTCATTTATTTTGGTTTAACTACGAAGGTAAACAGGTTCCGATTAAATTCCGGTTTGGGGTAATACTGTAATTATAACATTAATAATTATATTCACCCCTTTATTCCTTTACCCTTACCACATTCCATACTGAGAACGATTTTGATAGTTTTGTTGGTATAACCCATATTGCCTGTATTGATTATTTGGATTAGCTACATTTATTCCATAATATCTTGCTTGTTGTGGTGAATAAACATAAGGTAATGTTTGTCTAGTATTTCTTCTATTATACATATTGGCACTTTGTTGGTATCTCATCATATTAAAAGCTGCAGGATTTATTTCACCAAATGAAAAAGCTGGCATAGTAAAAGATGAAGCTAATATAAAAATTGCGAGTAAAAATATTTTGTTCATAAATCCCTCTATTTAATTTATTAATGATATAAATCATTTTATCTGGTTTTTTAAATTTTTGTATCAATTAATTGTTTTAATTTTTAATTTTATGTACTATATCTATATTATATTGATACTTAATAATAGGAGTTAATTCCATGAAAAAAGAAATAAAAAATATTTTGATGTCTATAGGTGTATTATTATTAACTTCAATACCATCTTTTGCTTTTTATTCAGATATGGATACAAATCATTGGGCATATAAACAAATTAAACAATTATCAGAACAAAGTGTTGTTGTTGGTTATCCTGATGGAAGTTTTAAACCAGATGAAAATGTAACAAGAGCAGAATTTGCATCAATGGCTATTAAAGCTTTAGGACAAGAAAATGCAACTGTTGCTCAACCTGTTAATTTTAAAGATATAAATAAGAATTTTTGGGCATATAATGCTATTCAAAAGGCAATATATTTTGATTTAATTTCTAATCCTGATAAAGGAGAAAAATTTAGACCTTATGACTCAGTATCACGTGCAGAAGCTTTATCGATAGCAGTTAATGCTCTTACAACAGAACAAATAAGCGAACAAAAAGCAAAATATGTTTTATCAAAAGTTTATAAAGATTCAAATGATATTCCTTCTTGGTTTATTGTTGCTGCAGGTAAAGCAGAAATATTGGGAATGGTAGTTTGTTCTCCTGATAAAGCTGGTATTATGGAGGCTGAAAGACCTGCAACAAGAGCGGAAGTTACTGCTATTTTATATAATATGATGGAACAAGCTAAATTAAATCCAAATGCTAAATTAGCAGAAGCAATGCGTAAAAAAACAGGTGATGGTTATGTAATTGAAAATGCTTTTGTTCAGGGTGCAGTAGGCACAATTCCTGCAGGTTCTATTGTTCCAATTAAGGTTGCAAATGTTATGGGATCGCAAATATCTAAAAATGGGGATCAATTTATTGCAAAAACACCAGAGCATTTTATAACTAAAGATAAATATATTTTAATTTATAAAGGAACTGATGTTAAAGGGCAAGTATGTCAAGCTAAACCAGGACGATTATTTGTAAGAAATGGGGTCCTTACATTATCTACTGATACAATTGTCACCCCAAATGACCAAGCAGTGGTAGAACATGGTACTGCAGATGTGACAGTTAAGAAGAATAAATTTATGACTTGGATAAGAAAAATTTTCAAAGGCGAAAAAATTATAGTTTTACCTGATGGTACCGTATATGTTAAATTACTTGATACGATAAAAGTTGATTTAACAAATGGTTGGATTTTTGAGTAAAACATAATATGTAAATAAAAAGAGTAGCAATAAGCTACTCTTTTTTTTATAAAAAAAACTCCTCGACATTTGCGGGGAGTAAAATTTGAATTAGGAAGGGAATTAGGGTTTTAGTATTTGTCTCTCTTTTTAAACGGTAATTCTTGTGTCTACTTAACGTTTAATTTGTTTACATCTTACATATATATAAAGTATATATTATATATCTAATTTCAGGAGTGTTTTAATTTGTTACATTTCTTAATATTAAAATAAAATTAGATATAGATTGCTAAGATTTATCTTTAACATAAAACTTAGTGAATTATGTAAACACAGAGTCTTACTTTGTTTATATACTAAAAAAGAGACCTCTTAGGGTCTCTAAATTTAATTATTGGAGATGGTGGGAATCGAACCCACGTCCAAAATGGATCTAAACAAATCTCTACGAGTGTAGTAAATTATTCATCTCAACTAAAGCTGGAAATTTACTAAACCAGAACTTTAGCCAAAGCTTTTTAACGGAAAGCTAACCTTTAGTAGTGGACTGCATATAATTACTACCATCATTATACTGTTCTTGCATAATTGTCCCATAGCATCGGCAAGATGGAATACTATGAGAGCACCAGTGCGGAGCTATGCTCTACGCAGCGATAGCTTGAGCTGATCTGCCCCAAGCTTTTGGTGTAACTACGTTATCTGTAGCATTTAATTTAGTTTGCTCGTTGATAACCGAGAACAGCGCTCGGACTCGCAACCTATTTAAACCTATCATCCTGTCAAATCCAAAACATCCCCATATTTAATTTTTAATGTGCAAAAATGCAATAATAGTATAAACTAATATGATTAATTTTACAATATTTAATATTTATAGCAAAAAAAAAATTTTTTGATTTTTACCTTTGGTAAAGGAGTTAAATATAATAAAATGAACATTAATCTTTCAACCAACAATTTAAAATTTAATAATAATATTAATAATCAAAAACAATTAAATTTACAGAATTATTCATCAAAAAATAATTTAAAATTTAAAGGTATTCAACCTAATGAGCTTTCAAAAATTTTAGATTCTAATATTGATAAAGTAATACAAACTAGTCCATTTGATGTCGTTTCAAGAATTAAATTCCATAAAATTATTAATGAGTTGTTACCTGATATAATGACTCAAGAAAATTTTATTAATAAAGGTAGAGAATCAAAAGTATTTAAAATAAGTGATAAATATGTAGCTAAAGTTAAACGTGGTTATGACGCTGATTCCGCAATTCATTTTTATAATTATACAAAATTACCTGATAAAAGATTTAATCAATTAGATATTTACTATGGTGAACCTATTGTAAGGTTAGGTAATACAGAAATATTAAAAAACGCAACACCTTCAAATGATTTTATTTGTTGTGGGACTTCGTATAGAGGAACAAAATGTGCTACGATTGACGAGATTGAGCAATATGAAAAAAATTATATTCCTAAATGTGCAAATATTCCTCAAGAATCCTATGATAAATTTGCTATTGGCTTAGCTCAACTTAATAAAATACATGATATTAAACCTAATTTATCTAAAGTATACTATACTCCAGACATTATAAATCCTAATAATATACTTATTAGTGGAAATGAATTCAAAATTGTAGATAAATTAGATACAATAAAACAAAAAGAGCCTAATACATTATTTACAATGTTAGAACCATTGCTTATTAGATTATCACCAGAATCATATGCAGATTTTAACGAAAAAATTCTAAATGAAAGAAATGCGATTTATAAAAAATGTTTAATTGCTTCTGTTAAAGCAAATTTACCAATTGAAAGTAATATTAAATATCCATATTCTGATTATTGTTTAAATAATATTTTGAAAAATTCTGTAACTCAATATCTTTATGACCTTAATAAGATGAGAGTCAAAAAAGAGTCTATTGAAAATAGGCTTGATTATATTCAAAATAAAATTAAATAAGATTTATCATATTTGATATTTATCTTTTTCAAATACTAAAATATTAAATACAGAAATAACCATTATTATTACTAGCAAAATTACAGCTAATGCTGAAGCATATCCTAAATCTAAGTTTTCAAAAGCTCGTTCATATATGTAATAAACTATAGTTTTGCTAGAATTTAATGGTCCACCTTTTGTCATTACATATATTTCTACAAAAACTTTCATTGCTGAAATTAAACTTATCGTAGAGACTAAAGCAATAGTTGGCATTATTTGTGGAACAGTTACAGTCAAATGTTTTTGGATAAAATTTGCACCATCAATATCGCAAGCTTCATATAAATCCTGAGGAACTCCCATCAATGCTGCAAGATAAATCATCATATAATATCCAACACCTTTCCAGATAGTTACTATTGCCACTGAATACAATGCAAATCTAGAATCTGTTAACCATCCTATTGAATCTATACCCAATAAACTCATAAAATAGTTTAATATTCCATCTTGGGCGTAGAGCCATTTAAATGCGATGGCCGCAACAACTATTGATACAATTACTGGAAGGTAGATTAATATTTTATATAATGTAATTCCTCTAATTTTTTGATTGATAAGTACTGCAAGAAATAATGGAAATATTACTAAAAATGGTACAGCAACAATTAAGAATAAAAATGTGTTACCCATAACCTGATAGAATAAATTTGAATGAAATATATTTATATAATTTTTTAATCCAATAAAACTTGGATGGTAAATACTTGATGAATAATCAAAAAAACTTAACCCTATTGTTTGGAAAAATGGTATAAAGAAGAATAAAGTTAAAATTATAATTGATGGGATTAAAAATAAATATGGTACATATTTTTTACAGTATCTAAACATACATTTGATTATCGCATTTGAATTTTATTCCGTCAAGTCTAGTATCTATATCCTCCAAAAGGATTCCAATTAGGTGTCTGCATCATTTGCTGTTGCATTCTATACATATAATCTTGCCCTTGTTCTTGCATGTTTTGTTGATACTGCTGCCTTTCTTCTGCTTCTTTTTTCGCTTGTTGATATTCTTGAGTTTGGATTGAATTTATATCAAGTTTTACTTCTGGATTGTATTTAGGATCAAATTCTGCAAATGCGAAATTATTTATTAATAATAAGCATGTAATTGTAAATATAATTTTTTTCATTAATACTCCTCTTATTAAATAAAAAGCAAGAGTTAAACTCTTGCTTTTTATGGAGCGGAAGACGAGACTCGAACTCGCGACAGTCTGCTTGGAAGGCAGATACTCTACCAACTGAGCTACTTCCGCATGTCTATTAACTTGTCAATAGAGGAAACCTCTCTTTAATATACTAGAATAAATAAAAAAAAAATTCAAGTATTTAATAAAAGTAATTCTGAAGAGTGATTATTTTTATAAATAAATAGTTCTTTAGAATGATAAAACTTCTTTAAAAAATTGTTAAACTAATATAGTAAGTTAGTTGCAACTAAGTAATTTTTCTAGATTGAAAAACAAATGTATCGTTTTTGGACTTGAGGAGTAACTGGCTTACACTTTATAATCAACAACTATTCACAGTTTTTATATAAGATAGTTAATTATGCCTTTTTATAAGCCTTGGAGGCTTTTTTTTATGTTTATTTTTATTTGGTGTATAATTAACTTATGAAACGAAAAATTAGTATTATAGGTTCTACGGGGTCTATTGGGACACAAGCGCTAGAAGTAATTGAGAAATTAGGGGATAGGTTTGAAATAGTAGCTTTAGCTGCTGGTTCAAATATTGATAAAATAAATGAACAAATTGCAAAATTCCACCCTAAGTATGTTTGTGTATCACAAAATCAGGATAAAGTTATAGGTTGTACCAATGTATTAGTTGGAAATACAGGTTTAGAAGAAATTTGTTCTAATAAAGAAAATGATATTATTTTAATGGCATGTTCCGGTAAAATTGGACTTAAACCTACGATTACTGCTATTAAAAATAAAATTAATATCGCTTTAGCCAATAAAGAAACTCTTGTCATGGCTGGTGATATTGTTATGAATCTAGCTAAAGAGAATGGTGTATCTATTATTCCTGTTGATAGTGAACATTGTGCCATTCATCAATGTATAAAAGATATTTCTCAAGTTTCAAAATTAATTATTACAGCTTCAGGTGGTCCTTTCCTTCATAAAATAATTGAAGATATGAAAAATGCAACTGTAGATGAAGCACTAGCTCATCCAAGATGGAATATGGGGCGAAAAATTACTGTTGATAGCGCGACATTAATGAATAAAGGGCTAGAGATAATTGAAGCTCATCATTTATTTGACATGGCTTATGATGATATTGATGTTGTTATTCATCCTCAAAGCATAGTTCATTCGGCTATTGAATATGTTGATGGTAGTGTAATTGCTCAGATTGGGCTTCCAAGCATGCATATTCCTATTCAATATGCAATTTGCTATCCTGATAGATTTGAAGGTATTAAATCTAAATCATTTAGTTTTGCTGATGTTGCTAGATTAGATTTTGAAAAACCTGATTTTGATAAGTTTAAATTTTTATCACTTGCTTATCATGCTGGTAAAACAGGTGGCTCGGCAACTGTTATTCTAAATGCTGCTGATGAAGAAGCAGTTTTTGCATTTTTACAAAATAAAATTAAACTTTATGATATATATCAAATAACTGAAGAGATATATTCTTCTATGGATATTGTGAAATATCCATCTATTGATGAAATTTTTGATATTGATAAAGAAGTAAGAATTAAAACGAATGAATTAATTAGTAGGAGACAGGCATGTTTGAGTATCTAAAAGGAATATTAGTTGATAAATTTTCTACTCAAACTGGTTATTATTTAATTGTTGAAATTCATGGTGTTGCTTATAAAGTAGAAACATCTGAAATTGATTATACTCAAGCTCAAGATGTAAATAATGAAATTAAAATATTTACTTCTTTAATTCATAAAGAAGATACAATGTTTTTGTGTGGTTTTCTTACAAAAGAAACAAGAGATATATTCCAAATTTTAACCTCTGTTTCAGGGGTTGGTACTAAAATGGGATTAGCGTTATTAGGTAAGTTTGATGCTTGTAATCTAATATCATTAGTTATAAATGAAGATTATAAGGAATTAACTTTAGCAAAAGGTGTTGGTACCAAATTAGCTCAAAAAATTATATTAGAATTAAGAGATAAGTTGATGAAGGCTAATATTGCACCAATAAAAACTGATGCGTCAGTAGTTGAAACACAAGCAACACAGGATACATTCTCTGTTTTACAGTCATTAGGCTATGAATATGAAGAGATAAAATCTGCAATTAATGTTGTATATGAGAAATTAATAAATCAGAACGATTCGGAAGAATTACTGAGGGAATGTTTAAAATATTTGTCGATGTAACAAATTTTTAATAATACCTGTTTTGCTAACAAAAAAAATAAATTAAATGTTTTAAATAAGCAGGTGTGTAGTATGAATATAAATAATTTCTCAAACAATATAAGATTTTGTGCAACAGCTATTCAACCAGCAATGACACAACAAGTAATAGTAAGTTCTAAACCACAAGTTAATGAACAGGCTAGGACAAAAACTTATGTTCCTGAAGTTTCGGAATTTAGACAAACACAAAATCAAACAAAAACGATATATCCTCAATATACTCAAATGAGTAATACTATAAAACAACCAAATTATACAACTACAACAACTTTTAATATTGGATATATTAATGATTTTCATGGTCAGTTAACAAAAATGGAAAGGACAATTCTTCCGTTAAAAGATTGTGATATTCGCGTATCTGGTGGAGATAATTTCTTAGGCGATGAAAGAAATGTTCATCTTAATAAAGGTGTAGCTAAATATATGAATTTGGCAAAAATTGATTCTTCTCCGGTTGGAAATCATGAATTAGACATGGATCAAAAAACTTTTATGGCCTTAACTAGTGGTTTAAAAACAAAATTTGTTGATGCAAATTATCGTCAAGTAATACCTGATCCTAAAGAGGCAGAAAGACTTTATAGAGAAACTAATAAAGCTCCTATTAATGATAGATTTATAAATTCATATGTAACTGAAATAAAAGGTAAAAAAGTTGGAATAATAGGTGTTTCTCCTGTTGATATGAATGACAGATACACTCATGCAGATTACTATGATGATTGTCAAGTTGACAGTCTAGAAGATACAATAAAAGATATTCAAGTTGAACAACAAAAACTAGAAAAACAAGGTATAAAACACGTTATTTTGTTATCTCATATGGGATATAAAAATGACCAAGTAGCTGCAAAAAATACATCAGGTATTGATATTATTATAGGTGGTCATTCTCATAATTTGGTAAAAGGAGTTAAAGAAGGAGAAAACTTATTAACTTCTAAAACTGGAGAGCCTGTAGTAATAACAAATGGCGGTAAAGATGGCGATTATTTTGGAATGTTAAATGTTGAGTTTGATGATAATGGTGTTCTTAAATCTGTTCAAAACAATATTATTCCAACTAAAAATTATGGTAGAAATTTAATATATCAAAAACTTCTTGAAGCTGATATGGAAAATAATAAAGATGTTGGATATATTCAATCTGTACTTCCAGAACCTAAAAACAAATTGGTGGAAGAAAATCCTCAAGCTAATTTTATTGCAGATGCAATGAAGAATGAGCTGGGTGTAGAAATTGCATTCTTAAATTCGGCAAATTTACGATCAACATTTGAACCTGGTAAATTTACAACCTTAGATGCAAAAATGATTTCACCATTTGATAATCAAATGACAATAGTAAATGTTACAGAAAAAGATTTAGTTGATGCATTTAAATTTACATCAAAAACACTTGTTAATTCTCGTCCGGGGTTATTTGCTGTATCTGGTTTAAAATATTCAGTAAGAAAATCAGATGGTGAATTATTATCAATGTCAAAAGTTGATGATAAAGGTAATGAAACACCAATAGATATTAATAATCCAAGTACTACTAAGACATATAGAATTGCTGCAGATTCCTTTGTAATGCGTGGTGGAGACAAAGTTAAATCTTTGAATTATGTTGGTAGAGAAGAAAAAATATTTGAATTTGATAAAGATAAATTAGTTTGTGATTATATCCAACACCAAAATAAACCTATTACAATTGGTAAGGAACAAACTGGGCGTGTAAATATTGTAGAATAAAATTTTATAATATATTGTGGGAAATTATATTTTTGAGTAGCTTAAGTTTAAGTTACTCTTTTTATTATTAAATTAAAAGCACCCAACATTTTGTGTTGGGTGCTTATTATCTATAAGATATACTTTCTATTCTTCAATAGATTCTTCTTCTACAGCTTCTTCTTGTGCGAAATCTTCGTCATCAACAGCTTGTTGATTCATTTCTTCTTCAATTTCTTCTTGAATTTCACTGTTTTCTATTTCGTCCTCATAATCATCTTCTATAGGTTCTTCTGAATAATTTTGAATAGTTTCAGCTTCTGCTTGTTCCATTTGAGAAACGCTCTTAATATCTATTTTCCAATGAGTTAACTTGTGAGCAAGACGAACATTTTGTCCATCACGACCGATAGCTAATGATAATTGGTCATCAGGAACAACAACCATTGCCTCTTTAGATTCTTCATCATCAGCCATGATGTCAACTGAAACAACTCTTGCTGGAGATATTGCATTTACAATATATTCAACAGGATCAGGAGACCATCTTACGATATCAATTTTTTCATTTTTTAATTCACTAACGATTGTTTGAATTCTTGAACCTCTAGGTCCTATACAAGCTCCAACACTATCAACTTCAGGGTCATTTGACCATACTGCTAATTTTGTTCTAAAACCTGCCTCACGAGCGATTGATTTAATTTCAACAATTCCATCTTCGATTTCTGGAACTTCAAGTTCAAATAATTCTTTTACAATTTCTGCGTGAGCATGAGAAACAATTACTTGAGGAAGTCTATTTGTTTCTTTTACATTAAGAACAAAAACTCTAATTCTGTTTCCAGGTTTATAGTATTCTCCTGGAATTTGTTCTCTTTGAGGCATAATTGCATCAGTTTTACCAATATTTACAATTACATTTCTATTCTCAACTCTTTGAATTATACCAGTTGTTAGAGAACCTTTTTTATCTAAAAATTCATTTAAAATATTATTTCTTTCAGCATCTCTAATTCTTTGAGTAATTACTTGTTTTGCTGTTTGAGCGGCGATACGTCCAAATTGTTCTGGAGTAACTTCTATTTTTACTTCATCATCAACTTCTACTTCTTCATCAATTTCTTTTGCATCTTCTAAAGATATTTCAGTATCAGGGTCTTCTACTTCATTTACAACAACTTTTGTTCTAAAAACACCAATTTCACCTGTCTGTTCATCTAAAATTGATTCTAGATTTGTAGCATCCTTAATTCTTAAATGTCTTTTGTAAGCTGCAACCATTGCATCTTCTAACGAAGCAATAATTACATCTTTAGCAATTCCACGTTCTCTTTCAAGTTCTTCACAAGCTTCAAATAACGCTGTTCCGATTTTAATCATTATTATTTCCTTTCTTGTATTATATAATGTTTACTTTTTAATTCTGTTTTAGTTCTTTTACTAATCCACGTATAACTTTGCAGATTGAATATTTGATTTAGGGATTTGGATTTCTTGTCCATCATCAAACCTAAAGAATGTTAAGCCTTCAGTATCACTCCAATCAAGAATTTCTCCTTTAAATATTCTTTCTGTTTCTCCTTCAAGAGGTTGTTTAAGTTTTAAGCTAATTCTTTTATTTTTAAAGATTTGAAATTCTTTATCTGATTTAAATTTTCTTTCTAATCCAGGGGATGACACTTCTAAATAATATTTAACAGGAATTATTTCATCTAAAAAATCATTTAAGCTTCTTGTGACATTTTCACAATCATCAAGCGTAATAGGGCGTTTATGAGAATATAGGAAAATCCTTAAAAACCAACGATGATTTTCTTTTGCAAAATCAATTTCAATCGGTATTAAATCATATCTCATTGTTGTATTTTCAATAAGTGGTGTGATTTTTTCAAGAATTTCATGTCTATTTAAATCTTGTTTCATAACTCACTCCTATCTTTATTTTATTAAAAAAAGGAACGGACTAAGCCGTTCCTTTTTGAACTATATGTGTATTATATCTAAAATTAGAATATTTGTAAAGCATTGCACTTAATTTTAACCTCCCAATTAAATGTATGATGTATTATTATTGAATTTGTAGTACGTTACATTTTATGAAGAAAATATTAATTATACTATTATTGTTAACTATTAATTTACCAACCTTTGCTACTGAGTGGGTCAAAATTGGTAATAATTTATATTTAGATAAATCTTCTATTAGATATTCATCAAAAAATAGGACATATAAGGCTTGGGTAAAAGAAATAAAGACCAAAGAAATTGTTCTTTATTTTAATGAATACAATATAAAAGAAAAAGAATGGCGAGCATTAGATATAGTTACAACAGACCTTAAAAACAATATAAAGAAACGAGAAACACCAAATAGTGTAGGGTTAACTTGGGTAAATGTAGTTCCTGATACAAACTCTGCTTTTGAATATCAAGAGATAAAAAAGCAAATAACAAAATCACCTGATATCTTAGAAAAAGAATTAAGAATTGATTAATTCTTTTAATTCATTTATTACAAAATTCATTGCACCCTTATTTTGTTCAAATACAAGTTTGCAATCGTTACATGCATTTTTATAATACTCTTGATTATTTAGTAATTTATTCATTTGCATAATAAGTTCTTTTTTATTTTTAACAATAACTCCTGCGTTAGTTCTTGTGATTATTGCATAAATATCTTTAAAATTATTCGTACTTGGTCCTGAAATTACTGGTTTATTATATATGTTAGCCTCAAGAGGATTATGCCCCCCTGTTTTATTAAAACTTCCTCCGATAAATGCAAATTCACATATTGAATACATTTTGCTAAGTTCACCTAATGTATCTAGAAGAATAATATCATTATTTATAAAAGAATCATTATTTGAACGTTTTCCTACCTTTAAGCCTGTATTTTTGCATAGTTCAAATACAGAATTATTTCTTTCAGGATGTCTAGGTGCAATGAGTAATTTTACATTTTGATTTGATTTATAAATTTCTTCAAAAGCTTCTAAGATTATTTCATCTTCACCAGAATGGGTGCTACCAGCAATAATAATTTTGTTTTCAGTATTTTTTTCTATTGGAACAAAATTATCAAGATTTATATTGATATCAAATTTTAAATTTCCCATAATTTTTGTTGTATCAGGATTTGCCCCAATAGAAATTAATTTATTATTATCTGTTTCTGATTGTGTAAGTATTTTTGTGTATTTTTGAAGAATTGGCTTAAAGAAGAATGATAACTTTTTATAGCTACCATAAGTTTTATCAGACATGCGTCCATTTACAATATATAAAGGTATGTTATTTTTTTTAGAACAATATGCTATATTAGGCCAAAGCTCAGTTTCTGCAATAATTATAACTTTAGGGTTTACTTTTTTGAAAAAATTATTTATACAGAATGGAAAATCAAAAGGGAAATATGTAATATAATTTGCAATATCTCCTAATTTTTTCTTTGCCATTTCTTGACCCGTTTTAGTTCCAGTTGTTACAACAATATTATAGTCTGGGAATTGTTTTTTCGTTTCAATAATCAAATTTTGTAAAGCCAAAATTTCTCCAACAGAAACACCATAAAAAACGATTGATTTTTTAGTTAGAGGGTTTCCTAAATTAAATCCTAATTTTTCAGTAAAACCATAACCTAGCTTGGGATTTAAAAAACTTATTAACATCCAAAAAGGTAAAACTATAATAAATAATATTGTTGAAATAAAACCGTAAATCATATACTCTCCCTAACTTTTTAAATAATTATAACAGATTTTATTATTTAGGAACAGATTGTAAAGAATCAAACTTTAGTTATACAAGATTCATAATTTAGGATAATTATAATATTTCAATAAATTGATAAAATAATAATATGAAAATTTATTCAACTGAATCACATTACATCCTAAATCCAGACTGTCACGAAATAACCCCAGAAATAGCGGATTTTCTTGGGGTTGCTTACAAATCAATGCCAAGAGATAAAAAAGTAGCATTTGATTTAAGTATTGTAGAAACTTGTTCAAATAAATTTTTCAAAATTTTTGAAAGATTGTATTCAGAAAGACCTGTTTCATTAATAAATACAAATGAAAAAATATTAGCATCAATTTACTTAATGAAATATGATAATTTTGTGAAAATATATCCTAATGATATTTCATTATTTGATGATAAGCACGAAATAATTAATCGAAGATTTTCTTTGGTTTGAGTATAATTGAATCAAATAGGAGAAATATAAATGGATACAATAAAAGTCACAAAAATGAATGGTTGTGGAAATGACTTTATAATAATAGATAAAGATGAGGCTGATAAGTATGAATTATCATATGATGAATTAGCAAGAAAAGTATGTGATCGTCATTTTGGAATTGGTGCCGATGGCATGATTATCCCATATATACCATCAAGAAGGACAACAGATATAGAATGGATATTTTATAATTCAGATGGTTCAACTGCTCAAATGTGTGGTAATGGTATGCGTTGCTTTGCAAAATACGTAGTAGATAACGGTCTAGTAGAAAAAAAACATTTTACAGTAATGACAGGCGCAGGAGTAATAGCTCCTGAAGTATTAGATTGTGGCCTCGTAAGTGTAAATATGTCAAAGCCAATTTTAACTCCAGAACTTATTCCATTTGACGGTGAAAATATTTTAAATTTTGAAATAGAAGCTAAGGATAAAGTATTTAAAGCTAATGCTATATCTATGGGAAATCCACATTGTGTAATTTTTACTAAAGAAGATGTTTATGATATGGCAAAAACTTATGGCCCTTATATAGAATGTAATCATGTTTTTCCAGAAAAAACAAATGTAGAATTTGTGAATGTACTATCAAGTGATGAAATAGATTTCTGTGTATATGAGAGAGGTTGTGGAATAACTTTAGCTTGTGGAACAGGAGCATGTGCCTCAGTAGTTGCTGGAGTTTTAAATAACTTAACAGAGTGTAAAGTAAAAGTAAATTTACTAGGAGGGGTTGTAACCGTTGACTGGTCTGCATATCACCTTGATAAAAATAGTGACATATATTTAATTGGACCTGCTGATTATAATTTTTATGGCGAATACATATTGTAATTATTATGTTTATGATACTATTTAAAATATAAATAGTATAAGGAGAATTATAAACATGAAACAATATGAATTATTAGTTGTGTACAAACCAAACACAGATGCAGAAGAAATTGATAAATTAGTTGCAAAATTAACTTCAGATATTGAAGCATTAGAAGGTTCAGTATCATCAGTTGATAAAATGGGGCGTAAAAAATTAGCTTATGAAATCAACAATTTTAGAGATGGTTTCTTTGCAAACTTTATTTTATCATTAGATGAATCAAAAGTTGCTGATTTAAAAAGACAATTAAAATTAAATGACAATATTTTAAGAACAATGTTTATGACTTGTGAAAAAGTTGCTCAAGAGGTTTAATAGATGACTATAGCAAAATCTGTTGTTACAGGTACAGTTTTCAGAGCACCTGAAAAACGTTTCACTCAAAATAATGTAGCAGTTTATTCTTTAATATTAAATATTGGAGATAGAGAGGAAACATTAATTCGTGTTTTATCAACAAGAACATTATTAGAACCAGTATTAGAAACTATTTCAAAAGGTGACAAAATTTTAGTAGAAGGCAGACTTCAAACTACCAATGCTAAAATGGAAGACGGTACTGAGCGTAAGATTTATGAAATAGACGCTAATTCAATCGAAAGAATGGGTGAGACTACTGGGTATTCACAATCTCAATCAAGTGGTGAAATTTCAAAATTCGCAGAAGAAGAATTTTCTGAAGAATTAATTGGAGAAGAGGAAATCCCATTCTAGAGATAAATAGAAATATAGTAAGTAAATAATTATAAGGCTAGAAAGGCAAATAAAACAATGGCAAGACAAGACGCACAAGATAGAAAAAAACGTAAAAGTTGTAGTTTCTGTGCAGATCACGTTGAAAGTATCGATTACAAAGATGCTGCTAAGTTAAAAAGATATTTAACAGAAGCAGGAAAAATTATACCTAGACGTGTTACAGGTAACTGTGCAAAACACCAAAGAATGATTGCTAAAGCTGTTAAACAAGCTAGAGAAGCAGCTATCATTGGATACGTTTTTGACTAATTAGAGGATTTAATTGCACCAAAGATGGTTTATACTGTCTTTGGTGTAATTTTTTGAAAAAAGAGGTTATTATGGCAGAAAATCAAATAACAATCAGATCTGATAGAGATACTGAATACACTTTTCAATACAAAGGAGAAGATGTAACATTAAAAGCAGGTGGAATTTTATCAATAGCAGATGGTCTAGAACATGTAGTTCTTCCAACAGTCGCGATGAAAATAATCAATAACCTGATAATAATCAAGCAAGATGTTAAATAATAAAAAGGCGAGTTAATCTCGCTTTTTTATTATTTATTTTTGTATTTACCCTTTAAGATTGTTATTTAAGTTAAGTGCGTTTTTTTGAGCAGTGTCTTTTTTATTATTTGCGTTTGCTGTTTTTTTAGCTAAAGCTTCAGATTTTTCTTTTGAAATTTGATCAGCAAATGGATTTCCTTTTATTTTAGAGCCATCTTTTGACAATTCTCTAGATACTTGATATTGAATTGTGTTAGCTTTTGTTAAATATTTTGTAAGTTGATCATATTTTTCTTCAGCTTCACCATAAGGAGCTTGATGAGATATAAGCTCATTTACATTTTGATTTATATTTTCTAACTTATTAAGAGCAGTTTTTAAATCTCTACCAGAATTAAATCTTTTCGAAATTTTAGATAATATTTTTTCAGAAACAAAACTAGATGTTTTTTCTTTTATATTAGAAATAAAACCTTTTTTCGGAGAAACAAATGATGTAATATTATTTGATAGCTTTCTTGTAATATCATCACCTTGATAGGTTGCGTATAATTCTTTGAGTTTATTTTCAATAGAATGTTTTTTTAAATTAAGCATATCAATTTTTTCTGTATCATTTAAAGCTTTAGCACTATCAATTTGTTTATTTAAAATTTTTATTTCATTTTCATATTTTTCGATTTTGTATTCAATTTTAAACGCATCATCATCAATATCACGATATGCTTCTTTTTCTAATAGCGTTGAGTCCAAGCCATTAAGTCTATGTATTGGGGTAGATATGTTTTGATTATTCGCAAATTGAAGCTGTTCTTGTTGGTTATTTTGAGCAGGCGAATTGTTTGTAGGTGTGTAGTTGTATCCTACATTATTAATGCTATTTGAATTATTTATATTATTAGCTTCCATGAATAAATTTATCCATAATCAATATATTACATTTTGGTACAAATGAAATCCTATAAATAATTTATCTACAGAGAGACATTATTATATTACCCCTCTACTTGCAAAATTTATTGATATTTGCTAGTATTCGTTATGATAGAGAGGTTTAGATGTCTAGATTAAAAGAGCGAATTGAAAATTTTAATAGCGCATATAGTATATTTTTTGATGCTGTTAGTGCATATAAGAAGAATAATAAAGATGTCCTAATGCAAATGGCATTAGTTCAATCTTATGAAATTTGTTTTGAATTGGCTTGGAAAGTGTTGAAAGATTATCTTTTAACTAAGAATATAGAAGTTTTTACACCTAAGGATGTAATTAAAACATCGTTTAATACGCAAATTATACCAAATGGACAAATTTGGATTGATATGGCAAATGATAGAAATTCTACCTCTCACGAATATAATATGGATAAAGTTAATATCATCTTAGAAAAAATTAGTACGGATTATGCTAAAGAATTAGCTGATTTTAAAGAAAAAATAAAGGGGTTTGATGAATAATTTTGGATTACCAGAACGTACAATTAATGAGCTTATTGAGTATTTTAAAACAAAACCAGAAATTGAACAGGTGAAAATTTTTGGATCTCGTGCTAAAGGGACATATAGAAATGGATCTGATATTGATTTTGCTATTTGGACAGATGAGCACAAATATTTTTCAAGATTTTTAGGAGAACTTGATGATTTACCAACCCCATACACTTTCGATTTAATTGATTATAAAACGTTGTCTCATGAAGGGATGAAAAATAGCATTGATAGAGATGGTATAATTTTTTACAAAAGAGATTTTAACTAAATATTAAAATGAGTTTAAAAATTTTAAAACTATTTAATTTTATATATAGCTTATTAAAAATCGCGGGCGGAAAATCTAATACTAAAATTTAATGTAGAAATTGTAAATTAAATTGGGATTGTAATAATTAGCATTAAGATTTTGTCAAAATTCTAAGAGAGATTATAAAAAAAATAAAAATGTAAAAAACCTGTTATTTTATATGTTCTTTATCTGTTATATTGAAAATGCCGAAATCCGGCAATTCTATTGCCGAAATCCGGCAGTTTTATTGCCGATATTGGGTAGTTATATCTAAAGCCAATACTAAAAATATTTACTAACTAAAATTAAACTATCCTCTTATTTACCCCTCCCCACCCCTTGCAAAATTTTGAAAAAAAGTGTATTATGTATATCACAAAATAAGAAATATTTTATAAGGTGTTAAAGCAGAAATTTTTATTAACAATTATTAAGAATAATTGTTTTGCATGCCTTTATTCTGCTTGACTATGATGCTTGAAGTAGTACGATATTGTAACATGCTCAAAGTGTGGGGTATTGTCACGCTTTGAATGGTAAATGTAGTGTAAGAGGCTCATTAATACAGCGAAACAGCCTATATTAACCAAATTTTTATAGTACGTACATATATAGAACAGACGAGGTAAATTAATGTCGACAACAAAAAATGCAAAAAGAGTCACTCCAATGGGTATTCCAGCTACCAAATTGGATTATTTGCCTGACTTAATTGACATTCAAAAGAAATCTTTTGAATGGTTCCTAAAGGAAGGATTGAAAGAGGAGTTATTAGCATTTAGCCCTGTTAAAGACTATACAGGTCGTTTGGAATTACATTTCTTACCAAACTACACATTTGACAATGCTAAATATACAATCGAAGAAGCTAGAATTCACGATGCTACATATGCAAAACAGCTTCGTGTAATGGTTCGTTTAGTTAACCGTGATAGTGGGGAAATAAAAGAACAAGAAGTTTATATCGGTGATATCCCTACAATGACTGACAAAGGTACATTCATTGTAAACGGTGCAGAACGTGTAATCGTATCTCAAATCGTTCGTTCACCAGGGGTTTACTTCAAAAGAGAAGTATCTCCAACAGGAAAACGTTTATACAACGCAACTATGATTCCAAACCGTGGTGCATGGTTGAAGATTGAAACAGATGCTAACGATTTAATCTACATGAAGATAGACAAAAACAGAAAAATCTTAGCAACAACTGTATTAAAAGCAATGGGTATTACAGTTAATGAAATGGAATCTTTATTCACTCACTTTGATTTCTTAAAGAAAACATTGGATAAAGATACAACAGAAACAACTGATGATGCTTTAATTGATTTATACAAAAAATTAAGACCAGGTGATCCTGCTTCAGCTGCAGGTGGACGTCAAATCTTAGAATCACGTTTCTTTGATGAAAAGAAATATGATATCGGACGTGTTGGTCGTTATAAATTAAACAAAAAATTAAACTTAAATATTTCTAAGAACCAAAGAACATTAACAGTTCAAGATATCGTTGCATCTATTGAGTACTTAATCAACTTAACATATGATGAAGGAACATTAGATGATATCGATCACTTAGGAAACAGAAGAATTCGTTCAGTTGGTGAGTTATTACAAAACCAATTCAGAGTTGGTTTATCAAGAATCGAAAGAATCGTTAAAGAAAGAATGACACTTCAAGATTCAGAAACATTAACACCATTGAACTTATTAAATACAAAACCATTGGTTGCTTCATTGAAGGAATTCTTTGGTAGTTCACAGTTATCACAGTTCATGGACCAAACAAACCCATTAGCTGAATTAACACACAAACGTCGTATTTCAGCATTAGGGCCTGGTGGTTTACAAAGAGAAAGAGCAGGTTTCGCAGTTCGTGACATCCACCCTTCTCACTACGGTCGTATTTGTCCGGTAGAAACACCTGAAGGACCTAACGCAGGTTTGATAGGTTCATTAGCAACTCACGCAAGAGTTAACGAATATGGTTTCATTGAATCACCATTCTTTGTAGTTAAAGATGGCAAGGTTACAGAAGAAGTTGTTTATATGACAGCTGACGAAGATGAAAACTTCCGTTGTGCTCCTGCTGATATCAAATTAAACAAAGACAATACAATTAAAGATGCACAAGTACCTGTTCGTTACCGTTCAGAATTCACAATGTGTGAAGCATCAAAAGTCGACTATGTTGGGGTTTGTCCAATTCAGATTATCTCTGTTGCGACATCAGTAATTCCATTCATTGAACACGACGATGCTAACCGTGCATTGATGGGTTCAAACATGCAACGTCAAGCCGTTCCATTATTAATAACAGAAAGACCTGTTGTTGGTACCGGTTTAGAAGCAAGAGCGGCGAAAGACTCAGGTATGGTAGTTGTATCACAAGTAGATGGTACAGTAGAACGTGTAGTAGGTGAAGAAATTGTTATTCGTGATATCCACGGAAAAGCTCACTTATATACATTAATGAAATATGTAAGATCAAACCAAGATACTTGTATTAACCAAAGACCTATCGTTCACGAAGGAGACAAGGTTTATGCAGGAGATGTAATTGCAGATGGTGCTTCAACAAGTTGTGGTGAGTTATCATTAGGTAAAAACATTTTAGTAGCATATATGCCTTGGGAAGGATATAACTTCGAGGATGCGATTTTACTATCAGAACGTTGTGTACACGATGATATCTTTACATCACTACACATCGAAAAATTAGAAATAGATGCAAGACAAACAAAACTTGGACCAGAAGAAATTACTCGTGAAATTCCAAACGTATCAGAAGATGCATTAAGACATTTGGATGAACGTGGAATTGTTCGTATCGGTGCAAGAGTTTATGCAGATGATATATTAGTTGGTAAAGTTACACCAAAAGGTGAATCTGAACACCCACCAGAAGAAAAATTATTAAGAGCAATCTTCGCAGAAAAAGCAAGAGATGTAAAAGATAATTCACTTCGTGTACCTCACGGAGAAGGTGGTAGAGTACTTGACGTAAAAGTATTCGACAGAGAAAAAGGTGATGAGTTACCTCCAGGAGCTAATACAGTAATAAGAGTTTATATTGCTCAAAAACGTAAAGTATCTGTAGGTGATAAATTATCAGGTAGACACGGAAACAAAGGTATCGTTTCAAGAATACTTCCAAAAGAAGATATGCCATTCTTACCAGATGGTACTCCAGTAGATATCGTGTTAAACCCACTAGGTGTACCTTCTCGTATGAACGTTGGTCAAACATATGAATGCTTACTAGGTTTAGCAGCATACTTGACAGGCGAACATTACGAAGCACCTTCTTTCGATGAAAGATATGGTGAAAACCAATCAGAAATCGTAACAAGAGGCGAATTACTAAGAGGTATTAAAGAATCTGGTTGCGATTGGGTAAGAGAAGACGGTAAAGTTTATCTAATAGATGGTCGTACAGGTGAAAGATTTGATAGACCAGTTGCAGTAGGTTTATCATACATCTTGAAACTTGTTCACCTTGTAGATGATAAGATTCACGCAAGAAGCACAGGACCTTACTCATTAGTTACACAACAACCATTAGGTGGTAAAGCACAATTCGGTGGTCAAAGATTCGGAGAAATGGAAGTTTGGGCACTTGAAGCTTATGGTGCAGCATATACTTTACAAGAAATGCTTACAATTAAATCCGATGATGTAAACGGAAGAAACAGAGCTTACGAATCAATCGTTAAGGGTGATAACATCCCAAGACCTGGTATTCCAGAATCATTCAAGGTATTAGTAAGAGAACTTCAAAGTATAGGTTTAGACATTACTGTTGCTAAGAAAGATGGCGTTGAAGTTGATTTAATGACAGATATGGATGATATGAGAAAAGCAGCTCCCAAAAGAACTCTTTCTGATATAGATTCTGAGTTATTAAATATCAATTTCTTTGATACATCTACAACAATAGGCGAAATATAAGGAGAAAATAAATAAATGTCTACAAGTATTGATTATTTTGATTATATACGAATAAGTATAGCTTCACCTGAAAGAATCCTAAAATGGTCATATGGTGAAGTAACAAAACCAGAAACAATTAACTATAGAACCTTAAAGCCTGAAAGAGATGGTCTTTTCTGCGAAAGAATCTTTGGGCCAACAAAGGATTGGGAATGTTTCTGCGGAAAATATAAAAGAGTACGTCATAAAGGTATCATTTGTGAACGTTGTGGTGTTGAAGTTACTGATTCAAAAGTAAGACGTCACAGAATGGGACACATTAAATTAGCTGCTCCTGTTTCTCACATTTGGTTCTTAAAAGGTATTCCATCATATCTTGGTTTACTTTTAGATATGACATTAAAAGATCTAGAACAAGTAATTTACTTCAACAATTACGTAGTAATGGATCCAGCAGATAGTCCATTCAAAAAACTTCAATTATTAACAGAAGAAGAATATGAAGACTATATTGCAGAAAATGAAGAATCTGAATTAAAAGTTGGTATTGGTTCTGAAGCAATCAAAGAATTGTTAGCAGAAATTGATATCAAAGAATTAGCAGAAGAAATCAGAACAGAATTAGCAGGTCACGTAACATCTGTTCAACGTAAGGGTAAGTTAATTAAGAGATTAAGATTATTAGATTCATTAATTTCTTCAGAAACTGATCCTACTTGGATGATAATGGATGTATTACCTGTAACACCACCAGATTTAAGACCAATGGTTCAATTAGACGGTGGAAGATTTGCAACATCAGATTTAAATGATTTATATAGACGTGTAATCAACAGAAACAATCGTTTACAACGTTTATTAGAAATGGGCGCACCTGAAATTATTGTAAGAAACGAAAAACGTATGTTACAAGAAGCAGTAGATGCTCTAATCGATAACGGAAGACGAGGAAGAACTGTTGTAGGTCCAAATAACAGAGCATTAAAATCATTATCTAACATTATTGAAGGTAAACAAGGTCGTTTCCGTCAAAACTTGTTAGGTAAACGTGTTGACTACTCTGGTCGTTCAGTAATCGTAGTTGGTCCAACATTAAAATTGAACCAATGTGGTTTACCAAAAGAAATGGCAATTGAATTATTCAAACCATTTGTAGTAAACAAACTTATTGAACGTGGATATGTTCAAAATATTAAGTCAGCTAAGAAGAAAATCGAACGTTCAGAAGAAATCGTTTGGGATATCTTAGAAGAGGTAATTGATGGACACCCAGTTATGTTAAACCGTGCACCGACATTACACAGACTTGGTATTCAAGCATTTGAACCAAAATTAGTAGAAGGTAGAGCAATTCAGTTACACCCATTAGTATGTACAGCATTTAACGCTGACTTCGATGGTGACCAAATGGCTGTACACGTACCTTTATCAATAGAGGCACAAACAGAAGCTAGAATGTTAATGTTAGCAACAAATAATATTTTAGCTCCTGCAAACGGTCGTCCAATTATTACACCATCACAAGATATGGTATTGGGAATGTATTATTTGACTATATTAGAAAAACCAGACATGGAACCAGTTGGACACTTCTACAACTATGCTGATGCAATTTCAGCTTTAGAAGTAGGTGTAATTGATCTTCACGATAAGATTATTGTTCGTGATGAACATGGTAAGAGAATAGAAACTACTGCAGGAAGAATTATCTTCAACGAAGCAGTAAGATCAGCTCTAGTGTAGGTTTTAAGTAAAAAGGTAAGGGAAATATAGAAAATGGAAAACACATATACACATACAAAACAAATTCCTGAGTTTATTAATAAACAAATGGATAAAGGTGGCTTAAAAAATCTACTTTCTCAAATTTATTTAGAGTACGGTGGAGCAAAAACTGCTGAACTAGCAAATACTTTGAAGAATTTAGGTTATAAGTACGCAACAAAATCTGGTGTAACAATTTCAATTGCAGACTTATCTGTTCCTGATACTAAGAAAGCATTATTAGAAGAAGCAGAAAAAGAGATTGAAAAATCTACACACAGATACTTAAAAGGTGAAATTACAGAAGTAGAAAGATATACAAAGGTTATCGATACTTGGTCAGAAACAACATCAAAATTAACAGATCAAGTAGTAGAAAACTTTGATAGATTAAACCCTGTATATATGATGGCATTCTCAGGAGCGAGAGGTAACTTATCACAGGTATCACAATTAGTAGGTATGCGTGGTTTGATGGCAGACGCACAAGGTCAAATCATCGACTTACCTATTAAATCAAACTTTAAAGAAGGTCTATCAGTTACAGAGTACATCATTTCATCATATGGTGCACGTAAAGGTCTTGTAGATACAGCGTTGAAAACAGCTGACTCTGGTTACTTAACAAGACGTTTGGTTGACGTTGCTCAAGATGTAATCATTCGTGCAGAAGATTGTGGTGGCGATAAATATATTAATATGCAACCAATCACAGATGGTGACACAGTAATTGTTCCATTAATCGACAGATTATTAGGTAGAACTGTTGCTCAAGATATTTTTGATACAGACGGAACAACATTGTTAGTAGCTAAAAATACAACAATGGACAGAAATGATATCAAGAAAATTGCTCACTTAGATTTAAAAGAATTAAAAGTAAGATCAGGTTTAACTTGTAGCTTAGAATATGGTGTTTGTCAAAAATGTTATGGTTGGGCATTAACCAGTCAAAAATTAGTTGATGTAGGTGAAGCAATTGGTATTATCGCAGCACAATCAATCGGTGAACCTGGTACACAGTTAACAATGAGAACATTCCACACTGGTGGTGTATTCAAAGGTGCTGGTGCAATGAAAACAGTTGAAACAATTGAAGCTGGTACTGTTTCATCAAAAATTAAAACAAGAGAATTAAGAACTCGTCACGGGGACGTTGTAAATGTAGCAATATTTGAAGGCGACGTTGAAGTTAAGGGTGCTAAATTTAATAAAAAATACCATATTCCAGCAGGTGCAATTGTTCACTTTACAGATGGTATGGAAGTTAAAAAAGGCTATAAACTTTGTGAATTTGACCCTGTATCATCAGGAGATGGTAGCCGTTTAACAGAAAAAGCTACAAAGGATATTACATCAGATGTATCTGGTGAAGTATACTTTGAAGACTTTATCGCAGATGAAAAGAAAGACCGTCAAGGTAACATTTCAAGAATTGCAAACAAATCAGGTATTGTTTGGGTAATCGGTGGTGATGTTTATAACTTACCTGGTGGTTCTAAAATCTTAGTTGAAGACGGTCAAAAAGTTAAAACTGGTGAAGAACTTGCTGAAACAATGATTATTTGTGAACACGGTGGTGAAGTTCGTTACGGTTCAGACTTAGAAACTGAAGAAATTAAAGTTGATGGACAAAAGATTAAGAAAATTGTTCAAGGTAAAGAATTAACAATTGTAATTGCATCATTGGCTCCATCAAATGCAACATTCGAACAAACTAAGAAAGAACAATTATGGACAGTAGAAGATACTGAAGAAAAATACATTGTTAAGGCTCCAATCGATACTACAGTTGAAAATGGTATGGTTATTGCTGAGTTAGTAGATGATGAATATTCAGTAGAATCTTCAGGTGAAATCAGATACTTAGGTGTTGAAGTTGATGAAAATCAAATTATTACAACACCTGGTAATGTAGTATTTATCCCTGAAGAAATTCACCAAATCAATAAAGATGCAACTTTAAAAATGGTTGATAACGGAACATTTGTTACAGCTGGTACAGAAGTTGTAAAAGACGTATATTGTCATATTGATGGTATTGTTGAGTTTAAAGAATTCAATGATGTAATCCACGAAATAACAATTCGTCCAGGTGAAGTTCATTCATTAGCAAATATTAACGAATTAAAAGTTGATGAAGGAGAAGTTATCAAAAAAGGAACAGTTATTGCAGAAGGTATCAAAGCAAAAGAAACTTCTATTGTAACAATAATGGAATCTGATTTTGATGATTTAGATATTGATGATTTAGATGAAGAAATTGATACAACAATGGGGATGGATGAGGAATCATTAGATGAAAAACCTATCCAAATATTGGTTCGCCCAGTACAGGTATTAGATATACAACCTAAAAATGTATCAATTAAATTCAACACATCAGATGAATTAATTGATATCGTACCTGTAACTCAATTACAGTATAAAGATGGTGCAAGAGTAAGAAATCTTGATGGTGCAGCATTAACAAGAACAAGTTTAGTGTTACAAATGCAAGGTTACTTATCACACTTAAAAGGCTTAGTAGAGTTAGATTCTAACAACCAATTAAAAATAGTTGTATTAGAAACATTGATTGTACGTCGTGAATTAGAAGGTAATTCTAAGATGAATCAATCATTGCAAACAGCTTTACTAGTTAATAATGGTGAAATTATTGAGCCAAGAACCCCAGTTGCGAAAACAGAGGTATTGGCAATCAATAATGGTGTTGCATCAATCAAAACAACAGAAGGTGATATAAGAAGATTATTATTACATTCTGAAGAATTTGAAACAAAAGTAGCAATCAAAGGAAAAGCATCAGTAAAAGAAGGACAATTTGTAAAAATGGATTCAATTCTTTCAGACGGTGGAGATTTAGCTCCAGTATCTGGTCAAATTGTTTCAGTTTCAAAAGATTCTGTTTCAATAAGAAACGGACGTCCTTACTTAATCAGCCCTGGTACACAATTACAGGTAGATGCTCATTCATTGGTATTACGTGGTGATATTTTAGCAACATTACTATACGAAAGACAAAAAACCGGTGACATCGTTCAAGGTTTGCCTCGTGTAGAAGAATTGTTAGAAGGTCGTAAACCAAAAGATTGCGCTATTTTAGCAGAATATGACGGTGTTGCAGAAATTGAAATTGAAGATGAAGTTCCAAGATTATTCTTAGTATCAGACGAAGAAGGAAGAAAAGAAATCAAATTCGCAATTGATGCAAGTATCGTTGTTCAAAATAAACAACAAATTAAGAAAGGTCAACCATTAACAAGTGGACCTTTAAACCCTCACGATGTAATCAGACTTTGTGGTCCTGAAGCTGCACAACAATATCTTGTAGACGAAGTACAACGTGTATACCGTTCACAAGGTGTAGAAATTGCAGATAAACACATCGAAATAATCGTTCGTCAAATGACTAAGAAGGTAAAAGTTGTAGAACCTGGTGATACAAACTTATTACCTGGCGAATTGATAGAGGTTCAAACATTTGAAAACGCTAACAAAGAAGTTAGAGAACGCGGTGGAGAAGAAGCAGTTTGTGAACATATGTTGTTAGGTATTACTAAAGCATCATTAAACACAGAAAGCTTCATTTCAGCAGCTTCATTCCAAGAAACAACAAGAATCTTGACTGAAGCAGCAGTTGACGGTAAGAAAGACTTATTAAGAGGTTTGAAAGAAAACGTTATTATTGGTCGTTTAATACCAGCTGGTACAGGCTTCCATCACTTGAACTTTGCTAGTGAAGAAAGAGACAGAGAAGCTCAAAGAAGAGCAGCTGCTCAGCGTAATCAAGCAAGAAAACCAGCAGCAATCCTTGAAGAAATTGAAGGAATGTTTGGTTCTCCTGATTTGATTTCTGATGATACAATTATTGAATAATTGTCATAATTTAAAAGAGGGGGTTGTCTGATAGGCAATCCTCTCTTTTTTTGTTATAATTTCTTTGTACACATAGTAGGAGTTTTTATTATGAAAATTAGAGCTAGTCACATTTTAGTTAAAACAGAAGATGAAGCTAAAAAATTATTAGAAGAAATCAAAAATGGTGCTGATTTTGCTGAATTAGCAAAAGAACATTCTTTATGCCCATCAGGTCGTGATGGTGGGGATTTGAGATTCTTCGGTAAAGGTATGATGGTTAAACCTTTTGAAGAAGCTGCTTTTGCGCTTAAAAAGGGTGAAGTTTCTGAACCTGTTGAAACTCAATTCGGTTGGCACTTAATTCAATTAACTGATATACAAGAATAATGACTAATTTTGATTTAAAGAGTTATGGAGTTGACTATTTATTAGTCAACTCCACTAATAAATTTTTATTAGAGTATGTCCCTATAGAAGAAAATTCTGTTAATAAATTAACAGGTTTTACTGGAGATGTCGGAGATGCTCTAATTTGTCCTGATGGGAAAATTTTACTGTTTGTTGATTCTCGTTTTCATATCCAAGCAGATAGAGAAGTTGACCATTCAAAAGTTGAAGTTGTAAAATTACAATTAGGGCAAAAAATTAAAGATGAAATTTGTATAAGAATTAAGCCTAATTCAACATTAGGAGTAGATTTATCAAAACTATCACAGGCAAGATTTGAATATTTATCTGCTTTATTGAATGAATTGAATGTAAAAATAAAGGATTGTTCAACTAATGAGAAATGTCGCAGTGGTGAATTTGTTAAAGTAGATGATTTTAAGCAAATAGAAGATAATATTTTAATAACCAAATCAGAAGAAATTTCTTACGTTTGTGGGATTAGAAGTTTTAGTTATAATTATTCAACCAAAGTTGATGGCAAATTGCTAATAATAAATGGCGATCCTGTTTTATTTACGGATTATAAAGGGGATATGGATACAAGACCATTAAATGAATTTGATGAATTTATAAAAAGAATTGATTTGCCAATAAAAGTTGATAAGACTTCTGTTAGTGCAAAAGATTATTCATTGATAAAAAATCCTGTACCTATTAAATCGCCTATAAAAGAAATTAAGTCTATCAAAACAAAAGAAGAAATAGAACATATGAAATATTGTTTTGAAATGACTGATAGGGCTTTAAAAGATACTAGAGATTGGATTTATGCTAATGATAATATATCTGAGTATGATATTGCAGAAGAATTAGAGAAAAACTTTAGAAAGTATGGAGCAAAATCCTTAAGTTTTCAATCAATTGTTGCTATAAATGAGAATTCAGCATTAGCTCATTATAATAGACTTGATAAAAACAAAACATTGAATAATGGTGATTTAGTATTGATTGATTGTGGAGCATATTATGATAAAGGATATGCAACAGATATTACAAGAGTTTTTGTGAAAGGTAAGCCATCAAAACTTCAAAAAGAAGTTTATACAAATGTATTAAAAGTATTTTTAAATTGTTATAATTATCAGATGACAAAAGAAACATCTGGATTTGAGATTGATAAATTAGCGCATCATATTTTTGATATGAATAAAATTGAAGGGTTTGAATTTTCACACGGTTTAGGACATGGGGTTGGAATTTCAGTTCACGAAACACCACCTAATTTATCAAAAAATGAAGTTGCCAAAACTGTAATAAAAGAAAATATGTGTTTCACAATAGAACCAGGCTTGTATAATGAAAAAGAGTTTGGGGTTAGATTAGAAAACACTTGTCATCTTGAAAATGGTGAAATAGTTTCTTTTGCAAAAATGTGTTTTGAAAAAAAACTTATTGATATGTCAATGTTAACAGATATCGAAAAAGAGTATTTAAAAGAATTTGAGGTCTTATAATGGAAATAACCAGTGTAAATAATGATTTAGTAAAAGAAACTGCGAAATTACAGCAGAAAAAATATCGAGATGAAAAAGGATTATTTCTTTTAGAAGGCTTTAAAGCAATAGAAGAGGCTCATTTATCTGGAATAAAATTTGAAAGAGTATTTGTTGAAAAGAATAAAAAAGGGAAATATTTATTTCTAAATTGTGAATTTATAGAAACTAATGAAGCTGTTTTAAAGAAAATTTCAACTACCTCAACTCCACCAGAAATTGTTGGAATTGCCCATCAACCTAAAAATTCTTTTGATAAATTAGGTAATAATGTTGTACTTCTTGAAAATATCAGAGATTTAGGGAATTTAGGAACTATTATAAGAACCGCAGTAGCTTTTGGGATAGATTCTATTGTTCTTTATGGTGATACAGTTGATGTTTATAATCCAAAGGTTGTTCGCTCTGCTGTTGGGAATTTATGGAAAATAAATATTGTACAGATTTCTGATATTGATAATTTGAAAAAATATTTTTCTAATTATGAAAGATTTGGGACTTTGCCAAAATCAGATAATAGCGAATATTTATCAAAAATTAAATTTTCTAACAAGCCTAAACTTATAATGTTTGGTTCAGAAGCAGATGGTTTGTCAGATGAATTGAAAGAATTTGCAACAGGAAACATTACAATAGAAATGAAGGATAATGTGGAATCCTTGAACTTGAGTATTTCTGCAGGAGTTGTTCTTTATCAAATATTTACTTCTTTGTAAACATTGTCGTTACAAAAACTAAAGTTTTTCTAAAATATTCCGATAAGTATTATGTATGCGTATCGGAAATATTCAATCAACTTATACATTTGCATTTGCAGCTCCTTATATTGATTCTGAGGAACAAGAAATTGCTGCAAAACTTTTAGCCTATGGAGAAACTCCAACAGGTGATAAAGCAACGGATAAAGCGAAGTTACATAGAATTGAGTATGAGAAAGCAAAACAAGAAAGTACAGTTAGTGCAAACAAATTTTTAACTGTATCAACAGCAGAACAAGAAAGGATACAAGAAAAAAAGAAAGAAAATCGTAAAATAAGTGGTCAATCTCTAAACGAAGAAATGAAGGGTGCATCAATATTAGCTCAATATAATCGTATGTTTATCGTATAATTAAGTTATGAATATAACTCAAGAATTTGATACAATAGCAGCGATTTCAACACCTCTTGGAATGGGAGGGGTTGGTGTTATTCGTATATCTGGCGATAAGGCTTTTGATGTTATAAAAAAGATTTACTCAAAACAAAATTTTACCCATAATATGATATCTCACGGCTGGATAGGGGTGAATAGCGAGGATGGTTTCCAAAAGATTGATGAAGTTCTTGTGCTACCATTCTTTGCTCCTCATAGTTACACTGGAGAAAATGTTGTTGAAATACATTGTCATGGTGGAGTAAATATTGTAAAAAAAATTCTATCTCTTTGTTTAGAAGCAGGTTGCAGACCTGCTGAAAAGGGCGAATTTACAAAACGAGCTTTTCTTAATAAAAAAATGGATTTATCTCAAGCAGAGGCCGTAGCTGATTTAATCCATTCTAAGACTCAAGATTTTGTATCTGTTTCTGCCAAAAACTTATCAGGAGTTCTTGCTAATAAAATTCGAGAAATGAGACAATCTATAATGGATGTTCTATCAAGAATTGTCGCAGGAATTGATTTTCCTGAAGATGTTGCAGAACCTGAATATTCATATATTATTGAAGAATTAAACAAAAGCATATATGAAATTGATTCAATTTTAAAATCAGCATCAACATCAAATGTAATGCGTCAAGGTGTTTCTGTTGCAATAGTTGGTCGTCCAAATGTTGGTAAGTCATCTTTGTTTAATACTTTATTAAATCTTGATAGAGCAATTGTTACTGATATTGCAGGAACAACACGAGATGTATTAAGAGAAACATTAGATTTTGGCATTCCTGTTACTTTGATTGATACTGCAGGTATAAGAGAAGGTGATTCGGTTTCTAAGGTCGAAGAAATAGGTATTGAATACTCAAAACAATCTCTTGATGAAGCAGATTTGGTGTTATTCCTCTATGATGCTAGTCAAGGAATAACTCTTGATGATGAAACAATTTGGGAACTTGCAAAGACAAAGAATAATGTAAGAATTGCAAATAAATGTGATTTAGTTTCTGAAAGAACATCAGATGCTTATTACATTTCAACAAAAACAAGAGAAGGAATTGATGAAATTAGAGATTTAATAAAATCAAAAGTATGTGATGTAAATCCTGATTCGTTAGAATTTGCAACCAACACAAGACAACAGGAATGTCTAAGACAAGCAAAAAATAGTTTAACAATAGCTCTTGAGGCAGCTCAAAGAGAAGAACTTCAAGATTTAATCTCTATTGATATAAAATCAGCCTTAATGGCTCTAGATGAATTAACTGGCGAAGTTGTAACAGATGAAGTATTAAATAATATATTTGATAACTTCTGTATTGGTAAATAAATATAGTACTAAGATTTTTTTACCATTTTTCTGGTAACAATTAAAAATACCCCAAGTAAAATTAGTATTACACCTGAAATAATTCTAATAGTAAGTTGTTCGTGAAATACCAATACTCCAAAGAATATGGCAGTTAAAGGTTCTAATGCTCCTAAAATTGCTGTAGTTGTTGACCCAATTAATTTGATTGATATATTAATTGTTTCTATTGATATAATTGTTGGAAAAATTGCTAACCCTAAAGGTAATAACCATAAAATAGGTTTATCAATTATTTGTAAATTTTCATGGAATCTTAAGTTATAAATATATACCAATAACCCGAAAAATATTATATAAAAGCTCATTTTAGAATGATTTATATGTTGAATTATTTTAATTTTCTTTACCCCTACAATATAAATTGCATATAATAATGCAGATAAAAATACAACCAATACCCCATGAGGATTCAGTGTTAAACCATTTTTCCCATTATATAGTAATCCTATACCTGTTGATGTTAATAATATTGAGATTATTGTTGTTTTTGTAATTCTTTCTTTGAAAAAAATTGCCATTATTATTGCAACCAATACAGGATATATAAATAAAATTGTACAAGCAATTCCAGCATCAATATATTTGAAAGCATCAAATAAGGTTAAAGATGATAATGAAAAAAATATTCCTAGAATCATTAATGGGAATAATTCTTTTAATGAAATATTAAGTGACACTTTTTTTACGAAATGAAGCCATAATCCATAAATGATAACAGCAAAAGCATATCTATAAAATAATACAGAATTTGCACCAATTCCAACAGCATACAATGGAAGAGCAAATAATGGATTCGTTCCATAACTTGTTGATGCAATTATTCCGTTAATTATTCCAATAAATTTTCTTTTCATTTTCTCTTACCTTAATTAGATTGTATAAAAAAATAATAATTTTAACTAGCCCATTTTATTATTGTTTTATAAATTAATCCTAATAAAATATAAATAGCCAAAGGAGATTTGATTATGAAAACAAAATTAGTTTATTGGGATGATAATTTATATGTAAAAATTCCAAAAGAATATTTAAAACAACTTGGTTGGGAACAAGGTGAATGTTTAAATATAGATTTAGATTTTGCTTTTACAAAATTGGAAATTTACAAAACAGAAGAAGATGAGCAAGAAATGTTAGATGCTGAAGCAGATGAAGATGAAGATTAATTCTTAAGTAGGTGATAATATATCTATATTTAATTATTTTATAGAATTTGATTAGAAATATAACATAAGAATAATTGATATTATCATTTAGTCACTATTAATTTTTATCATAGTTGAAAAAATTCTAAAAGGAGGTCTATGTGGTATATTTATATTTTTTTATTAAATGGTTAGTTCTTTCACTAATTATAATGTTTACCGCTTGGTTAGTTCCAGGAATTGAAGTTAAGAATTTAGGTTCTGCTTTTCTTGCGGCTGTTGTCATCGGTTTATTGAATACTTTTATAAAGCCATTATTATTAATGATTAATTTACCTACAAATGCAATTATTATAACAGTATTGGCTCTTGTTATTAATGCTATATTATTACTTTTAGCTAGTTATATTGTACCAGGGTTCAAAATCAATGGATTTGTTCCGGCAGTTATTGGTGTAATTGTAATGACTGTAGTAACAGTATTAATAAGTTTAATTTAAAAAATTATATTAATTTAACAAATAGCCTAAAGTTTATAATAAACTTTAGGCTATTTAATAATATGTTAAAAAAGTAAAATTATTTTTGTGATTGAACCATTGCAACCTTCAATCTAGCTAAAGCTCTAGCTAAGGCAGCTTCAGCTCTTTTAACATCAACATCAGCAGTTTTCTCAGCTAATCTTGCTTCGGCTCTTTCTTTTGCTAATTTAGCTCGAGTTATATCAATATCAGAACCTGATTCCGCAGTGTCTGTTAAAATAGTTGCTTCTTCATTTTTGAATTGAAAAACACCACCCATTGTTGAGAATGCTTTACACTCTCCATTTTGGATAACTTTAGTAACACCTATGTCAAGTGCAGATATAATTGGAATATGTCCTTTTAAAACTCCAAACTCTCCATCTACACCTTTTGTATAGATTTCACTTACTTCATCATCAAAAATAATTTTATCGTGTGTAATAATTTTTAAATGCATAAATATTACCTTTACTAAACTAATGTTTTTGCTTTTTCAACAGCTTCTTCAATAGTGCCAACCATATAGAAAGCTTGTTCAGGTAAATCATCATGCTTACCATCAATAATTTCTTGGAATCCTTTGATAGTATCTTCCACTTTAACGTATTTACCTGGGATACCAGAGAACTGTTCAGCAACAAAGAATGGTTGAGATAAAAATCTTTGAATTTTTCTAGCTCTATTAACCGTTTCTTTGTCTTCTTCTGATAATTCATCCATACCTAAGATTGCAATAATATCTTGAAGTTCTTTATATTTTTGAAGGATTTCAAGAACTCTCTTAGTAGTATTGTAATGTTCTTCTCCAATGATATTAGGATCTAATACTCTAGAAGTTGAAGCTAATGGATCAACAGCAGGATAAATACCTAAAGATGCAATTTGTCTTGATAATACTGTAGATGCATCTAAATGAGAGAATGTTGTAGCAGGAGCAGGGTCAGTCAAGTCATCTGCAGGAACATAAATAGCTTGAACAGATGTAATAGATCCATCTTTAGTTGATGTGATTCTTTCTTGTAATTCACCCATTTCTGTTGCTAATGTTGGTTGATAACCAACAGCTGATGGCATACGACCTAATAGAGCCGAAACTTCAGAACCTGCTTGAGTAAATCTGAAAATGTTATCAATAAATAATAACACGTCTTGTTTTGAATAATCTCTGAAATATTCAGCAGCTGTAAGAGCAGATAAACCAACTCTCATTCTAGCTCCAGGAGGTTCATTCATTTGCCCGTAAATAAGACCTACTTTATCAAGAACGCCACTTTCTTTAAATTCATTCCAAAGGTCATTTCCTTCTCTTGTTCTTTCTCCAACACCACCGAATACAGAAACACCATTGTGTGCCATTGCAATGTTGTGAATTAATTCTTGGATTAAAACAGTTTTACCAACGCCTGCCCCTCCAAATAATCCAACTTTACCACCTTTTTGGTAAGGTTGAAGTAAGTCAATAGCTTTGATACCTGTTTCTAAAATTTCTATTTCAGTATTTTGTTCAGTTAGAGAAGGTGATTGTCTATGAATTGGTAAATAATCATTAGTTTCAATAGGACCTGCATTATCTACAGGTTCGCCAATTACATTTAAAATTCTTCCTAAAATTGGTTTTCCTACTGGGATTTTAATAGGTTCGCCAGTATTTATAACCTTCATACCTCTTTTAAGTCCATCAGTTGTAGACATTGCAACTGTACGAACTTTATTTGCTCCAAGCATTTGTTGTACTTCAACAACTAAGCAAGAGCTATCATCATTATAAATTTTTAATGCGTTGTAAATTTCCGGTAAATTCCCATGAGGAAATTCAACGTCAACAACAGGGCCAATAATTTGGGTAATTATACCTTCATTTAAAGCTAAATCTTGTTCTAATGTAGCCATTATTCTACCTCTCATCTTATTTAACAACTATATTGTAAGGGTAAAATATATTTTTATCAAGATTTATATCCAAATTCATATAAGTGGATGAAACTTAAGCTGATATTGCAGCTAACAACATGATAACCCATATACAAGAAAGTATTATGAACGTTAAAGTTCTTAAAATCAGGCTTGTATTTTTTTCTCTATATGCAGTACTATATATCTTTTTTAGTAATTCTTTTGAATAATCCTGTTTAGGTTGTGTTTTATTAAAAGAAGAATTTAGTAATAATTTTAGTTGTGATATTTTTTTTATTTTTTCTCTAATGTCTGGTTTTGATATAAACATTTTTCTTACTTTTACATTTTCATTTATATCTAATTCATTGTCTAGATATGCTGAAATTGTTGTATTAATTGATGAATTACTTTTACTATCATTTGCATAAGAGTAATTTTTTATTTTTTTATACGTTTCTCTTAAGTCAGTAACAATATTTTTAAAAGTGTTATATTTATCTCTGCAACTTTTACATTTCAATAGGTGTTTTTCAAATTCTTGCTGAAGTTTCTCATCTAATTTATTATCTAAATAAAAATTCATTAATGTTTCAAATTGTTCACACGATATACTCATTTTAAACCTTTATAAATAATTTGCTAAATCTATTTGTAATTTTTCTCTTGCTCTTGATATTCTAGACTTAACCGTACCTAAATTTGTATTGGTAAGTTTTGCTATTTCTTCATAAGAAAGTCCTTCTAGTTCTCTTAATATAATTGCAAGTCTTGCATTTACTGGTAAATTAATTATGCAAGCTTTAATTTTACATTCTAATTCTTTACAATGATAATTATCTACAGGTTTTCCTTTTTTATCCGGAATGATTGATAAATCGAGGCTATCAGATTCTACAATATCTATTGCTCTTTTGCGTTTTCTTAGTGCGTCATAGAAAACATTTATAGCTATACGATTGCTCCATTTTTTAAACTGATCGATATTTTTTAATTTATCTATATTTTGAATAATTTTTATTAATGTTTCTTGAGTTAAATCTGATATTGAATCATTTGGTTGGCATAAATGACAAAAAAAAGTATAAATATCTTTTTGTATACGTCTAATCAATTCGGCAGTTGCTTTTAAGTCTGCTTTTTGAGTATACAATATTAAATCAGATATTGGGAGCTTTTTGTAATTGAGTTTACTCATAAGATTTTACCCAATTACAGGATAATTTTTTTTTATAATAATAAAAACAGACTTTATTATATAATCAGTAGTATATAATTTTAATTTTTAAATTGGATTTTTAAAATGAATGATAAATTAAGAGATAATTATATAAATTTAAAAATAGGTAGTAAAAAATTATATTTATCGATTTTAGTTGATAAATATAATAATGAAGAACTTTTAGATAAAATAGCTGCATGTATTTCATCAGGTGTTGATGTTATAGAATTAGCAACTAATAATTATCCTAATAAGCTTTTAGCAATTTCGGCACACGTTAAGCAACTCTACTCTATCTTTGATTTTACATTAATTATAAAAGATAGAGCAGATATTGCACTAATAGTAGGTGCAGATGGTATTAGTTTAACTCCTAATAGTATTGATATTAGTTCTGCTAGGCAAATACTTGGTACTGATTCTATAATTGGATGTTATGAAATTCCACAAAATAACTGTGATTTCTGTATTTTTAATACTTATTTAAAAGATAATAAAATTAATTCTTTTATTCAGTATAGTGATACAAACAATTCAGGGAAGTTATTTTTAGATGAAAATGTTTTTGACAATCCAAATTTTATTGAATTTATAACTAAGCTTAGAAATAAACTCAATTAATACCTTCTCTCCTACACATAAATAAATTAAACTAACACAATCTGTAAATTATTCCCTCGTGTTCTAAACAATAGAGCTTATGCTCTATTGTGATAACATTAAAACTTAAATAAGTCCTAAAACTTTCTTATACCAAGAGAAAGATTCTAATTGTGACCCGTTAAAAGTAGTTTTAATGCATTGTTTTTTTAAATAGTTTTCGAATTCATCATTAAAGCCTGTTTTAGCTTTCTTCATTTCAGTTATAGCTGTTGCCATTTTTCTTCTCCTTTAATATTGAAGAGTAACACATATAGATATAATAAATATATTTTTCTTTTCGTACACAAATGATAATTGAATTCTATTACTTCATGTTAAAGGTTGTTTCAATCTTTGTCAATCCTTTATATCGGTATATAACAGATTATTACAATATTGTTACAAGTTAGGTACATAAATATTTATATTCCTCTTCACAATTGAGTATGTTTTTGGTAGTATTTTAGAGCAGTAAAGAAGTGAAAAGGGAGATGGAATTTTGAAAACATTATTAAAATCAAATAATTGCGGTGAATTAACTGCAAAAAATATAGGTGAAGAAGTTACTCTTTCAGGTTGGGTATCTTGTGTAAGAGATTTAGGCGGAATTATATTTTTAGAATTAAGAGATAGATCTGGGTTCTTTCAATTAGTTGCAGACCCTCAGATAAATCCTGATATACATGCAGTGTTTTCAAAATTAAAAACTGAATCTGTTATCACCGTAAAAGGTAAAGTTACAAAACGTCCTGATGAAACTTATAATGAAAAATTAGCAACAGGCGAAGTTGAATCATATCCAACTTATGTTAATGTTTTAACAGAAGCAGAAACTTTACCATTTGTATTGGATGATGAAAATGTTTCAGAAGATATTCGTTTAAAATATCGTTATTTAGATTTAAGAAGAGCTCCAATGCTTCACAACTTAACTTTACGTCATAAAGTTGTAACAGCAATGAGAGAATACTTAAATGGACAAGATTTCTTAGAAGTTGAAACACCAATTTTAAATAAAACAACTCCAGAAGGTGCAAGAGACTACTTAGTACCATCAAGAGTTCAAGAAGGTAAATTCTATGCTCTTCCTCAATCTCCACAAATTTTTAAACAATTATTAATGGTAGGTGGTATTGAAAGATATTATCAAATAGCTAAATGTTTCAGAGATGAAGATTTAAGAGCTGATAGACAACCTGAATTTACTCAAGTTGACTTAGAAATGTCTTTTGTTAATCAAGATGAAGTAATTGCAATGGTTGAAGGTCTAGTACAATCTGCATTTAAGGCTGCTGGTGTTGACGTCCAATTACCATTAAAGAGAATTACTTGGCAAGAAGCTATGGATAGATTTGGTTCTGATAAACCAGATACACGTTTTGGTTTAGAGTTATTCAATGTAACTGATATTATGGAAGCTTCTACTTTCCAAGCATTTAAGGATGTAATTGCAGCAGGCGGAACTGTTAGAGCTATTAAAATCCCTGGTATTGCAGGTTATTCAAGAAAAGAAATGGATGATGTTAGAAACTTAGCAATTTCATTCGGTGCTAAAGGTTTAGCTTGGATTACTTATATGGAGTCAGGTGAAGTTAAATCTCCTGTATTGAAATTCTTATCAGAAGATCAAATCAAAGAAATTCAAAACAGAGCAGATGCTCAAAACGGAGATATAGTATTCTTTGTAGCTGATAAACCAAAAGTTGTTTACGATGTATTAGGTAGATTTAGATTATACTTCGGTAAAAAATTAAATATGATTAATGAAGAAGACCATGCTTTATTATGGGTTGTTGATTTCCCTATGTTTGAATGGTCTGATGAAGAAGGTAGATATATGGCAATGCATCACCCATTCACATCTCCAAATTTAGAAGATATGGATAAATTAAGAAATGGTGATTTAGGTCATGTAAATTCTATTGCATATGATATTGTTTACAATGGTACTGAATTAGGTGGTGGTAGTGTTAGAATCCATACTCCAGAAGTTCAAAAAGAAGTATTTAAAGCATTAGGTTTAGATGATGCTACTGTTCAAGAAAAATTTGGATTTATGGTAAATGCATTCAGATATGGTACACCTCCACATGCCGGTTTAGCAATTGGTTTAGATAGATTGATTGCATTGTTGTGCAGAACTGATTCTATCAGAGATGTAATAGCATTCCCTAAAAATTCAGGTGCTAAATGTTTAATGAGTGATGCTCCAGGTGAAGCTTCATTACAACAATTAAGAGAATTACATCTTAAAAGTACAGTAAAGAAATAAATATAATACATAAAAAAATAAAAGCGGCTTTTCAATGGAAAGCCGCTTTTATTTTTATTAAGAAAGACCAAAATCAGGTTGCACATTTTTTTCTTTGTTTTGCGTTTCTGCATTTTCTAATTCTTTAAGTGTTTGCTGACGAGTTTTTTCAAGTTCTGCAGCCTCATCCTCTTTTATCATTGTTTCAACATCTTTAGATTCTTCAGAGCCACTTAAACCTTTTTTAGGATCCATAAGTTTAGCTTCATTTTCGGCTATTTTAGCACCTAGTTCTTCAAATCGTGATTGGTACAATTCTTTTTGAGTTTCAAGTCTTGTTGCTTCTATGTCATCACCATTTGTTTTAGCATATTTTATTTGATCATCTAATCGTTTAATTTCTTTTTGAATTCGATTTTGTTCTTTTTTATATAATGGCGTCATTATAAGATTTTGACTAGAACCTTCAGAATTTTTTTCTACCTTATCTTGATTTGCAGTATTATCAGATTCTGGTTCAAATACCTTTTTAGATACGGGTTCAAATTTTGCATTAATCTTTTCTTTAAGTAAATTTATTCCTGGTGTATTATGTGGTAAACCGCTTATTCCTGGTCCATCTCTTCTCATATAAAGCTCCTTTCATTATCAAATATTAACTTCACTTATTTATAAAGTTTTTTATTTATTTGAAATTTCAAGCTAAAATTTTTATTTACAAAAGTTTATACTAATAAGTTAATATTTTGGTAAAAATATTAGAATAATGTAGATTAAAATATTTCCTTATTTTTGTTAGTGTTAAAATAGTATCAGAAGTCGAGGTATAAAATATGTGGGATTATTCAGATAAAGTAATGGATCATTATAGAAACCCAAGAAATGTGGGAAAGATTGACGATGCTGACTTAATTGGAGAGGCAGGATCTTTAGCTTGTGGTGATTCATTAAAATTATTTATAAAATTAAAAGATGGAATAATTGTTGATGCTAAATTCCAAACATTTGGTTGCGGTTCTGCAGTTGCAAGTTCAAGTATACTTACAGAAATGATTATTGGTAAATCTTTAGACGAAGTAAAGAAAATTACTAATAAAGATATTGCCGACCAATTAGGAGGTTTGCCTCCTGAAAAAATGCACTGTTCAGTAATGGGACATGAAGCATTAGAGGATGCATTAAAGAAATATTACGGAGATGATTATGTTGTCTTAAATGTTCCAGAAGGATCTGAAAAGGTGATTTGTACTTGTTTTAATGTAACAGAGCATCAAATCATTGAAGCTATTGAAGTTAATGGATTAACAACAGTTGATGAAATCACTAATTATACAAAAGCCGGTGGAGCTTGTGGACGTTGTAAAGGCGCGATTAAGAAGATATTAGAAAAACATGCTCCTAAAAAAGAAACAAAATTATCAGCTGCTCAAATGATTTTAAAAATTAATAAAGTTATTGAAACAGTCATTGCACCAGAGCTTCAAAAAGACGGTGGTGATATTGAATTAGTTGATATAGAAGATAATAAAGTATATGTAAAATTACAAGGCAGATGTTCAAGTTGTAAAAATTCAATTTTGACATTAAAGTCTTTTGTAGAAACTACATTACAAGATAAAGTTAGTGAAAATATAGAGGTTGTACAAGTTTAATATGGTTATTTATTTAGATAATAATGCAACAACAAAAGTTGATAAGAGAGTATTAGATGAAATGTTACCATACTTAGAAGATGAATATGCAAATCCATCTTCAATGTATCAATTTAGTGTAAAATCATCTAAAGCAATAGCTCAAGCTAGAGCGCAAATGAAAGATTTCTTTGGAGCAAAAACTGAAAGAGAAGTAATATTTACTTCTTGCGGTTCAGAGAGTGCCAATATGGCTATTAAAGGTGTACTAGCAGCTAATAAAAATAAACGTCATATTATAACAACTAAAGTAGAACATGCCTGTGTTTTAAATTTATATCAAACATTAGAAAAACAAGGATATGATGTTGACTATATTGGAGTTAATTCAAGTGGTGAGCTTGATATTGAAGAATTAAAGGAAAAAATTAAACCTGATACAGCTTTGGTGTCTATAATGTGGGCAAATAATGAAACTGGTGTGATATTCCCAGTTAAAGAAATTGCAGATATTATTAAATCAAAGAATCCTGATACAAAGTTTTTTGTAGATGGTGTTCAAGCAAGTGGAAAGTTAGATTTTGATTTAAAATCAACAAATATTGATTTATTGGGTGTATCTGGGCATAAATTTCATGCTCCAAAAGGTATTGGTGCATTATATGTTAAATCAGATGTTATAATTCCTCCATTAATAGTTGGCGGTCATCAAGAAAGAGGAATGAGGGCAGGAACAGAAAATGTACCTTATATTGTAGGTTTGGGTGTTGCAGCGACTTTAGCTCAAGATGCTCTAAAGTATGAGCTTACAGAAATAAAGAGATTAAGAGATAAATTAGAAACTGGTATTTTAAAAAGAGTATTTAATGCTCGTTTGAATTCATCAATAAGTAATAGAGTTCCGAATACTTCAAATATTGGTTTTGAATATATTGAAGGTGAACTTATATTATTACACTTAAGTGATTTAGGTATTTGTGCAAGTTCAGGTAGTGCTTGTACATCAGGATCATTAGAACCTAGTCATGTGTTACGTGCAATGGGAGTACCTTTTACAGCTCTTCATGGTAGTATAAGATTTAGTTTAAGTCGCTATACTACAGAAGAAGATATTGACTATACTTTAGAAAAGCTTCCAGGAGTTATTGAAAAAATAGTTAATTTATCTCCTTATCAAGATGAATTAAACCATTTAAGAAACAGTAAATAATTAAAAAGCCGGTATTATCATACCGGCTTTCGGATTTTATTTTACAATAAAATCCTTGTATTGATTGATACACATATCCTATTCAAGTCTTGATTCGTATTGATAAATTTTAAATACAATATAATCAATCTTCTCCTTTAGCCATTTGCACCATAGTGCAAATTCTGTTTTTAAATCTGTGGCTCCCGGCCAAAATGTGCTTTGGTACATATTATAAATACTCCTTTACACTACATATCCATTTTTTATTACGGAATATAATAAAGATACTTTAGAAATATTAGATATAATTTTACAAAACTTTACAATAATAAGTGTAAAAAATACCTCATTTCAGAATGTAACAAATCACTCGTAGAGAGAAATTTACCCCTTGATAAATATTTTATATATATGTAAAATATAAGTGTAAGGCATTTGAATTTTACGGACAAAATTCCCCCAAAAAATTGATTTATCGATTCAAAACTTCTTAAGTATATATGCAAAATTAAAAAATATGTTATAATCCTAAAAGGAGTGATGATAATTGATGAACAATTTGCAGTTGCAGAACGATCTCGAAAAACTTTTAGCAATAATGCCAGAAAAAGTAACGAGGAACGTATCGGTTGAGTCATTGGAAGACGTGATAGAGATTGTGTTGGACATCGGTAGACGACCCGAAGTAAGAAAAGCAGATGGTAGCATAATGCAGCTAGGGGATTCTACGGTCACATCAGAGGATATATTGCATGTCACAGGTTTCCTACAAGATTTCACCAAAGACAACAGGTCTGGCATACCTGGAACATTACACAGAATAAGTGCCATAAGAAATAGACAAGATAAGATAGTCGGATTGACTTGTAGAATTGGTAGAGTAGTAACAGGGACGATAGCTTGTATAAAAGATTTTTGTACAATGGGTAAGAGTATATTATTTTTAGGTCGTCCAGGGGTTGGTAAGACAACAAAATTGCGTGAGATATCACGTTTAGTTGCTGATGAGTTACATAAAAGAGTTGTAGTAGTTGATACATCAAACGAAATTGCAGGTGATGGAGATGTTCCTCACGCAGCTATTGGTTCTGCTCGTAGAATGCAAGTTAAACAACCGGAATATCAAAAAGATATAATGATAGAAGCAGTTGAAAACCATACACCTGAAGTTATTGTAGTTGATGAAATAGGTACTGAGGCAGAGGCCCAAGCTGCAAGAACAATAGCAGAACGTGGTGTAATGTTGATTGCAACCGCCCATGGTAATTCATTGGAAAGTTTAATTAAGAACCCAACTTTATCTGATTTAGTTGGAGGTATTCAGTCTGTAACATTAGGTGATGATGAGGCAAAAAGAAGAGCTTCTCAAAAAACTGTATTAGAAAGAGAAAAACAGCCTACTTTTGATATTGTTATTGAAATTATAGATAGAAATACTCTTGCTGTTTATAAAGATGCTGCAGAGGCAGTTGATTATATTTTAAGAGGTTGGCCAATCAGACCTGAAATAAGAAAAGTCGATAAAGAGTATAATTTAGAAACAATTCCAAAGGTTGAAGAAAATAAGACCAATATAGTACAAGAAATAAATAATTTAGAGCAAAAAATACTTCCACAAGCAGAAGATAGTTTAAAATTTTCTTTCTCAAGAAAAGAGTATGTTGAATCAGTAAAACCAATGAAAAAAATCTATTTATATGCAGTATCAAGAAGTATTGTAGAGAAAGTAATTGAAAGACTTGATTTAAATGCTGAATTAACAAGAAATGTTGAGGATGCTGATATTGTTTTAGCTCATAAGAATTTTGCCAAAGGTGGTGCAAAGGTATTAAATACTGCTAATACATATAGGATTCAAATATTCTATATTAAAACTAATTCTATGGCACAAATTCAAAAAGTTCTTAAAGAAGCATTGGATATTCAAGATGCATCAGAGGTATTGCACGGATATTATGATGATGTTGAACGAGCGCTTGATGAAGCTAAAATTGCCATCAATAAAATATTAGCAGGAGCTCAGCATATTGAACTTAATCCTCAAAATCAGCAAATTCGAAAGTTACAACACGAGTTGGTTGAACAACATAATCTTGAAAGCCGTTCAGTAGGTGAAGGTGAAAATCGTCACTTGAGAATTGTTGGTGGAAAAGATTTTGGAGATGATAAAGCAAGCTAGATTATTAAATAAGATTATGCTACAATTCTTGTATGTTTACAGGAATTGTAGAAGAAATTGGACATATAAATTCTGTTAACAAGGATTCAATATCTGTATCTTGTAAAAAAATTTTAGAAGATATAAATATTGGTGATAGTATAGCTGTTAATGGTGTATGTCTTACTGTAACATCATTTGATAATAGTAGTTTTAATGCTGATGTGTCTTATGAAACAATGCGTGTAACAAAGCTTGGAGATTTACAAGTAAATGATTCTGTAAATCTTGAACGAGCAATGCTTGCAACTTCCAGATTTGGAGGACACATAGTTTCAGGACATATTGATTGTGTAGGAAAAATTCTTGATATAAATAAGAATGGAAACTTTTATGAGTTAAATATATCTATTCCTGATGGTAATGCTCAGTATATAATTAAAAAGGGGTCAATCACAATTGATGGAATAAGCCTTACAATATATGATTTAACAAATAATAGTGTCAAAATTGCAGTAATACCTCATACTTTTGAAAATACAAATTTAAAAACCTTAAAAACTAATAGTTTTGTAAATATTGAGTTTGATATTTTGGGGAAGTATGTTGAAAAAAAATTATTAATGAACGATAATAAAAGCAATATAACTGAAAATTTTTTAAAAGAAAATGGTTTTATATAGATGACAGAATTCAGATTTGACAACATAGAAGAAGCAATAGAAGATTTTAAGCTAGGAAAGCCTTTAATAGTAGCAGATGATGAATCGCGAGAAAATGAAGGAGATTTAATTTGTTCAGGGCAAATGGTTACTCCTGAAATTATTAATTTTATGGCTCAAGAAGCAAGAGGATTAATATGTTTGGCAATGTCATCAGAAATAGCTGAAAAATTAGATTTACCTCAAATGGTAGAGCAAAATAGTGACAGAATGAAAACAGCATTTACTATAAGTATTGATGCTGCAGAAAAATATGGGGTTACAACAGGTATTTCAGCTTACGATAGAGCAAAAACTATTGAGGTTGCACTTGCTCCTGATGCACAACCTTCAGATTTAAGACGTCCAGGACATTTGTTCCCTTGTGTAGCAAGACAAGGGGGAGTATTGCAAAGAACTGGACATACAGAAGCTGTTGTTGATTTAGCAAGATTAGCAGGCCATATTCCTGCTGGACCTATGTGCGAAATTATGACAGAAGATGGTCATATGGCTCGTAGAGATGAATTAAGAGCTTTTGCTGATAAGCATAATATTAAGTTCATTTCTGTTGCAGATTTAATTTCATACAGATTGCAATCAGAAAAATTGATAGAACGTTCTGCTGTTGCTGATTTACCTACTCAGTTTGGTCATTTTAAAATATATGGTTATACAAATTTATTAACAAAAGATGAGCATATTGCAGTTGTTAAAGATGATTTATCAAATAAAGTGCCTTTAATTCGTGTTCATAGCGAATGTTTTACAGGTGATGTATTACATAGTTTGAGGTGTGATTGCAATGATCAATTACATGCAGCATTAAGAATGATTGAAGAATACGGCAAAGGTGCAGTTGTGTATATAAGAAATCACGAAGGGCGTGGTATTGGCTTAGTAAATAAAATAAAAGCTTATGCTCTTCAAGATAATGGTCAAGATACGATTGATGCCAATTTATCATTAGGCTTCCCTGAAGATTTGAGAGATTATGGTGTTGGTGCTCAAATTATAAGGGATTTAGGTTTTAATAATTTTAATTTATTAACTAATAATCCTAAGAAAATCATTGGTTTAAAAGGTTATGGCTTAACTATAAATGAAGTTGTAAATATAAAAACAGAAATTAATTCATATAATGAACGTTATATGACAACTAAAAAAGAAAAAATGCATCATATGTTATAAGGAATTAATTATGCAAGAAACAACATATCAAGTAGAATTTTTACAAGAAGATAAATATAAATTATTTAAAGGTGTTTATTCTGATTTTATAAATCATGCGGTATCAGATTACAGATTTGAACTTGCACCATTAACATATGATGAATTTATTGATGCCGTTTCTAAAAAACTTATACATTGCATAGTTTTATTAGAAAATATGATTCCAACAGCATTTTTAGTTTATTCAACTGCAATATCTGAATCAGTAGAATTAAATTTAATTCATTGTTTAGGTATGGAAGATTTGATAACTAAACGTAATCAGTTAATGAAATTTTTTATGGAGAATACAAAAGAAGAACGTAAAAATTCTGTTGTTTGTTATCCAATGTTAGGATCTCAAGGGGAGTATACTCCTGATATTGCTCATTTTGGTTTTAAGTTTGTGGGGTTAATAGTATTAAGATATCTTATGAATGATTCATTATCTTCAATGATTTTAGACAATATAGATACGACTAAAATGGATCCAAAATATGAATTAGTATCATGGAATAGCAAGTATTTAGAATCTGCAGTTAATATAATTCACGAAACATTTAAGCAAACATCAGATGCTTTATTTGATCAACGTTTTACAACATTAGATGGAACAAGAGATATTGTTGATAAAATAGTAAACAGTATTTATGGAGAGTTTTTACCAAGTGCAACTACTGTACTTTTATGTGAAGGTGAGCCTGTTGGTTATGCATTTGCCAATGTTACAGGTGGTAAAATTGCAAATATTCCATTAGTCGGTGTACTTGAACAACATAGAGGTACTGGTTTATCAGTTTTAATGTTGCAAAGAGTTATGAAAACTATTATTGAAAGTATGCGTCAAGGCAAATATAATTTCTCTGAAGTAAATGTAACTACTGAAACTGATAATTTTGGAGCTTTAAGAATGTATAGAACAGTTGGTTTCAGAGAAGACTATTCTTATACTCAAGCATATTTACCTCGTGAAAACTAATTTATTTATCAGTATTTGGTTTAACAGTTGGAACAGCACCTTTTATTACATAAGGTCTTGCAAATGCCCAAGTTCCGTACGTTGATAGAGCTAAACCTGCTAAATTTAATCCGGTTTTAAGTTTAGATGGCTTTTTAATTAAATTAGCACTTGCTGCTAATGTTGTACCAAACATAATACCTAAATAACCTTTAAATATTGTTCTTGGAACAGCAATACAGTCAGCCATATCTGTTGAATTTTTTAATTTTGTTTCAAATTTATCAGTCAAATGTTTTTTCTTTGGCTGATTTGTATTTTGGATGTTATTAAAATTATTAATACTTTGTACAGTCATATTGTAATAAAACATCATAAATAAAAAATTAAATAGTATGTTACAAATTGTAAATAGAATTTTATAAAAAAGTCAATTTCTTATTATCAAAAAACTTTATATATATACGGGAATATTATGGGGATTAATTAATGTTTGGATTAAGTGTAAGAAATAATAATCAAACACAGGAAACAACATTCGGAATGACTGTTGTTTCTCGTCCTCAATCTCAAAAAACAAATAATTCAGAAGAACCAAAAACTGCATATCAAAAACGTAAAGAAGTTCAAGAAACTAATTTAGAAAAATTAAAAGAAGATTTAAAACGTGAAAACGAACAATACGAACAAATGTTACAACGTTCTTTAGAAGAACAACAAAGAGCATTATTTGGTTATGAAGACAGTTTTATAGAAGATCCATTAACACATCAATTAAACTTAGCATATATTGCAACTACTGCTGGGTATCAATCAGGTCACAGATATAACGCTGTAAAAGGTTCTTTTGATGCAGCAAGTGTTAATTTTAATAAAAATAACAATGCTATAAGTTTTGATGATTTGAAAGCAAAAGGTTATAAATATTCAATATCAAATGGTCAAAAATTTGCAAAAGATGTTGCTAGTCATTCAGTAGGTTTTACAGGGAAATGTTCAACATATGTAAGACAAGCTCTTCAAAGAACAGGTTTATATAATGGTCATACTGCATCAGCTTACCAAATGGGAGCAGTATTAGCAAACAATAAGAATTTCCAAGAAGTATCTGCTTCAAGTGTTGATTTGAAAAATTTACCTGCAGGATGTATTGTTGTTTATGATAAAGGTGCAGCAGGATACAATTCCCAACATGGACATATTGAGGTTACTTTAGGAGATGGTACAGCTTGTAGTGATGGTCGTACATACAATCAAAGAACAGCTCAAAATATGAGAATATTTGTTCCTGTAGAACAAGCTTAGAATAATTTTTGAAGTTCTATTTCTAAATCGTTTAATGTTGTTTCATTGTTGATTGTATGATTACATTTTGAAGCTTTTTCATCTTGGGGTAGTTGAGAATCTATTCGAAGCTGAGCTTCTTCTTTCGTAAGATTATTTCTAGTCATTAATCTTTCAAGTCTTAGGTTATCATTACAATAAATTAGGATTATTTCATCAAACAAATCTTGCATGTTTGCTTCAAATAATAGTGGGATAATTATGAATATATATTTTTCTTGAGAATATTCATTAAATAATCTATTAATTTCTTGTTTTACAAGAGGATGGATTATATTTTCTAGTTTAGTTTTTAAATCCTTATTGTTAAAAACAATATTTCCTAATTTTTTTCTTGAAATTTTTGAATCCTCTAAAATATCGTAATCTTTAAAGGCTTCAATAACTTCTTTGGAATTATTTAGAATATCATGTGCAATATCATCAGTATCAAATACTTGATATCCCATATTTTTTAAAATATTTCCAGCTTGGGATTTACCTGATGCTATATTACCTGTAATTGCAATTTTTTTCATTATGATTTCTCTAATTTGGCAAGATATCTTTTTAATTCTCGAATCTGAATAGGTTTAATTGGTTTAATTTGTCCCTTTTTTAAGCCTTCAATAGAAATAGTCGCATGTTGAACTCTTTTTAATGAAAGGACTTCAAAACCTAGAAAATCAAACATTTTTCTTATCTGTCTATTCATACCTTGATATAGGATAACTTGCATCATTGTTGATTTATTTGAAATTTCAAGGACTTGAATATCAGCGTAAGCAATTTTACCTTTTTCGATTTCAATCCCTTTAGCCATTTGTTCTATTTGATTTTGGTTTATTTTTCCATCAATTGTTACAATATAATATTTAGGCACTTTAATTGATGGGTGTGTTAACTCATTTATTAACTCTCCATCATTTGTCATAATAAGAAGTCCTGTAGATTCTCTGTCTAATCTTCCAACAGGTTTAAGATGTTGATAATTTTCAGGAAGAATATCGTATATAGTTTTTCTTCCTTTTTCATCATCTGAAGTTGTAATATATCCTGCTGGTTTATAGAACTTATAGTATTCAAGTTTTTGTGGTCTTATAAGTTTTTTGTCTACAAAAACTTTGTCTTTCTCCGAAACCTGAAAACCTAATTCTTTAATAATTTTCCCATTAACAATAACATGACCTGTTTCAATTAATTCATCAGCTTTTCTTCTTGAACAAAGCCCTGATGATGCAATAAATTTATTTAAACGTTGCATAACTCAGCCTCATTATTAATCTTTTCAAAAGCTGATTTTAATTCTTCAGGCAATCTTCTATATAACTTTCCACTATTATTAATAGCTACAACATCGACAGTTGCTTGTATATATATTTGACCTGTTTCATCGTTTATTATTGTTTGTTCGAAAATAATAGATAATGGAGTTATTTTGGATATAGAAGTTTTAATCGTTACGATATCATTCAATTTTGCAGATGCTTTATATCTGACATTTAGGTTTGTAACTGGCATTACAATGTCTTTTTCTTTTAAATCAATAAGATTTAATCCTAGTAGTTCGCAAAAATATACTCTACCCATTTCAAGCCATCTTAAATACGAACCATGCCAGACAACTCCATAAGCATCTGTATCAGAATAAAAAACTTGTTGTTTAAATTTATGTTCCATAATTTAATGGTAGCATAACATATGCTATTATTGCAATTTATGTTATTCAATGTTAAGGTTCATAAATTCAATATCATCAAAATCGACATAAGCTGTTTGTTGTAAGTTTATTCCAGCCATAATTTTCACTTCATTTTTTTGATTTGATTTGATTAAATAATTAGGGATTTTAATTTTTTGATTATCACCATTAATTTGAATTTCAGCAATTTTTTGTCCGTTGAAGAATATACTAGGAGGTGTTGCAAAAGATGTTGTAATACTATTTTGTCCCATACCTCTTGCAAGAGCTGTATCAATACCGATTATTGAACCTATAACAAGATAGTTTTGCCTGTTTTTACTTGTTGCAGGCATAAAGAAGTTCTTTCTGTATACAGGACCTACAGCCTTACTTCTAAATTGAGTGGCATTTGCTGATGCCATAGAATAGTTATTATCACCAATGTGATAAATTTGAGTATCAATTACGATATCAAATTTATCACATTTTTCAATAGAAAGATTTAATGGTCTTCCATTGTTTTTATCTGTAATGGTTATAGAAAATGGTTTATAACTTTCTTTTTCGACAGAAAGTATAGTATTAGAAGGAACATAAGCAGGTATTGCAAATTTCCCTGAATTATCTGTATAAGTTGTATATCCAGATTGTGGAATCCTAATTTTAGCTCCTGTAATTGGAGTTTTTGTATTTCTATCTATAACTTTATTATATTTAGCGATATCATTCTCACTAACTCCGCCTTGCATAATTGCAGCTTGGACTTGTGAGAGGCTAAGTATAAATATAAAAATAATGTAAAATAATTTACTAAATTTCATCATTATAAATTATCTCCGTTTATTTTATAAATAGACACACCTTATGTATTATTCCTTAATGATGATTTTTAAAAAGTCAAAATAATAATTGTAATTTTATTTTTTTTTGCTATTCTTATTTAAGAGAACTTTGAAATTAATAATATGCCGATGTGATGAAATTGGTAGACGTGCTAGACTCAAAATCTTGTGTGGGCAACCACGTGCCGGTTCGAGTCCGGCCATCGGCATATTAAAATATATCGGTGGAAGTAACTCGAATCGGCACGTGCCGGTTCTCCCCTCTCCCAAAATGATACTTAATCATTTTGCTCGGCAGAGTGGCCATCGGCATATTTTAAAAGTTCAGGAGCTTTATCTATTATATAGTTGGAGGTAACAGTTATGAAATTTGTATGTACAATTTGTGGTTATACAGCAGAAGGTGCTGCACCAGAAAAATGCCCTGTTTGCGGTGCTGGAAAAGAAAAATTTAATGAAGTTGATGAAACTAAAAAACAATATGCAACAGAACATATCGTAGGAGTTGCAAAAGGTGTTGATGCCGAAATTTTAGAAGGTTTAAATGCTCACTTTACTGGTGAATGCGCAGAAGTTGGTATGTATCTTGCAATGTCTAGACAAGCTGAAAGAGAAGGCTATCCTGAAGTTGCAGAAGCTTACAAAAGATATGCTTTTGAAGAAGCAGAACATGCTGCTAAATTTGCTGAATTATTAGGTGATGTTTTAACAAATTCAACTAAGAAAAACCTAGAAATGAGAGCAGAAGCAGAATTTGGTGCTTGTGCAGGTAAAATGGAAATTGCAAAAAGAGCTAAAGAATTAGGTCTTGATGCAATCCATGATACAGTTCACGAAATGGCTAAAGACGAAGCTCGTCATGGTCAAGGTTTTGATGGATTACTAAAAAGATATTTTTCATAAGAAAGAATAATATTTAATATTAAAAAGGTTACAGCGAAATCGTTGTAACCTTTTAATTTACAAAAAAATAACTACGGGAGAGAGCCCGTAGTAAAGAAGTGTTTATTAGTCATTACTTTTTCTGATCTTTATACCTATCTGCGTTAAAACCTATTTGTGGTCTAGGTTTGTTTCTTTGAGCTTTTAGTTTTTCTATTTCTTCTCGTCTTTCTTTATTAAGAGCTCTGTATTCAGCAATTTCACTTGCTAAGTTATTATTTTTTAATTGTTCAGCTTCTAAAGCTTTTCTCTTTTCAAGTTCTTTAAGTGCTAAATCAAAATCTTCATCTTTTATTCTAAGTTTTTGCATATCTTCAGGTTTATATGTACCATTGTCAATTTTTTCATATATACCTTCTCTTCGTTTTGCAAATCTTTCGGCATCCTCTACTGCAGATGCGATATCACTACCACTTGCTTTTCTCTTATGAAGTTCTTTTGAATATTTTTCAACATTGAATTTTTCATCAAATGGCATACCCTTACGATGTATGTTAAATATTTGTTTAACACCAGTTTCATCAGGAAGTCCCACATGAACTACTTGTCCGAATCGTCCAGCCCTTGTCATTGCAGGGTCTAAGGAGTTCTTGTTATTAGTTGCTGCTATAAAATAAATATCATCTCCTCTTTTTTCTGATTCGCTAATTTCTGCAAGCCAAGTATTTAATACTTTTTTTCCATAAGTATCAGAGTTGCCATCTCTTTTTTGTGCGACAGCATCTATTTCATCAATAAAAATAATTGCTGGCTGGTTTTGTCTTGCTTCATTAACTACGGCTCTTACATTAGCTTCTGATTCTCCTACAAATTTTGAATCTAACTCTGAACCTTTGATATATCTATAGTAAGCATTACTTTCATTTGCGGTAGCTTCTCCTAATAACGATTTACCAGTCCCTGGAGGGCCTTCCAACAATATAGCTTTATTCATATTTTTAGGACTTTTTACTTCAGGGTGTTTAATTGGATAAACAATAACTTCTTTCATTTGTTGAATTGCGTCATTCATTCCGCCTACATCACTAAACATTATAGGTTTTTTAGCTTTTGTTGGGTCAATACTCAATTTGTTCAAATTTCTTTTATTTATTTGTTTTATTGTAGGTTCTGTTACCTCTGTCATATCAATAACTTTTGCATATTCTTCTTTTATATTATTCGGAATAGTTTTTGTGTTTGCATCAAAATTAATAATACTCCCTTCAGGTGTTCTCAAAGAATCATTAGGTGACAAATAAATTGTTTCATTTGGTTTAATAAAATATTGTTCCTTTGTCTTAGCATCATTTATAAAATGAACCCTTTGACTCATATTGGTAAATTCTCTATCTGCACCATTTCTGGTAAAACCCATTGTGTTTTCAATATTTTTATCTTCAACAAAGAAAATTTTCTTTATAACTTTTCTGAATGGTGATAAAGTTTTTTTCTTTGCTTTATCCATTTCATCAAGATGAGTTTCTAAATCTTTTATAGATTTTCTTAAGTTTTTACCAACAAGAATAACTTCGTTTGATTTTAAAATATCAAATAGCCCTGTAATTTTTTCACCTAAAGAAGGTCCTTTAGGTAATGGTGCAGGTAATCCTTTGAATGCGACTTTCATTTGTTTGACTTGAAGCGAACCATAATTTTTGTCAACAAGAACATTAGCACTTTTTGCACGATTAAGTGTTGATGTGACATTTGTTGTTTTTGCTTCGTTCATTTTTGGTTGATTGTCTTGTGTTTGTGGAGTTATAACTCCTGCTCTGAAAGTTACATTCATGTAATAAGCCTCCTTTTTTACTTAAATTAGTGTACTAATTACATTTATTTTTTACATTCTTTTAAGTTTAGTTTTTTTTTTGAATTTGTCAATATATACTTTATAGATATTTTTTCCTTTTTGAGAGTAAATTACATATTTTTTTATATTTTTGTGAAAAATTGCACGTTTTTTTATAAAATTGTGATATTTTTCCTTGAAATTTATATAAAAATGTCAAAAATTAAATAAAAAAAAATGTAAATTTTTGTTAATAATTTTAATATTTTGTTTTTCTTAGCAAAAAAATAGTTTCATATTTGTTATTAAAATATGGAAAATTTTTCAATGCATTCTAATATTGGATTTAGAGCAAAACCTATTCCTAAATCAATAATAGATAAAACTAAAAATGAGTTATTAGATAAAAATATTCGTAAAATTGATATTTACTGTCATTCATCTGCAGATGAAGATACAATAAATTCTGCAAAAGTTTTCTATAATTGGCTTACAAAAAATGGAAAAGATGTAAAAATTTGTGTTCCCCAAGCTGAGGTTGAAAAATTATATTTTCCATCAAAAGAGTATAAATTAAAGGGCTCAGATAGAGTTATCCCTGATAAATCAATTGTTTTAGATTTTAATTCTAAAGAAAGACTATCTTCACAATATTGTGATTTATTTAAAAACAATTTACCTCAAAATGTAATTGGTTATGATCATCATACTCCATCTAATATATTAAATGGAGATTTTTATGTTGACGATTCTGCAAAATCTTGTTGTAGTGTATTAACCAGATTTTTTGAAGGGGTAGGAGAGAAGTTATCACAAAAAGATAAGAAGAATTTATATTGTGGGATGGTAAGTGATTATAAAAAATCAGGGCTGGTGACTTTTAATAAATCTGAAAAAGGTTATAATTTGATAAAAACAGATAAACTATTAAATGATAAAAATTCGTTAGAGGTATTTAATAAACTTGATAAGTCTTTGGGGAATAAAGATAAACAAGAAATATACACTCATTTAGATCCATTGGCTAGATTAACAATAGATGAAAAACAATTACAAAAAAAATTATATTCAGAGCTAGAAGTTTCTCGAAATGGAAAAATGGCATATGTTGTAATTCCTACTAATGATAAACTATGGAAAAAGGTTGGTATGGATACACCAACAACATCTGAAATTTTAAAAGATTTGCGAGTTCAGGTTTCTACGAATAGTCAAAAAGTTAAGATGTTATCTGATGAGCAAAAACAAAAAATGAAAAATGTGGATACAGTTATTGCTTTTTATCAAAAAGATAATGAGTATAGAATGAGTATTCATTCTAAAAGTAACTCAGCATTAAAACTTATTGATTATATAAAAGAAAATATCAATCCTGATTTAATAGCTGGAGGCCATGCTGATAGAGCAGGTGGAAAGGTTGATAGTTTAAAAGAAGATGATGTAAATAACTTTATCAATTCTTTTATAAAAGCATCAGATATTTTATAGTATAATTTAACTATGAAAAATATTGCATTATTATTAGCTTCTGGTTCAGGGAAAAGGTGTGGTTTAGATTACCCTAAACAATTTGCATTGATTGGTAATAAAACTATTCTTGAAATTACTGTAGAAGCTTTTCAAAATCACAAATTAATTGATGAAATTATTCTTGTAACCAGTCAAGATTATGTTGATAAGGTTAAAGAATTAACTAACAAATATTCAAAAGTTTCGAATGTAATTATAGGTGGTGAAACAAGAAAAGATAGTTCTTATAATGGAATAAATGCAATTAATGATGATGATGCTAATGTTTTGATTCATGATGCTGTTCGCCCATTGGTAAGTGAACAAATAATATCTAATTGTATAGAAGCTCTTAACGAATATAATGCTGTATGTGCTGGAATCCCATCAACTGATACAATTTTAATGATAGATGAGTTAGCAAATATTACAAGTATTCCACCTCGGAAATTATTATGTCGTGCACAAACACCTCAATGCTTCAAACTTAGATTGATAAAAGAAGCTCATAAAAAAGCTGCATTAGATGAAAAATGTATGGTAACAGATGATTGTGGATTAGTTATAAATTATACAGATGAAAAAATCCATATAATATCAGGAAGTGAAGACAATATAAAAGTTACTTATAAATCAGATATTGAATTTGTTAATAAAAAATATAATTCATAAAAAAGACCGACATAAAGTCGGTCTTTTTATCTCGCTTTTAAATCAATTATGGATTTTCTTTTGCTGCTTTATCTGCAGCTTTTGCTCTATTTTGGTTGTTATGGCTATCAATTGTTCCTCCAATCGCAGCACCTACAAACATACCTACTAAAGAAATTCCAATTGCTAAGGTTTGAATACCTTTTTTGATTGCACCTCTATGTTTTACAGGTCCAAAATGATTTAAATCTTTTCCCATATTATTAAGAGATCTTATAAACATTCTTAAAGGTTCTGTGCTTTTACCTTTTTCAAGTTTAAGTTGATTTGCTAATAATTTAGATGCTAATGCTCCTGATAATAACCCTACAGTTCCTCCTGTAGTTCTACCCATATGAGTCACTTCATACTTATTACCACGAGGTGTTTTTTTTGTTTGTCCTTGAAAAGCGATGTTGTTGGTTGAGTTTGTTAACTGAATACTCATACATACTCCTATAAGATAATAGTTGTTAAATAATAAATCCAACTGTTTAAATAATACTCGCAAAAGAATATTTTTGTTAGTTTGTAAATAAAAATTTACAATAAAAAAGGCTTACTAATGTAGCAAGCCTAATTTGTGTGTGTAGGTTATTATGTGAAGGTTAGTTATTATTAAATTAATCCTAGTTTAAGTCTGTTTAACTGAGCTGTGATTTCATTTGCAATTTGGAATGCTTGAGGTTGACCTTGAATAGCTCCAGCTTGACCTCCTGCAAATGCTTGAGTTTGTTGTGATTCTTCTGGTTTGCCAACTTGTTGGGTTGGTTGCATATCTTGAACATTTTGCGGAGTTTGAACATTTTTTATTTGATTTTGTGCATTTTGTAATTCTTGGAATTGTTTAATAATTTCTTGAGCTTGAGCTTCTGTTTTAATGTTTTGAGCATTAATTCCAAGTGCTTGTAATTCTTGTCTTGTTTCAGGTTTAATAGCATTTACCTGATTCATTTGTTGATATTGATTGATTCCATTAATACCGTTTATTGATACCATATCCAGACCCCTATTTTTTCCATTTTATTGACAAATTTATTGACGACATTTTTAAGAAGAACTTTAGTATTTTTAATTAAACTGTTACAAATCTTAACTAAAATAGCAAAATAATTTATTCATTGGTATTATGAAAAGTGTTAAGGAGGTTTTATATGTTAGGTGTAAAATTTAATCCAACAAAAAATACAAAACCATTTAGAACAATTGAACGTGAAATGGAACAAACTAGAGCTAGATACCAGCATTATTTAAAAACTGGAGAAGTAACTTTACCTCAAAGGAATATTGTTAAAGAATCTTTTCCTGTAAAAGCTTTTAAATTTATTAAGGCTTTAATAAGGGCTAATAAGTAATAATTTAAAATCTTAATATAAACTTAATCCGTTGTTATTGAGCAACGGATTTTTTTGTGTATAATGTTCTTTTGAGAGGGAATATTATGGAAAATAAAATTTATTTTGTAGATGTAACAAACAGAGATGGTGTACAAACATCAAGATTAGGCTTAGCAAAGCTTCAAAAGACAATAATTAATCTTATGCTTGATGATATGGGGATTACTCAATCAGAATTCGGTTTCCCTACAACAATGCACGAATTAAATTATTTAAATGCTAATTTAGAGCTTGTAGAACGCAATGTTATCACTAATACAAAGTTATCAGGTTGGATGAGAGCTGTAGCGGGCGATGTTGAAAAATCATTTACAAATGTTCCCAAATTAAAAAATTGTAATTTATCACAATCGACTTCAGAACAGATGATATATGGTAAGTATCTAGGCAAGAAATCACCGGATGATATTTTGAAAATGACAGTAGAAGCCGTAGAAGCAGCTGTTGATAAAGGTGCAGAAATCATTGGTGTGAATGCAGAAGATGCATCAAGAAGTGATTTAAGTTTCTTGATTAAATTAGCAAAAGAAGTTAAAAAAGCAGGTGCATATAGATTTAGATATTGTGATACCTTAGGGTATGAAGATCCTAAAACTTCTTATGATCGAATTTATGAAATAGCCAAAGCTACACAAATGCCAATAGAAATGCATTTTCATAACGATTTAGGAATGGCAACAGCTTGTTCAGTAATGGGTGCCAAAGCAGCTATTGATGCAGGTGTTGATGCTTATATTAATACAGCAATTAATGGTATGGGCGAACGTGCAGGTAATGCTGATTTAGTTTCTTGTCTTTTAGCTATTTTAAAATCCGCAGGATTTAAAAATAGTAAATATCAAATTGATCCAAAAATTGATTTAAGTAAATCTTGGAAATTAGCTAAATATACAGCTTATGCATTTGGAGTAGATATTCCGATTAATCAACCTGCAGTGGGAGATAATGCTTTTGCTCATGAATCAGGTATTCATGCTGATGGAGCTTTGAAAGATAGAAGAAATTATGAATTATATGATTTTGAAGAACTTGGAAGAGGTGAACCAGAAATTATTGAAACCGGTCGTATGATTACTACAGGTGAATATGGTGGAATTAAAGGTTTCAGAAATGTATATGATAAGTTAGAACTTGAATTTCACGATGAACATGAAGCTCGAAATATTTTGGAATTGGCTCGTTATGCAAACGTTCACACTCAAAAACCATTAACTGAAAGTGAATTAAAATTTATATACTATTATCCTGATATCGCTGCTAAAGTTATGACTGTATCACCTTATTATTGCCCAGAAGGAGCTATAAAAGATAGGGTAGATGCTCATCTGTTAACTTTACCAAGACACATAATATAGGAATAAAAAGGAAGGATTAAGATAAATGGGTTTAACATTAGTAGAAAAAATTCTATCTAACCATGTTGGTAGAAATGTTCATGCCGGAGAGTTAGTAATATCAAAAGTAGATGTTTGTGCTGTTCAAGATGGTACAGGTCCTTTAACGGTTCAAGAGTTTAAGAAAATTGGGAAATCCAAATTAAATAATCCTGAAAGAACAATTTTATTTATAGACCACGCATCTCCAAGTCCAAGAAAAGAATTGTCTAATACTCATATGGTATTAAGAGAGTTTTCAAAAGAGTATGGAGCTATTTTATCTGATACAGGTGCAGGAGTTTGTCACCAAAGATTGATAGAATCTTATGTTAATCCTGGTGAAGTTTTGGTTGGAGCAGATTCTCATACTTGTACATCAGGAGCTTTAGGTGCATTTGCTACAGGCATGGGCTCAACTGATGTAGCTGTTGCAATGGCTTTAGGTAAAACTTGGTTAAAAGTTCCTGCTACATTCAAAATTGTTGTTACAGGTAAATTTAATCCAGGTATTTGTTCAAAAGACTTAATGCTTCATTTAATCGGAATGATTGGTGCAGATGGTGCAACTTATAAAGCATTAGAGTTCTGTGGTGATACTATTGAAAATATGGAAATGTCTGAACGCTTCACATTAGCTAATATGGCTGTCGAAGCAGGTGCTAAATGTGGTTTATTTGTTGCTGATGAAAAAACAAAAGCATATTTAGAAGAAAAAGGAAGAGGAGATAAATATTCTCAGATACTTCCTGATAAAGATGCAATATATGAAAGAGTAATAAATATAAAAGCAGAAGATATTAAATATACAGTATCATGTCCTCATACTGTAGATAATACAAAAACAGTCGATGAATTAGAAAAAGAACATGTAAAAGTAAACCAAGTTTACGTTGGTACTTGTACAAACGGTCGTATTGATGATTTACGAGTAGTTGCAAGTATCTTAAAAGATAAAAAGGTTAATTCAGATGTGAGAATGTTAATATGTCCTGCATCTCCAACTGTTTATAAACAAGCATTGAAAGAAGGTTTACTAGAAACATTTATTGATGCAAATGCTCAAATATTGCCACCTGGTTGCGGCCCTTGTGTTGGTGTTCATGCCGGTATTTTAGGAGATGGAGAAGTATGTTTGGCCACTCAAAATAGAAACTTCCAAGGAAGAATGGGCAATACAAACGGTCAAATTTATTTAGCCTCACCATATGTTGCCGCATATACGGCAATTAACGGATATATTTCTGCTAAATAGTTTGTATAATTATTTAAAAAGGTGGTAGTCATGGTAAAAAAATGTCCATTTACGCAAGGTGAATGTACACCTGAATGTAGTTTATTCGTTGCAAATGAAGATTTAAACGAATTTTTTGCAGCACGTTTAACGAGTTTAGGTGTAATAGATAAACAAAATAATGGTTCTTGCTCATTAAAAATGTTGGCAATGAGTGGGGGTAGATTTATATTTGAAAACACAACTACAAAACGGTTATAATTCTATTAATCGTTAAATCTTTGTTACAAAACATGGAAATAGAAGTATTTGTTTTGTATACTAGTGGAAGTTGAGAGGAGATTTTTGTGATTAATGAGGGAATGTTAGATAAAGTATTGTCACCTCAAGATTTAAGAAAGATTTTGAATGCTGATAATATGGAAATAGTAAGACTTTGTAGAAAAGCATCAATTGTTCCAAAGAAAGATGAAAATGGTAAAACATATTTTTCAATGGAAGAGGCACGATTATTGAAACAGGCAAAAGAGTCTAAGTCTTTGATGCCAAAATCGTCTTCTCAAGTTGTAGTAAATACATTATTATCTTCTTTGCAAAAAATGGAAGATAATATGACTTCATCTATAACTGAGTCAATAACAGATTCAATAACAAAAGTTTTAGATGAAAGACTTGAAGGCATGGACGAAGTTGTAGTAGAACTTATTCGTTGCAAAACAGAAAATGAAAACTTGAAAAACAAAGTTAATGAATTAAACAAAGAAAATTATAGATTAAAAAATACTCTAAATTCATATAAACCATTCGCTTTTGGCTTATATGTAAAAAAACAAGAGGATGATATTTTACTTTAAATAATATAAGGGAAGATAGTATGGTTGTTAAAGAAGAAGTTGCAGCTAATACCACAGATGAAAGAGGCAGAGCCTTAAAATTAGCGATAGAAAAAATAGAAAAAGATTTTGGTAAAGGTGCAATAATGCGCCTAGGAGATAAAACAACAGTTAATGTAGATGCAATTCCAACAGGTGCATTGGCATTAGATGTTGCATTGGGTATAGGTGGTATTCCACGAGGAAGAATTATTGAAATATATGGACCTGAATCATCAGGTAAAACCACTTTAGCTCAACATATTGTTGCAGAATGTCAACAAAGAGGTGGTATAGCAGCATTCGTAGATGCAGAACATGCTCTTGATCCAGAGTATGCTAGAAATCTAGGTGTAAATATTGATGAGTTGTTAATTTCTCAACCTGATACTGGAGAACAAGCATTAGATATTACAGAAGAATTAGTTCGGTCAGGTGCTGTTGATATCGTTGTTGTCGACTCAGTTGCTGCCTTAGTTCCAAAAGCAGAAATTGAAGGAACAATGGAAGATCAACAAATGGGATTACAAGCAAGATTAATGTCTAAGGCTTTAAGAAAATTAACAGGTGTTATTGGAAAAACTAATACGACTGTAATTTTTATTAACCAATTAAGACAAAAAATTGGTGTTATGTATGGAAACCCTGAAACAACAACAGGTGGTAATGCTTTAAAATATTATGCATCTGTAAGAATGGAAATCAAACGTGTTGAAGGCTTAAAAGGCGATGGAATGGACGTTGGAAACCATGTAAGAGTAAGAGTTCTTAAAAATAAGGTAGCTCCTCCATTCAGAACTGCTGAGTTTGATATTATATTTGGAAAAGGTATTTGTAAGACAGGAAATATTCTTGATGTTGCAGTTAATTTAGATATAGTTAAAAAAGCCGGTGCTTGGTTTAGTTTTAATGATGAAAAACTAGGTCAAGGTCGTGACAAAGCAAAAGAATATTTGAATTCAAATCCTGAGTTACTTGCAGAAGTCGAAAAACTAGTTCGAGAAAAACTTGCAGAACAATAAGAAATGTAAAAGATGAAGCCTTATTTAGCAAAAATAAGGCTTCATTAGTTTTTAATAAAGTGTATACATGTGTGTAAAGTTAAAGTGAAAGGTAGTGGAGAATGGTACAAGCAATAAGTGGTTTTAGACCATACGTATCTGCTGTTCCACCTGTTGTAAATCAACAACGTGTCAACCAAATTAAGCTTGAACGCAATGAAGTTACTGATGATTTAAGGAATGGAAAAATTAGTGACATGCAAGCCATGTCAGAAAGAGTCGCTCTTAACTCTCAATTATCAGATGCAAAAGCTCAAGCTGCACAGGCTAGAAATGCACAACAAGTAAATGCACCTAGTCACTCTCAAACAGTAAAACCTACCACTGTAACTAACCCTCAAGAGGTTAAACCTGCTAATGTAGCTGCTATGGATAGGCAACAAAAAGGTAAGGAACTATCGCAGGTTGAAAAACAACAAATTGTTGATAACCAAATGAAACAAATGGCTATAAACAATCAGGTTTTACACGGTTTAACAGCAGTATAAAACAACTTTATAGAATGTATTACAGATAGGTTGGATAATTATTTTATTCAACCTATTTTTTATGAACCAAATAAGTTTAATTGTGGAGGAACAAGTTCTGGCTTGTCTGCATATTTTTTCTTTGTTGAAAGATTTTTTGAGAAGTCTTTTTGCATTTTGTTCATTAATGATTGAGATTTCTCGATTACAGCACTTGGTAATCCTGCCATTTTTGCAACATGGATACCATAACTCTTGCTTGCACCACCTGGAACAATTTTTCTTAAGAATTCAATTTTTCCGTCTTCTTCTGTTATTGTAATTCTATAATTCTTAATTTGTGGGTAAGTTTTTGTCATTACATTAAGCTCGTGGTAATGAGTTGCAAAAATACATCTTGCATTTATTTTAGTTGCAATATGTTCTGCAACAGCCCAAGCAATTGCAACACCGTCATATGTACTTGTACCACGACCAATTTCATCAATTAATATAAAACTGTTTTCGGTTGCGTTGTTTAGGATATATGCTGTTTCAACCATCTCAACCATAAATGTTGATTGTCCTAAAGTTAAATCATCACTTGCGCCAACTCTTGTGAATATTTTGTCAGCAATCCCAATTCTTGCATAATCTGCAGGTACATAAGAACCTATTTGAGCTAAGATTGCAATAAGTGCATTTTGGCGCATATATGTTGATTTACCTGCCATGTTAGGCCCTGTTAGAATCATAAAACGAGTTGAATTATTTTCAATAGAATCATTTAATTCTAAATCGTTTGCAACATATGTTCCTAATGGAAGAATTTTTTCTAATACAGGATGACGCCCATTTTTGATAACAAATTCAGATGTTTCATTAAGCTCAGGTTTAACATAATTGTTTTCTAATGCTGTTGTTGCAAATGATGTTAAAACATCTAATTGAGCAATACATTCTGCAACTTTTCTTATAAGCTCTACAAACTCTTTTGAATAAGTTTTAAAATCAGAATAGATTTTGTATTCTAATTCATTAATTTTAGTTTGTGCTGATAAAACATCGTCTTCATGTTTCTTTAATTCATCAGTGATAAATCTTTCTCCGCCCGTAAGAGTTTGTTTTCTAATATAGTTAGGTGGAACTTGATTTAAGAATGAGTTTGTAACCTCAATGTAGTATCCAAAAACCCTATTAAATCCAACTTTTAGATTTTTTATTCCTGTTTTTTCTTTTTCTTGTTGCTCAAAATTTTCTATCCAAGTAGTACCATTTGTTAGCAAATCTCTTAAGTAATCTAAGCCTTCATCAACTCCTGATTTTATAACCCCACCTTCTTTTATAACGTTAGGAGCATCTTCAGCAATCGTTTTTTCGATTATTTTCGCATAATCAAATAATTGTGGGATATTATCTTCTATTCCATCAAATATAGCGATGTCAGAATCTTTGACTAATTTAAGCAAATCAGGCAATACTAAAAGTGAATCTTTTAGACTTAGAAAATCTTTTGGTAAAGCAACTGTACTGCTTAAACGGGTTGCAAGCCTTTGAATATCGTATATTTGATTAAGAGTTTCTGTAATTTCAATTCTTGATGAATCATTATCAATAAGTTTTTCAACAATCTCTTGTCTTGCTTCTATTTCAGAAATTTTCTTCAATGGCTGGCAAATCCAGGATTTTAGTAATCTTGTACCCATATTAGTATTTGTTCTATCGATTGCCCAATATAGTGAACCATATTTGTTTTTATCCCTTAGTGTTTCAACTAGTTCAAGATTTTTTCTAGTGCTTGAATCCATAAGAACATATTGTGATAGCTCATATTGTTCTATTGTATCAATTTTAGGGAACGAAGATTTTAAGTTCTCCCAAATATATGTTAATAATGCAGCAGCTGCTCTAAATCCTAATTTACAGTTGTCATAACCTAATGTATCTAGAGTCGCTAAATTCATTGCATTTTTCAAATTTGTTTTTGCAAAATCAGATTCAAATATTTTGGCAGGAACTTTTGAACATCTGTAATTTGCTACAATTTCATCAGGAAGATTAAGCTTTTCGTCAGGAACAATTTGGAACGGCATTGCTTTTTGTGCAATAGACGGCCCAATTATTTCAGAAGGTTTAATTCTTGCAAGCTCAGATAATATAAGATTTAATGGTGCTTGGGTAACTTTAAACTCACCTGTACTTACATCTGAATATGCAAAACCGTAAATTCCTTTTTCTTCAAACATAGAACAAATGTAATTGTTGCTATTTTGTTCAAGGAAGTCATTTTCTATAATTGTTCCAGGGGTAACAACCCTTACAAGACCTCTTTTTACAATCCCTTTTGCTTGTTTTGGGTCTTCTAATTGCTCACATATAGCAACTTTGATACCTTTTTCTACAAGTTTTCTAAGGTAGTTATCAACAGCTTTAACAGGAATTCCAGCAAGAGGAACTCGTCCAAGCTTTGCGCCTGAATCTCTACCGGTTAATGTTAATTCTAATTCTCTTGATAGTATATGTGCATCTTCAAAGAATGTTTCATAAAAATCACCCATTCTATAAAGCAATAAAGTATCCGGATTTTGTTGCTTTATTTCAAGATACTGCTTCATTGCAGGTGATGTATCCTCCGGATTTACATCTATACTATTAATATGATTGATTTCCCCTTTTGTCATGACTATAATTATACAATAAGATAAGAAGTAGGAAAACTATGTTTAGATTTTTTAAAAATATTTTTAACGCAATAATAATTGTTTTAGTTTTAGCAGGGTTGAATAACCTTTATAATGCGCATGTTTTTGATGATTTAATCTCAAATTGTTCAAACTTTTTTAAAGAAAAATCAGAACAAACAATTCAAAAGGTTGGAGATTTTTCTCAGATAAACCCTGAATTCAATGTTGATACAGCAGTAAATTTGTTCGGTTTCAAGGCTGTATTAGGCGAACATAGAGCATCTGGGCAAAGAATGATTGTTCTTGATTCAGGTCATAAAAAACTTTTAACAAGAGAAGACATTCAAACAGATGGAGTTAAACAAAAACTTGATGATTTAAGCCAAAAATTTAGATATCAATCCTCAAATGTAAGTGAGATAGAGATATTAGGTAGAGGTAATATTTATGCTTATGGAAAAAATCTTCCATATGTAAAATTTACGGCTAAGGTTACAAAACTTCCAATAAGTAGAGTAACAGGGATTATAGCTGTTAATGATTCTAATCCCAAAGAGCAAAGGTTGTTGATATCAGTTAATGAGAAGAATAGATACTCACAACTTATCGCAAGTGAGTTTTATCGAGCAGTAAAAGAATCAGATTAATTGTAAGAGAAAAGAGTACATATAATGAAACGACAAATTCGATTAGCACATTTATATCCAAAAATGTTAAATATATATGGTGATTTAGGTAATGTATTAACGATTAAAAAAAGATGTGAATGGCGAGATATTGAGATTACAATTGATGAGATAGAAATTGGTGATCCAATGTCAGAACATGATATGTACTTTATCGGTGGAGGTCAGGATATGCAACAGATAGCTGTTGCCAAAGAGCTCCAAAAGAATAAGGCCTTTTTGCAGAACGAACAAAATTTGAATGCTGTATTTCTAGCAATATGTGGCGGGTATCAACTTTTGGGTAATTATTATCAACCACATGACGGTGAAAGGTTAGAAGGTATTGGATTACTTGATGTTTATACTGTTGCAGGCTCAAATAGGTTTATAGGTAATGTAACAGCAGAAGTTGATTATTTGAAGAAAAAAACACTCGTAGGATTTGAAAACCATAGTGGCTTAACATATTTGAATGGTAATACTAAACCAATATCACATATAATAATTGGAAAAGGTAATAATGGTAAAGATAAGACTGAGGGTGCAAGATATAAGAACGTATTTGGAACATATTTGCATGGCTCATTCTTGCCAAAAAATCCGCATTTTGCAGATTATTTGATAGAGCTAGCTTTACAGAAAAAGTATGGTGTAGAGATGGACTTAGAATCCTTAGATGATTCATTGGAATATTATGCTCACGCATCAGTAGTCGAAAAACCTTACTAGGGGTAAATATAAGTTAATATAAATTGATAAATATAGTTTTACTTTACTAGCAAAAAAAATTTTCTTTAGTTTTAAATAAATATAATAGTATTTATTTAATTTATGGTTTTGTAATATGATAGTGCAGCAATTTATATATTCCCCCAAATTTAAAGCAAAAAATATTGCGATTTTAGATGATAGTAAAAGAAATAATTCTAATAATATAAAAAAAAATACAAATAAGGCAACATCAGATCCATTTGTAATAAGCAAAGCAGGTGCAGATGCAATAAAGAATATTGTTCTTGTTAACGATTTATTATCATCAAAACCAGAAATTCAAAATTATGATGTTTCACTATTTAAAGATACAACTTTAAAACCACAATTTTCATTAGATAGTCCAATTACTCCTGAAAGTTTAGTTATGGTTCATAGAACTGATTATTTCCCTCATAATGGAATAATTATTACACAACATCATTCATCTAAAGATGCGAATGGTATATGTTCTCCTCGAGATACAACTCATTTTTCATTAAATAAATCAGTAACTGAACATTCTTGGGGCGCAAATTGGGACCAAATGAAGTATG
>CALVEV010000007.1 GCA_944326685.1 Candidatus Gastranaerophilales bacterium
GAACGTTATCTTTAGGTACAAAAAATTCTCCGGAGGCTATTTGTCTGCCGTATAAATTAATCCTCGGAAACTTTATTGAAGCGATTGAAGGCGGTGCTGATTATGTTGCTATGATTACATCTCCCGGTATTTGCAGGCTCGGGGAATATGGTAATAACATAAAAAATACACTTGAAGAATTGGGGTATAAAGCAAATTATATCGAACTATCTTTGTATGACGGTTTTAGAGGATTATATAGGTTTTTAAAAGATTTATCAGGTAAAAATAATCCGGTACAAATTATCAGAGCGATAAACATTTGTATGAGAAAAATTTTTGTTATTGACGAGCTTGATTCTGTTCTCTCTTATTACAGAGCCCGCGAAATCAATACAGGTGATGCAGAAAAACGATATAAAAAAGCATTGCAATTAGTTGATGCTGCGGATAAAACTTCTGTATTAAAGAAAGCAAGGGTTAAGGCGATTGATTTAATTAAATCTACTAAAATTGATCCTAATAGGGAAGTTTTACATGTTGATTTGACCGGAGAAATATTTCTTGTAAATGACGAGTTTTCTAATCAGAATATAGAAAGAGAACTTGGCAGAATGGGCGTTGAAACCAGACGCAGTCTGACTGTCGGAAGTTTCTTAAAAGATGCTATTATTCCGAAAGCATTCAGAAAAGGTGAAACACACCTTGAACGTGCGGAAAGAATGGCAAAACCGTATCTTACAAGAGATATCGGCGGAGATTCTCTGGAGTGTATTTCTGATGTGGCTTACGCTGATGAAAGAGGTATTGACGGTATTATTCACATAAGTCCGTTTACATGTATGCCGGAGATTATGTCACAAAATATATTCCCGTCAATGCGTGAAGATTGTTCAATTCCAATACTTGCATTGATTATGGATGAACAAACCGGGAAAGCCGGTTATATTACACGTTTAGAAGCGTTTGTGGATTTAATGCGCCGTAAAAAACGTAAATCTGCTAAGGAGAAAAAATGCTTGGTAAAATAGCTACATTCTTTAAATTTGTATCTGATTGGTTTAAATCGGATTTATGTATATTTAAATACTTTTATGATGCGTTGGTTATAACTAACAATAATATAATACTTGCAACGCCTTTGATTGTATTTGCAATGTTTTCCGGTATTTATTTGATGAAAACAACAGAGACTGCAAGACCTGCGATTGCAATAATACTGCTTTTGTTTTTTGCAATAACTGCGGTATTTTTTGCAGGTTGGTTTTATACAATCAAACTGGCGGTTGATTCTTCTGATACGACAAAATTTATAAAGCCGGCTGCAAATACAGAGGAAGAAAAAAATTCGGAACGTCATACAGAAAATATGAATGATGATGCGTTTTATTTGCTAAAACAGTTTCCAACCGGTGTTGGGGAGTATTTTCTGCAATTCTTTTTTATGTTTGTCATATTTTTCTTGCTCTTAACTTTAGTAGTTCTTGTTAGTTATAAGCTTGCTTATATGCTTATCGGGAGTATAGGGATTTCTCGTCCTGAGCTTTTCCTTGCACTATCATCTCCGGATGAAATGTTAAAATTATTGATGTCATTGACGGAAGAACAAAAGATAAAACTAAGTAACTGGAATTTATTTTTCTTATTTACAACGACTATGTACTCATTTATTATAATGTTTTGGGCTCCGGAAATTATTGAGAAAAAGGATTCGGTTATAAATGCATTTGTAAATTCAATAGCAAAACTGTTTAAAAAATTCTTTAAATCCCTTGTTATTTTTGCATACTTAACACTTTTATACTTTATTATATCTGTTATGTCGGCCCTTGTTGTATCCAATCTATGGGGATTTATATTTACAGTTATATATTTCTATTTTGTCGTTTATGCGGCTGTACTTGTGTTTCTATTTTACAAAAAAGAATTCAAAGATGAAGAATAAAGTAATTGCAATTGCAGGTCCGACAGCAAGCGGGAAAACAAAACTTGCGATAGAAATGGCACAACAACTTGATACGGAAATTATTTCTGCGGATTCAAGGTTGGTTTATAAAGGGTTTGATATCGGAACGGCAAAGCCGACAAAAGATGAACAAAAACTTGTTAAACACTATTTGATAGATGTTGTTGAACCTGAAGTTGATTATTCCGTAGCAGATTTTGCGGATGAGGCAGGCAAAATAATTGATGAAATCCATTCAAGAGGAAAAGTCCCTATTATTGCCGGCGGAACCGGACTTTATTTTAGAATACTTCTTGAAAACTATGATTTGCCGCGGCTTGAAGCTAACCCTGAATTACGGGCAGAACTTGAAACAAGAGATGTAGAAGATTTATATAATGAACTTTTGAGACTTGATCCTAAAGCCGCAGAAAAAATTCACAAGAATAATAAAGTCAGGGTTATACGAGCTTTGGAGGTTTGTAAAATTCTTAACAAACCGTTTTCAGAAGCTTGTGGATTGAAAGACTCCGCATACGATGTCGAATGGATTTTTCCGAAAATTGAATCAAGAGAGGTTTTGTACGATAGAATTAACAAACGTGTTGATGTTATGATTCAGGACGGTTTGATTGATGAAACAAAGTATTTACTTGCAAAGCACGGCAGGATAAAGAATCTTGTTAATACAATAGGCTATCAAGAAATAATACAGTATTTAGATGGAATTTTAGATTTGAATACTGCAATTGAAACTATCAAACAAAATACACGCCGGTATGCTAAACGCCAGTTAACGTGGTTTCGTCGGAATCCAGAGCTTAATGTAAATATTTAGGCTTGTTTATCAACTTTCGGTTGTTGAGGTTGTTCAGTGTTCGCGATAGCTTTTTGAACAGCTTTTCCGCCGGTCAGCATATTGGTGCCCAGCATCATACAAACACCGGCTGCCGGTACTGCTGCAATAAATTTAAGAACCCCTTTTTTTAATCCGGTGCCGGCCAATGCTAAAACACCTGCACCAAGAGTTGCATATCCTAGGTTTACTTGGCTTTTAGCAAAAGATTTAAGCTTCGCTTTCCCCTCTTGAATTTTTGCAGCATCAGGAGTTTGAACGGAATTATTTGCTGCTGCAGCATTAAAGCTGGGGTTATAATTAAAAGCTTGTCCAAGTTTATTGATACTTACCATAAAACCTCCATATCCTACACGTGTTTATTATAATGTAATAAAATAAATAATTTTGCTAGTATGAAAGTATTCTTTTACAAAAAGTAATAAAAAATGAAAAGGGGCTCTTCGCCCCTTTCCATTCAAGATGAACTAAATTCAGTATTTTTAACTGATATATATATAAAGTATTTTATTCCATGCTTATTGCATCATGTATTAATATTGTTACATAACTACAAAATAAAAAAATCTCCGAAAAGTTATTAGTATTGTTGACAATAAAATTTGCTTGTAGTTAGATAGAATTATCTTAGTCGAAATTTTCGTGCTGGATTTGACGGCTCAAGATTGTGTTACAAGAAAAAAGGAGATAGGTAATGCCTACAATGAATCAGCTTGTACGTCAAGAACGTAAAAAGCTAAAAGACAAAACAAAATCTCCGGCTTTGATGAATTGTCCTCAAAGACGCGGAGTATGTACAAGGGTTTACACAACAACCCCTAAAAAACCAAACTCAGCACTTAGAAAAGTTGCCAGAGTAAGACTTACAAACGGTTTTGAAGTTACATCATACATTCCAGGTATCGGTCACAACTTACAAGAGCACAGTGTTGTTCTTATAAGAGGTGGAAGGGTTAAAGACCTTCCAGGTGTAAGATATCACATCGTTCGTGGTACTTTAGATACTGCTGGTGTAGCTAACAGAGCTCAAAGTCGTTCTAAATACGGAGCTAAAAAGGGAGGTAAGAAATAATGTCAAGACGTTCTAAACCTGAAAGAAGAGTACCAGCTCCAGATCCAATTTATAATAACGTAGATATTTCTAAATTTATTAATAGAATTATGCGTCGTGGTAAACAATCATTAGCAGAAAAAATCTTATATGCAACAATGAAACGTATTGAAGAAAGAGTTAATGAAAATCCAATTGAAGTATTCCAAAAAGCATTAACAAATGCTACTCCATTATTGGAAGTAAAAGCAAGACGTATTGGTGGTTCAACTTACCAAGTTCCTATTGAAGTAAAAGCTGATAGAGGTTTTGCTCTTGCATCTTCATGGTTAATCGCTGCGGCTAAAAATAGAGGCGGAAAATCTTTCATTGATAAATTAACTAATGAATTATTAGATGCTTCAAATGGTTCTGGTGCAGCATGTAAAAAACGTGAAGATACTCACAAAATGGCTGAAGCTAACAAAGCTTTTGCTCACTATAGATACTAATTTGATGTTAGTTTATATAAAAATGCTCTTACCTTTTTGGTAGGAGCATTTTTATTTTATCCTGTTAAAAATAAATTTAGTTTTGCGTATTAGTTGGTCTGTATGAGTCTTCAATATCAATAATACTACCTTGTTCATTATTATGTTTTATTTGTCCATACGCTTTTTTCAATTTTGTTTTCATATTGAGTTTATTCAATTCGCTTTTTACAATAGTCATATTTGCTTGCATAAGTTCAATATTTTCTTTTTCTTTTTGTTTTAGAATTTCATCTAGTCTATCAATTTCTTGTTGTTGTTCATCTGATAGCTTAACACATTTTTTAGCCATTTTAATTTGTATAAAAAGCTTATCGTGATAGCTTAATTTATCCATAATTAAATCGTATAATTCTTTATTAATCAATTCATGGACTTCATCAGCCATATTTATTAGTTGGTTATAAAATAAAACTATTTGGTCAAATTGAGCCATTAGAACCTCTAACTAAGCTTCTGTATCTTCAATAAGTGAAGATGATTCTGCTTTTTCTTTTGCTGCGATGTCAATTGCTTGTAGAAATGTTGACCTTAAAACTTTAAGTTCATTAAGCACATACTCTAGAGCATCTAAATCACGTCTTCTGTTAACTTGGTATAATTTTCTAACGAGTTTGTCATAAAATCTGAATAAATGTTTTCCAACTTCTATGCCATTTTCTAAATCAATAGTTTTCATAAATTCTCTAAGAATTTTTTGGCAACCAATAACGTTATTGCAGATTTCTTCAGGATTATTTGCTTCAATGGCTTTTCTTGCTTTAACTAAAAATTGAATAGCTGCATCATAAAGCATAATCATTAATTTTTCTGGTGTTGCTGTTAAAATTTCGTTGTTTTTATATTGATTTAAATTTTTAGCGTACGGATTTAACATAATTATATTGACCTATTTACTAGTATACCTGATGCCATATTTAATTTTAGCATTAATTGATTAATTTCATTTGCACTTATTTTTTCTACTAATCTATCAGATTCTTTATCGTATAATTCAAATGTTTCACCATCTTTAGTTATTTTAACATAAAAAGTATGGTTTTCTAAGTCTTCTTTTGATAGTTTTAGATAATTTTCAGAACTATTTTCTTCATTACTTTCGTCATTAGAGTTTTCATAAACTGAAGCTTCATCATTATCTTCTTCTTCTTTTTTTTCTTGTTGGTTAGCTCCACCATTATGACCATCTTCTTTAACTTTCATTTGAGTAAGTACTTGGTCAACTTGTTTATTTTCTTCTTCTTTAGCAATAGATTCTTCTGTTTGGAACGCATAATCTCTGGAGGTTGCTTCTCTTAGCATACCTGTATTAGCCATCGATAAACCATCCATACCCATGATTTTAATTCCTTATAATCTGTTACACTAGTATTATATGATATAATTTAGTTAAAAAAAACCATACAAAGAAAGGATAAATTTAATGAAAAGAAATATATTTTTACTTTTTATTCAAGAATTAACATCATTACCTTTATGGGTTAAACAAGTGATTTTAGTATACTTAAAAAAAGATTTAGAATCATATTTAAGTGAAGATTTAATTTCTATGGATGAAGATAAGATATTTCATATATTTAGGCCTACAATATCAAAATTAGGTATGGATGAGTTAGATAAGAAAAATGAAGACTATTCTCAAGATATTTATGATTTCTTATATAATTGTGCGAATAATCTCTCAATATTAGAAATGTCTATTGAGAAAAAATATTCAATGGAAGATATTTCAAAATTATTCATGTTTTGTTATAACAAGCAATATATAAAGACTGATATTCCTGTTCAAGTTTTAGCTATTGCAATGTTTATATCTGGGGAGTGCATGACTGGAGAATATTTCCAAAAAATTGGGAAATTGTCAGAAGAACAAACAAAAGTTATATTAGATCAGCAAAATGAACAAAAAAAGCATGGTCAGCATACAAAATTTGCAGAGTTAATGGTTGAAAATGGTTTTGTTGAGCTTAAGGATATAAAAAGCTTAATTACGTTAAAAGAAGAAGCTCAAAGGAAAGCTGTTTTAGATTTTTTATATGCTTATAAAAAATAGTAAAGTAATAAAAAAATAGATATATAGTATATACCCAAAACCCTTGTTAATATTTGTTTACAGGCGATTGTATAATAAACCTGTATGTGCTATTTTAAATAGTATAAAACAGGATGTTTTAAGTGTGTTAACATTTGTAAATTTTGTGTTTTAGCAATAGCAAAAAAATGATATTAGCATTCTTATTATAATTGTAGACGTTAGTTTGGAGTTGGTGATTTTATGGGAATTGATACTAGTAATGCAAATACAACAATAGCATTGACCCCGAAGTCTGCTAATTGCCCACCATATCCACATGTTCATATCCCACCTGAACATATACCAGAAGAAACACGAATATTACCAAATAATCCAAGAACGCAAGCAATGAGATCTTTCCAAAAGATTACAAGTGCTTTTACTGAGTATCCAGCAAAGGGTTTGAAGGGAGATAAGAAGTCTACATTCTATGAATTTTTAACAATGGGTTCAGTTCCATATATTCTAGGTAGTGCAACATTTATGGCTTTATTTAATGCTGCACCAAGTTGGTTCCCAAATGTAAATAAAAAAGGTGCTAGAGTTGGTGGTAATAAGCTAGCTTTAGGTGTTTTGCTATATGGAGTTGCAAAAAGTATTTCAAAGAATTTTGTGACAAAACCTGTTAAATGGGCAACAGGTATTGATACTGAAATGCCTTATGAAAAAGTATCTTATACAATTCCAAATGCAAAAGATGATGCTCCAATTCCAATGTTTGAGCAACATAACGTTTTTGAAAGTCGTGATTTCCCTAGATATGATAAATTATATAATTTAAAAGAAGGAAAACCTCGTAATTATTATTACGATAAAATTGCTAAAAAGAATGGTTTAGGAACTAATTTAGAAGCATCAGATGCTGAAGTTAAGCCATTAATAAAAGATGTAATATCTCGTTCAAGTACAGCAAAAAGTTTATCAACATATGTTTGGGGCGGTGTTGGGGTAATGCTCGCTGCTCAAAATTCTTGGGATCATTTCTTTAACGCATTATCTAAAAAATCTTGGAGAAGATTTACTCCAAATCCAAATGAAAATAAATTCATCAATATTGTTGATAAAGGAATTAATACAGGTAAAAACTTATGGAGAATAACAAAGAGTTTTGGTCGAAACTTTGTTAAGGCTTCAAAAGAATTATATAATGGTCCTGCTACAGAAAAAGGTTTCAATAAGCATGCCGGTAAGTTTGCATTAGGTTTTGCTGCTGCTTTAAGTATTTTAGGAGCTGCAAATACAATATACGGAGCTAAGACTTCTGGTGATAGAAAAATGGTTATTGATGCTGATAAGAAAGTTACGGTGGATTAACAAATGCCTAATTTAATTCAAAATTATGTAAATAATATTGGTCAAGGAATTTCATCAGTTAATAATACAACTAAAAAGTATTATAATAATTTAACTGATTCAAATTCTGACAATTTGTTGGCACCATTAGATGGAAAAGGTTATCTTGTAGAGAATAGCTTAGTAACATATCCAAAAGAATTAGCAAAAGATACATATTATACAGCAAAATCATTGCAACGTGGTATTACAGGTAAAGCTAATGACCATGAATTAGGAAAATTAAATGATTTAGGCTTAAAACTTGGTGGTTTATCAATCGCAACTTATTTAATGACAAAACGTCAAACACCAAAACAAAAAGCAATGGAATTTATTGGTTTTGGTGCATTCTTAGCTAGTATGGCTGTTTGGCCTAAAGTTGCTTTACAATGGCCAGCTCAATTAGTTCACGGATTTAACTTTAGAAAACAATATGTTGATGAGCAAGGTAGAAAAAAATATGTAACTCAAGATCCTAATTATATCCCATTTGATTTATATAAAGGTAAAAGAAAATCAGAAGATTTAGGGCATATTGCTGATAGAATGGGTATTGATAAAAATGAAAAAGATAGAAATGAGCTTGCTAAAGAACATATAAGAAAAGTTTCAGTTCAAAATAATACATTATGGATGTTAACAGCAGGTATTGCAACTCCTGTTATGACAGCATTAGCTTGTAACAGATTAGAGAAACCAGTTGGTAAATTATTTGAAAAATTAACTGATAATAAAGTAAATAAACTAATTGATAAAATTGAACAATATAATCAATCTGGTGATAAAAAATTAGAAGATGAACTTATAACAAATAAAATGGATAATGAATCTGGTAAAAAATTAGATGTATTATTAAATATGAAAAAAGGCAAACCTATTAATGATAGTGATGTAGATGCAATTTCTGAAGCTTTAACTGTAGGTTTGGATAATCAAACAAGAAAAGCTGCAAGGTTAGATTTAGGTTATATGCTATCATCTAATCAAACAGTAGTAAATGATGATACAGTTAGTTCAATTGTAAATTCAATTACAAAGAAAATTGATACAAAATACGGTGAAGGTTATACTTCTCAAGTTTTTGATACTAAAAAATTAGCAGAACATGTTGATAATTTCATGGGACAAAATGGTCGTCCTGCAAATGGAATTTTATCAGGGGAACAATCAGATAATTTAAGGAAATCTTTAAATGATTTCTTTGGAGAAACATTAAAAAATAATAAAACAGTAAGAAATGCTCGTAAAGAAGTAATTGCTGATATGTTCTTTGATAGTGTAAATGAAGTATTTGATAAAAATAAAGCAACTGTTTTGACAGATGAGGCTGCTGGATATATTTCAAAAGCGGGTCAAGCAATAAGAAAATATAGAGCATTTGATGAAACAATTTCATCAGCAAGTCATTTTAAAGTTGAAAAAGCTTCTGAAACTTTAGCTGGTAATAATTGGGGTGAAGTTACAGAAACTCTAATAAAAGAATTAAATATATCTCCAAAAGAATTAAATGAAGCTAAATCAAGTGAAGAATTAACTGCTCAATTATTTACTAAAAAATTAGAAAATATTGCAAAAGATGAAAATCGTTATAAAAAATTCATCACTAATATCTCAAATAAGATGGCAGAATTAGATACTAAACTTGATAATCCAAGAGCAGGTAAACGTCCTGCAATGGATACAATAATTGATAGTATAGCAAGAAACCATGATAGAACTGCTGCAGAATTAAATGGAATAACAGGAACAGAAAGTAAACCATTCTTTAATCTAGCTCAGAGAATTGCTGGTGAAAATATTGATGGTGTTTTTGTTGGTTCTATAAAAGATGCTAAAATTCAAAGAATAAAAACTGGTCGTATAGGTAGTATTCAAAATGCATATATGAGATTGCTACATACTGCAGATTTCTTTAGACGTGCAGAAGAATATAAACAAGGTAAAGTTGGATTTAGTGGTAATCCAAAACTTGATAATGCTTTAATTGAAAAAGGTAAAAAAGTTTTAATGTCATCACACTCTGGTGATTTCTACTTAAAATTTGAAACAAATAATAATGTAAGCTTCTATAAGGCTTTAATGTGGCATACATTTAATTCTGGTAAGATGTCTGACAAAACAAAAGAAGCTCTTGGTAAAGAATGTCATGAAGTGTTTAATGGTAAAACAACAATGGCTCAAAGAGTTACAAAATGGGCACAACAAGTTGGTAACATGATGGGCTCAACAAAATATGATTTCTTACCAAATCATATAGAAGGTAATGATACATTTGCAAATGCACAAAAAACTGCATTCGAAAAATTTAATAAAATAGCTTGTACTCCTGATAATATGTTGTACAATGCTTTAAAACAAAAATTTAATTCTAATAAATGGTTGAGAATGTGGACAACTGTTGGTAGTATAGTATTAGGTGTAACACTTGCATCTCAATTTGCATTTGGGAAACAAGACAAATCAGTTCAAGCAAATAAGCAGGTAAATAATGGATAACATTAATAACATAGGTTCAAATAATCTAATCAAGTTAAAACTCAATAATATTAAGAAAACTGATGAGCCTCAACAACAAAAAACAGAAGCTCCAAAATCAGAATCAAGCTTAATAAATCAATTTCTTGAAAATCAATCAAGGATAAACAAGCCTGCTGTTAATAATGTTCAAAAAGTTTCTGATAAAGGTTCTGCTCCTGCTAATTATCATAATAATATGCGCCAAATGTTCCAAAATAATGAAGTAATAATGTTAGGCATTGTTCCTAGAACATTCACTGCAAAAGATTTAAATGGCGATGAAATGATTAGAAAAGCTGATGGGGAAAAATGTGGAACATTTTTAAGTGCTATTGATAGATTAGATGAAATAAAAGCTCAAGGTTTTAATGCTTTACACATTCTACCAATTCACCCAACAGGTAAAATAAATGCAATGGGTACAGCAGGTTCTTTATATGCTCCTGAAAAATTTGTAACTGATGATGGTAAACATTTAGCATTAGATCCAAATTTAATAGATAAAGACGATCCAAGATCTCCTGATGATCAATTTAGAGCATTTATAAATGAATGTCACAAAAGAGATATTAAAGTAATGTTAGACCTTCCAAGTTGTGCTTCTGTTGATATGTATGATGCGCATCCTGAACTTATGGCAATTGGAAGAAACAACGAAGCAAAAGTTCCAGAAGGTTGGACAGATATTAGAATGTTCAATCCTTGGGAAGATGAATCTAAACGTACTTTAAATAAAGCATTAGTTGATATGCATAAAAATTATGTTGATGCTTGTATCGATTTAGGTATTGATGGTATTCGTTCTGACGTTGCAAGAGCTAAACCTACAGAGTTTTGGGATATAATTATTCCATATTCTCATCAAAAAGACCCTCAATTTGCATGGTTAGGTGAATCTTATACTTATGAATGTGCATCACCTCAACAAAATATGCCATATGATAGACCAGAAGACTCATTAAGAGCGGGTTTTGATTCTATTTATGGTCAATATCATATTTTCCATGAAATGAAAAATGCAAAAGAAGTAAAAGATTATGTATTAGAAAATCTTGATATGTCACATAGATTGCCTGCTGGTAAGTCTTTAATTGGTTCATTTACAACCCACGATGATGAATCATTAATGATGAGAGGTGGAGAAAACTTCTGTAAGATGGTTTCTGTAGTCCAAGCCACATTGCCAATGTGTAATCCATATTATTTAGATGGTATTCAATCAGGTGATAAATATGATTATCAATACGGTAATAAAGTTGTAAAAGAAGCTGATACAGATAATGGTAAGCACTTCATGACTGTTCACAAAAACAAAATGGATATCTTTAATTATTCAAGACAACCAGGTGGTGATGCTCCTGAAATTGGACAAGTTATGACAAGTACTTTTAATATGAGAAAAGATTTAAATGAATTAATGAGAAAAGGTTCATTTATTGAATTAAATAAACGTAAAGATAAAGACGATCAAGTTCTTACATTTGCTCGTCACTTAAATGGACAAACAGCACTAGTTATTGTTAACTTGAATAAAAACAGACGCTCTGCTGCTGAAATTGATGTTCCTGGTATTAAAGAAGGACAACCAATGAAAAACCTAGTTAAAAATTATGGTGAAAAGAGCTTCATTCAAGTAGAAAATAACAAGGTAAAAGTTGATTTAGGACCTGAAAGAGCTCATGTATATATGATTGATACTCCAAACATTGAGAATGATAGAAAAGGACATGTGTTTATTCAAAACTTTACAAAAAACATTGATCCTAAAAATCCTCAATATGAAGAAGTAAAAGGTGAACATTTAAGCTTAAAAAAATAATAAAGTGGTAAAACATTAAATAAACGATATAAGACTGATTGATACACATGACAATTAGTCTTTTTTTTTATTTAATATAACCAATTACAAAAGGTTCATATTTAGCACATTCTTCAGAGAAGAATTCTTTATGTGCCATATCTGTTACAATACAGAAACCAACTCCACCATTAAAGTAATTATATATATCATTGTCAAATTGTTCTTTTAGTTCAACAAATATTTGTTGCTCCGGTATATGTTGAAAATTTAGCATCATATCTTGTGTAATTATTTTTTTTAACCCTTTTTCTATCCCATGAGTAATTGGTATAGCGTCTTTTATCAATCCTTTTTCAAATAATTCAATTACTTCATTATAGTAGTTAAAACTTGGAACAAGATATTTATCTTTAATATTGTTTAATCTGCTAAATCCTGAGGTATGTAGACCATTTGATTTAAATGCGATAATTATATCTCCAGATTCAACTTTTTTCTTTTCATATGCTTGGTATCCTATTCCTGTTGCAGAAATTTCAATATTGTTTGAATCTGAAATAATGTAGTTAGTTAATTCACAATCATACTTAGCAAGCTCTTCTTTAAGCGAATTTATTATTTCAGGTGAATTCATGCCTAAATAACAAGAAAAGCCTTTTAAAAGCTTTCCTGCTGCCGCAAATTTATTCATATTTACAGCTACTAAGTCTTTTGCTATGACATCATACATTTTTCTTTCATATAGTGGTTTTAGTTTATTACATATTCCACTAACAGAAGGTTTGATTTCCATATTAACCTCTAAATTTTGTTATTAAATATTTATTAACAGGTTCTGGAACAAATTTTGCAATGTCTCCATTGTTCAATAAAATTTCCTTCACCGTACTTGAAGAAATAAAGTTATATTCAGGCTTTGTTATAAGAAATACTGTTTTTATCTCTGGTGATAATTCACTATTTGTCTGAGATAATTGCATTTCGTATTCAAAATCTGATACAGCTCTTAGACCTCGTAAGAGAATTGTTGCATTTTTTTTCTTTGCATAATTAACTGTAAGTCCTTCGAAAGTGTCAACTTCAACATTTGGAAGGTGTTTTACACTTTCTTTTATGAGTTTAACTCGTTCTTCGACTGTCAAAAAAGACTTTTTACTCATATTATGTGAAACAGTAATTATAACTTTACCGAATATTTTTGACCCCGTTTCAAGGACATCTAAATGTCCTTTTGTGATTGGGTCAAAGCTTCCAGGATATATTGCTATAGGCATTATATATTTCTCCTATTAAAACTTATACTCAGGTATGATGAATTTTTCATTATTAGCATCTTTATCAACAAATTTTAGATAGTAATTTAATGCTGTTTCTTTAGAATTGTTATAAAATTCATCAGAAATTAATGATTTATGCATATCAGTTCTATCTCCAGGGAAGTTTCCTAAGATTTTAGCATATTTATTGATTTCATCTAAGTCTAAACCGCCACCATAAGCTTTAGTTTTTGCATCTGTTCCAGAAGGTCTGATTTCGATATATTTATCATTAAATTCTAAATAAGTGCCATCTCCAACGAATTTTACAGATTTTAAATCATCAAAATTTAAGGCATCGAAAGCATCATTTAAAACATTTTTTACTTGATCAATAGTTGCAATTCCTTCTTTTATTGCAATTGCTAGTGACAAGAAGAATAAATCATTTTTAGTTCTTAGTTTTTCACCTTCAACCTTTGCTTGTTTAAGTTTTTCAATATCTGGTTCTGATTCATTGTAGTATGCAATATCAACCCTTGTATCAAATTTTGAAGTAATATGGTTGTGTTCAAATACTTCAATTAAGTATTGTGATAATGTTTTATTTTCAATCTCTAATTTAGCTAATAATGATGATGCAACAATAATAGCTTCAGTTGCACTTTTTTCTCTCATTGCAATAGCTTCACGGCCAGTTAATGATTTAACCATGTCTTCTGCACCCATAATCATTCCGCCAGATTCTTCACCAGCAAATATTAATCTTGGATTTACTCCTAAATCAATTGTATTCCCGAAGACATCATCAACTTTTACTGAATCATAAGGAGTTGTTTTTAATTTAAGTTCTACTTTTTTCATAATGTTGGCAATTTCTTTAAATCCAACCGGAACATTTACTACTTTAACTCCATTATGTTTTGCCCATTCATCCCAAGAAAGTGCTGATGCTGTTGTTTTAATCATAAATCTTGGATGATTTTTCCATTTATTGTGTGATTTTAATTGTTTTGCTCTATAATCCATTAACATTAGGAATGCTTGGTTTGCAGTAAATACTGTAAGAACTCTTTCATCACCTATTTTAATATATGATATTCCAGATTCATCAAGTGTAGGTGTATTTCCTTCACTTTCAATTTGACAAATTGTTAATCTGTCATGGTCTGGGTCTGTAATTAAAACAGCAGTACCTAAAGGACAATCGCTTAGAATTCTATCGTAATTCATTGAGTCAATGACAGGGAAGAATGTTTCTCCATTTGGTTTTGTTGCTAATACTGTTGCATCAACTGAATAATCATAAAACACTTTGTTACCTTTAGGATCATGGTCATATTTCCCTATAGAATGGAAGAATGGATCTTCTTCTGTATTATTCCAAATAAAGTGGTCATCAATATCAAGGCTTTCTAAAACTCTGCTTAAAGTTCTATAAGCACAACCTCCAACAGCTTCTATAACAATTTTATTTTTCATTTTCTTTAAATCTGTTAGATTTTCTGCTACTCCTGATTTTAAATATTCAACATATAAATCAATTCCATCATTTAATTTTGCCATGATATATTCATCAATTAATGGGTTATTTTTTGATGAAATATTTATTGTATAACTTCCTTTTTCTTTAATTTCAGCAAAGATTTCCTCAATTTTCTTAACGAATTCTAGAGATTCTTCTGGTAAGAATTGGCTGCCTTGAGAATTTAAATCTTTGGTAGCTGTTTTAACAGAAATACCATGACTTGATGTAATATATTCTCCACCAACTAAATCAAGCTTAAAGGCTAAAAATGAAGCTAGCCAAATAGGAATAGTTTTTCTTTCTTGTGGTGTTAATGTTTTAATTCCTTGTGCAGCTTGTATTCTTGCAATTGCATCTAAATATAAGTCAGAATTATATCTTACTTCACTTCCTGCAAGTTTTATAATTGTTTTATTTGGGTATTTTTCTCTTAAAACTAGAGCTTTAGCCAGTGTTGCAAGAACAATACCTACAAGGTTAATAGGAAATCTTGTATCTTGTGGATAAAGAATATTTTGTGGACCTCTGATACCTGCTGTTGAAACTTTTGCTTCTTTTGAATAGTTTTCAAACCATTCAATTAAATTTAATCCTGAAGGATTATTTTGAGCATCATAAGGATATAAATTTTCTTTTGTTAATGTGAAAGTAAATTCATTCTCATTATCAAAATCCATAAGTTTAGCATTTTTTATATAATCAGGTGTTTTCTCAAAAACACTTTTAAATAATTCATTTTCTAATTCACATGTAGGTATTTTATTCATAGCTTTCTCCATTAAAATTTATCCAACTGGTTATATTATATGATAAAAAATTTTTATAGTATAATAAACTATACACATGAGGAGTAAAAATGTCAGTTGAAACAAAAAAAACAGAAGCAAATAAATATTCTTTAAGAGATGCTAGTTTTTTTAATATATGGCGCAGAATATTTTTATATTTGGTTACCAGTGTTGGTTATATGGTTCGTTATAAACTTGTTTATAGATTAGAAGTTAAAGGGAAGGAAAATATTCCTAAAGATAGTAATTTTATTATTGCTGCAAATCATTTATCAACATTAGACCCTCCTTTAATATGCGGAATTATGCCTCATGGTGTTGCATATATGGCTAAAAAAGAATTGTTTAAAAATATATTTCTTCGTTGGTGGCTTGATTGGTTAGGGGCTTTTGCTGTTGATAGAGAAAAATTAGGTGTATCCACTATTAAAACAGTTAAAGCTTTGAAAAAAACTAATTGGGTGTTAGCACTTTTCCCTCAAGGAACAAGACAAGCTCCTGGAGAAATAAGTGATGTAAAAAAAGGTTTTGCATCATTAGCTAAAACAACAAAATGTGGGATTCTACCAATAGGTATAACAGGAACTGAAGAAGTCCATCGTTGGCCATTTACAGGGAAAATTGTTGTTAAAATTGGGAAACTAATCCCATGTTCAGATGATGTTGATGGAATGGTTCAACAATGGGGAAATGCTATTGAAGAACTTACAGGATATAAATATATCCCAAATGAAGAATAGTTGGAATATAGGAATATTAGAAGTATGGAAGAAAGAAATTACAATAGACGTTATCCAAAAGAGTATGGTTTTTGGCAGTCATTATATTACGTTTTATTTTTATATTTAGTAGTTATTCCTGTGGGGAAATTACTATATAAAGTTAAAGTTGAAGGTCGTGAAAATATTGATAAAAATAAAAAATACTTATTTGCAGGTAATCATGTTTCATATTTAGACCCGCCTTTTATATCCATAGCAGTTATGAGAAGAATTGCTTATATGGCAAAACAAGAATTATTTACTGATAAAAATTGGCTTTTAAGATTTTTAGTTATATCTTTAGGCGGTTTTGCAGTAAATCGTGAAACACCAGAAATTGCAACATTTAAAACAGTATTTGACTTATTAAAAACAGATTGGTCTTTAGGTATATTCCCTCAAGGAAAAATATCAAAAGACAATACAATAACAGCAATTCACAAAGGTTTTGTGACTATTGCTAAGAAAGCAAAATTTGATATTGTGCCTATTGGGATTTGTGGTTTTTCTGGTTATGCCAAAAAACCTTTTGAAAAAGACATGACAATAAAAGTTGGAAAACCTATTTCATATGAATTAGATGACAATGAAATTATAAAGCAATGGGCAACTCAAATATGCGATATGACTGGTGCTAAGAATGAATTACAAATGTAAATATTTGTAAAAAAATATTTATTCCAGTCCAGATTTCCTAAAGAAAAAATCCTAAAAAACCGTTAAATTAAACGTATACATGTTTTAACGTACGTATTTTTAGGGAATCGGTTCAAAATGGGAATGTCGTAATCACAAGCTAGATTATTATCATTGACTGCTAGACAGCATGATATAGAATGGCGCGCCAAAAAAAATAGAAGCAGAGAAGTTACAACTAGCAAATGACTCAGATAAGGTTTATAATACCTATTTAAAAGCTGCAAATGAAACAAAAATACAATATACTTGTATTAATGCTGATGGTGGAATTTATTATAAAGATGCAACTTTAAATGCTCTAGAAAATGGAATTATTAACCAAACTGAAGAAACATCTCATGAAGTTTTATTTATGCAATCAACTACTGATAATGCAATATATCTTACACAAGCTGTTGCTGATCACTTTGGAATTGAGGCAAATCAAACAGAAACTAGAACTTTAGACGAATTTATTGAACAAACAACAGGTAAAACTAAATTACAAACACCTATTTATGAAACACAACCAGATACTTCTGTAATATTAGGATCTAACCCTATTAACAGTAATAAATTATCCGATCCTAATTCTGTTGCAACATATACACCTGTAGCTAATTCTACTATTGATATTAATAATTATTTAAACTCAAATGATACTATTGGTATTTCTTCTGCGGAAGATTTTGAGTTATTATTAACTAATGACTCACTTTGGGATAAAAATTTAATATTACAAACAGATGTTGATTTAACAGGAGTTAATTGGACAGGAATCGGGACAGAAACAAAAGCTTTTACCGGTAATTTTAATGGAAATGGTCATACAATAAGTAATCTTACAATGAATACAGGAACATATGGTTATGCTTTATTTGGGTTCGTTGAAGGAGGAACTATTGAAAATATTGCAATTACTAATGCAAATGTTACAAGTACAGCCGGCGATACATCTACAGATAGTTATGATTCTTATGTAGGATGTTTAATAGGTAAAGCAACAGATGCAACTATTAAAAATTGCCAAATAACAAATTCAACTGTTTCGGGTAAAAGTGATGCAGCTTTATTAGTTGGTCATACTACAGGCAATTCAAATATCAGTAATTGTTATGTTTCAGGAACAGTTAATACATCTGTTGCAGATGCAGGTGGAATTACAGGAGAGTTAGCAGGTTCTTCTAGTATTAAGAATTGTGTTTCTGATACTGATGTAAATAATACTAGTTATAATTATGGACTTATTGGTGGTATTGCTGGCAAAAATGCTGGAACAGGAACAATAACTAATTGTAATGCGACTGGAAACTTAAATTCTAATGTCCCTCCACAGGAAGGTATAATCGCAGGTGGTGGTCATTCAAGTTCATCATCTGGTCCAGACAACAATAGTGTTAATATTAATACAGCTGAAAGCTCTTGGAATTCTCAAATATGGAACAAAGGTAGTAATCCAACTTTAAAAACACAAGAATCTGATGATTATATTACTGTAGAAACATTATTGAGTGGAGCACAAACAGCAATAATAATCCCACCTTTAAATAGTATTGCTTCAAATATTTATTATGCTTTTGACAAAGCTGGTATAACTGGAATTAATGAAACTACTATTTATAATTGGTTAAATACAAACTTTGGAACTAATAATTCAGATAATAACAAAAAACTTGCAAGTATAAATGATTATTTAAATGAATTTTTAACAAGTGCATCAACTAGTTCTACATTTGTAAATGCATTGTCAAACGATATTAAATTATCTACAACAACATCATCAAACTCATATACAAAAAAATATCTTTCAAATTCAACTATTACAGCTCAGAGAGGATATGATGATGAAGATTGTATTAAAAATGTTGCAAATTATAAAGGTCAAATTAAGATTCCAACTATAAATACAATTGCAACAAATATATATGGAGCTATTCAAACAAATTCTCCTGATAAAACAATTACACTAGATAATATTAAAACTTGGCTAAATTCAAAATTCGGTTCAGGAAGTTCTTCTAGTAAATTAACATTAGCTAATATTAATGCATTAATAGAAGAAATTTCTAATAACAAAAATACGAATAATTTAAATTAAAAGATGCAATAAAAAATAATACAAATTATTCAAATAATAATTATTATACAAGTGATAAGTATGAAGCAAGCATTGATAATTCATTAAATCAATCTTGCAGCTACACTTATGGAACTAAAGAAGTTATAGTTGGGTATGATAGTTATTGGGATACAACTGATAGCGATATTATAAATGCAATGGCAATGTATACAATTGCTAAGAGAGGTGGAATTATTATACTTGATAATGAATCTGCTTCTAGTAATAAATACTTAAATAATATGATTCAAACTGGTTCTGCGGTTTTAACAACATTTAATCCAAATAAATTTGCGGAATTGGAAAATGTCGATCCTGATGATTTACTAAATTTATCTGATGATGAATATAATGAATTAATGGGAATTGTGAATACAAATGTTGCTACCAATTTGAGTATTAGAGAAGTTGCGGATGAAACAAATTTGAAAAAAGCTGAAGCTAAATATGAAGCTGATATGAAAAAAATTAATGAAAAAGATAAAAAATACGACACAGATTTAGCTAAGCTTGAAAATGAAAGAAATGCAATAAAAACAGAAAGTGAAACTTTAAAAACAGTAATTAATGATAATACTGATAGAACATTTAAATTATTTAGTTAGTTATAAATAAAAACAGACATATAATAATAAATCATATGTCTGTTTTCTAGATTGATATAATAACTGCTTATGCAGCTTTTTTACAATTAATTTCAGAAATTAAATATTCTGCAACCCATTCAAAATCTTTATTATTTTGAGCAGCTTTTTTAAGATATTCAACAGAAGGAGAACCTATTCTAATAAGAGTCATTGCAACAACTCCTCTTTTGATACCTCTTACTACTTGTAATTGGTTAACTAATTCTGGAACTGCTGAACTGCCAATATCAACTAATTTATTTTCAATAATATTTTTATCTGTATCATTTAATTTTGATAATAGTTCTGAAACTGTTTGCATATCTTTAACCTCATCTATATTATTATTTACATTATCATTATAAGGTAAAAAATACGCATATTAAGATTTCCTTATAAAATCTTTATATCTACTACGTAGGTAGTCATGTTACGATTTAATTCCGGTTTGGTTTAAATGCCTAGTATTACTTATGGCTACTAGATATCACCACCAAACCCGCTGTTCATTTAAGATATCTACTACGTAGGTAATAAAGATTAATATTTTTCATTAAAACGTTCAAAATAAGCTTGCGGATGCGAGCAAAGAGGACATTTTTCTGGCGCTTGTTTTGATATTAAAATATACCCACATTTACGGCATTTCCACTGTGTTTCTTGCTTTTTTATAAAAAATTCATTATTTTCAACCAATTTCAAAAGTTCAGAATATCTATGTGAGTGATGTTTTTCTACTTCAATAATATGTGTAAATAACTCTGATACAGCCTTGTATCCTTCTGATTTAGCTATTTCTGCTGAGTTTCTATATATATTTTCCCACTCATCTTGCTCACCTAATAAAGCAGCCTTTAAATTTTCTTTAGTATTTCCTATAAAGAAAGGATATTTGGCTTGAACCATTTTCATTCCTTCAGGAATATGTTGGTAAAATAACTTAGCATGCTCTCTTTCGTTTTCTGCTGTTTCCAAAAATATCTCTGATATTTTTTCATATCCTTCTTTTTTAGCGATTTTAGCATACATAGTATATCTATTTCTTGCTTGTGATTCTCCTGCAAATGCATTCAATAATTCTTGTTCTGTTTTTGAGCCTTCCATAATATAATTTCTCCTTTTTATTATGGTATAACTCAATCTAGTAATAATTTAATGCGACAAAGAGGCAATATACTTAGCGATACCTTCTCCCATTGAAAAACAACTTGGAATTATTCTTAAAGCTGCTTGTGATTCAAAATCGGTTGAAATACATCTTCCTGCAACAAATAAATTATCATAATCTGCTGATATAAGTGATTCTATTGGTAAGCTATAACCATTTGTTTTTTCTAATACAGATGAATTTTTTTTACTTGAATGAATATCAACAGGATAATCTGAAATTAAACATGGATTTTCAAAAGTTTTTCCTGTTCTTAAATCTTCAATTGTATATACATATTTTCCTTTTAATCTTCTTGAAACTCTTACTCCTAAAGTATTTGCAATTGAAGAAATATATGCTTTTTCAAACCCCATTAAATATGTTTTACAAAAATTGGAAATTCTTAAAATGCTTTGTCTTGCAGATTGCAAAGCTTTTGATTTTTCAATAGGGTCTAGAGGGTTAATTTCAGGTTCTGACACAATTCTAGGGCAGTTAAATGCCAAAGAATCAGGCATCCCAGGGATTGTAAAGACTTGAAAATAGCTTGTATCCTTATATTTTAGGACTTTTTTCTTTACTGCATCGTCAAAAAATGGTCTTAATGCCCAATTTTTGTTAGTATCCCAAGTATATGCTGTCGATAAATGTATTTGTCCATCTATTAATGCAGATGTTGTGACAGTTCTGTCCTTATCAAATTCCATTATCCAGTCTGAAAAAATTTTTAAATTAATTCCACTCATTATAAATCTTAAATTATTTGGTTGTAATTCACTTGATTTATTCAAAAAATTGCAATTAATTTTTTTTGAAAAATTACAATCGCCTGTTGAGTCTACAACATTACTCGTTTCGATATATTCCGATAATATTTCAGAGTTAATTTTAATAGCTTTTATGTGATTCTTTTCACAAATTACATCTTCCACTTCTGTATCAAATAATACATCAACTTTTGCTTGGTTCATCATTTCATCTAAGGCAATTTTTAATAATTCAGGATTAAACCAACCTTTGTTACCATCAGAATAGGTAACTTGACCACCTATAGTGGATAATTTTTTTACTAATTTTTTATAAAAATCAGTATTATCCTTTGAAATTGTATTCATTGCAGGGGTAACAAGTCCTCCAGTCATAGTCCCGCCAAGGTATGAATTTTTTTCTATTATTAAGGTTTTTAATCCAAGCTTCCCTGAGGTATATGCACAAGCACAACCTGCAGTTCCTCCGCCTACAACTATAACATCATATTTCATTTTTTACCTCTATCTTTTAAGTATTTTGATGTTGAAATTAAATTTGAATGACTAACTTCATTATTACGATTATTTATGATTTCTTCTGCAGTACTTAATAAATTATAATCTCTATATGGTATTCCTGCTCGAGTTTTTAAAAGACCTTGTTCGTACTCATTTAATTTATATTTTATTTTTTTATTATCTTTTGATGCAATTGTACCAATTGATTTATTATCTTTGTTTAATATTTTACCCACAAAATAACCAGCTTCAAAGAATGTATTTCTAACAACAACTGAATTTGAATATGTTAGTAATACTCCATTAGGAGCAGTTAACCTATATAATTCATTTATAAAATCTAGTGACCACAATTGTGGGCACTTATTTGTCGTAAACGCATCTAAAAAGATTACATCATATTCTTTGTCTAGTTTTTTAACAGTATTTCTAGCATCATCAACATAAAAGTTGAATTTAATTCTATTATTTTTATTAGAAATATATCGTTTCGATAAATACTGATAATATATATTATGTAAATTGAGGCTATTCTTAGGCTCGTTAATGGTATTTATCCTATTTTTTTGATAAAATTTGCCAATTTTTGTAATTTTAGAGTTTAAATAAGGTGCAAATTTCTTATTAGTTAATATTGATTCTATATAAAAATCATTTTTGAACTCTTTGTGTAGATTTTCTATTAATATGATATTAACCCAATCATCTATTTTGTATTTTTTATACTTGCTAATTCTTGCATGTTTATTATTTGGCTTTATAAAATAATCAATTAATGTATGATTTGTTTTTATAAAAGGGGATAATAAAATAAGTTGTTTATCAATATCCAAACAATCAAATGTTATTTCTCTATTTTTACCATAATAATTTAAAAATGATTTCGAATTATAGCCAAGTCCATAACAAATATCTAATACATTTAATTTATGATTTATATCTATATTAGGTAAAACAAATTTTTCATATGCTTCAGTTAATGCACCATATCCAGAGTGGTATATGTCATTAAATTCTTCGCTATATAATCCGACTGATCCATCACCTGTTATGTATGGTAAAAAACTTTCCATATTTTTATATTAACAGTTTGAATTTATTCATACAAATTATTATTATTTTGTTAAATATTATTTGTATATATCGATTAGAATATTATATTAATTTAGCTTATTTGTTATTGGTATATATCGTATCGATTTTATAATTTATGAAAGAAAAAATTAATTATAAATATTTTATTTTTATTTATTATTAGCCGAATAATTTAAATGTTCTATCAACATTATCTTTGATTACAGTTTTTAATGTATCCATTTCAGTTTTAATAGCATTTCTTTCGTTTTCTAAATGTGCTAATTCAACATCATATTGTTTATCTTTTGCAT
>CALVEV010000008.1 GCA_944326685.1 Candidatus Gastranaerophilales bacterium
CGTTATCTATTTCATCTAAAAATCTTTCTGGCATTGATATTAAAACTCTTGACATAATTAAATTCCCTTTATTTTTTGTATAAGATATTACTCTTAGTTCCCGCTTACATATATACAAAGTATTTAACAAAGAAAAAATTGCTTAATTTTTTATAATCTAGTTACAAATGTTAACAAATAACAAAAAATCCTTGTTTGTAGTACGATATAGGTAGTTAATTCGTTTGGGAGGAAATAATGTTTAGTACAGAAATTCATTATGAGGTAGTTTCTTTTTCTGTTGGTGATACAAAAGCAGGAACTAAGATGGGTAAACTTCAATTAAAAGATCCATCAACAGAAACTGTACTAAATTGTGTCCTTTGGGAAGAAGCGCTTAACAGAATGGATTTAAAACTATTTAGAATAGGGAACTTAGTAAGAATTGTTACAGCCTCTTTCAATGAAAGATTTAATAACTGCTTAATTACTTCTCTTGAACTTATTAAAGAAGCTAAGATGGGGTTATCTGAGCCAGAGAGAGATAATGCTTATAATGAACTTGTAGATTATATTAAATCTATAAATGATGACAAACTTAGAGATTTTATATTAGATTTCTTTGAAAAAAATACAGAAAAAATTAAAGTTTCACCAGCAGCAAAAACTATGCACCATAACTATATTGGTGGACTTTTGGTACATACATTAGAGTGTGTGAAAATTGCTGATGAAAATATCAAAATTTTATTTCAAGAAATAAATCGTGATGAAGCTATTGCAGCTTGTATTCTTCACGATATTGGAAAGATTTTTGAATATACTATTAATATTGAAAATGGTATGATAGATTATGATGAAAATTTCCAAAAAGAATGGATAACCCATTCTCAATTTGGATATTCAATTTGCATGATAAATGGATTTAAACGTGTAGCAAAAATGATTGCTGCCCATCATGGAAGAACTGATTGGGGAGCTATTGTTGACTTAAATGAAAAAGACTTAGAATCTTATGTTTATTTTATACACCATATTGACGATTTATCTGCAAAATATGGTAAAACTAGCGTGACAATGTTATAGCAGAAAGGGAAATATGAAAGTTAGCGTTAAAGTTCCGGCCACATCGGCTAATTTAGGACCAGGATTTGATTGTTTAGGAATTGCATTACCTATTTATAATACTGTTACTATTGATGAAACTGTGCTACCTGGAACTGGTGTTGAAATAAATATCCTTTCTCCAAACGATAATTTTGATGATTTAATAATTGATCATATACCTAGAGATGAAAATAGTATTGTTTATAAGGCTGTAGAACTTTTATATAATTCTATTGGGCAAACCCCATCTGAATTAAAAATAAATATTCAAACAACAATTCCTGTAACAAGAGGTTTAGGAAGTTCTGCAGCTGTTATTGTTGGTGCTTTAATCGCAGCAAATCATTTATTAGGAGAGCCAGCTGATGAATCAGCATTATTATCAATTGCAACAGAAATAGAAGGTCATCCTGATAATGTAACTCCAGCTATTGTTGGAGGTTTAGTATTATCTTCTCAAGAAGATGATGGTAGTATCCTTTATCGAAAAATACAATGGCCTGAAGAATGGGCATTAACCGTTTGTATTCCAGATGTTGAACTAGCAACAGAAATTTCTCGTTCTGTATTACCAGAAAATGTTCCAATGCAAGATGCTGTTTATAATACTAAAAGAATGGGTATGCTAATGCATGCTGTAAATACGGTTGATGCAGAACTTATGAAAGCAGCATTAAACGATAAGTTACATCAACCATATCGTTCAAAACTGGTTCCGTGGATGGATGAAATAAATAAATCAATAAGGCATGATGAAGATATTTTTGGATGTGTTTTAAGTGGTGCTGGCTCTGCTGTTTTAGTTATTTCTAAACACTCAGCTGCTGATAGAGCAAGGGCAAAGATTTTTGAAGTTATGGAAAATTTAAGCGTTAAAGCTGAAATCAAAACTCTTAAGGTTGAAAATAATGGAGCAACAATTATTTAAAATAGTATTGTAAATTTTTATAACATTAAGCTAAAGAAACCATAAATATTTACCGTAATATATTTTGAATGAATTTAGTTATTTTTTGTGCACTACTAAATTTCATTTAATAGGGTAAATAAAATGGGAATGTCTTCATCACAAGCAAGATTGCTATCCTTAACAAGTAGGATGCATGACATAGAGTATAAGGCTCAAAACTTAGAGGCTCAAAAGCTCCAAATGGCTAATGAGTCAACAGCTGTGTACAAAGAATACGAAAATGCCCTAAATGCGACAAAAGTGCAACTAAAACAATTAAATAATGATGGTAGTATATATTATCAAGATGCAACTTATAATTTATTAATAGCAAATGGTTATAGAGTAGAAGTTAATGGTGATAAACGTGTTCCTGTTGAGCAAGCTGTTGCTGATAATTTTGTTGAAGCAGCAGGTAATGAAGATTATTTTGTTGCTTTACAAACAGGTAGAGTTACAGCAACTAATCAATCAGTTGATGGTGTTAAAGAAATATATACTGTTGAACAGTTTATGAATATTGGCACAACTGGGAAGTATAGATTAATGTCCAATATTGATTTAACAGGTAAAAATTGGAATCCAAAAAGTTTTAGTGGAACACTTGATGGTAATGGTTATTCAATAACAGGTCTTACAAAAAATTTATTTTCTTCTTTAGGAAATGGTGCAAAGGTTTCAAACTTAGGTTTGGAAAGTAATTTTACTACTAGTTCTCAGAATGCCGGTTTATTAGCAAATACAGTTTCAGGTACAGTAAATATTGATAATGTAAATATATCTGGACGTATAACATCCACAGCTTCTTCAGGATATATTGGTGGTTTAATTGGTAAAGCAAATTCGAATTCTAATGTTACAATTTCTAATATTACTTCTAATGTAAATATAAGTAATAGCACGGGGGCTATAGATGGAGGAGGAATTCTAGGTTTTGCTGAGAGTGCTACTGTAACTATAAAAAATAGTCAATATAGTGGAACAATAAGTTTAACTGGAGGAAATAATAGTATTGGAGGTATTATTGGTATATATCAAGCTGGTAATACTGATATAAATAATTGTTCATCAAACTTAACTGCAGTTAGTGGGACTTCATCCGCAGGAACACGGGGTGTTGGAGGTATTGTTGGAACTGGTTGGGCAATAAGTAATGCGAACCATCATATATCAAATTGTGAATCTAATTTAACAAGTGATGCTGATCTTAATAGAGTTGGTGGAATTGCTGGTTATTTCCAAGGTGAAATGGAAAATTGTTATGCAAATTCTAATATTTCTAATAATAATTCTGCTGCAATAGCTGGTGGTATTGTTGCTATCAATGATGGCAAGATAGATAATTCTTATTCAGATGTTATTATTTCTGGTACAACTAATAAGAAAGGTTCTATTGCTGCTAGCAATACAGCTAAAGGACAAATAACAAATTCATCATCTTCAAATAGTTCAATTAATGAAGTAGATATGAATAATGGCTCAAATGATGGAAATGCAGCAGATAGAACACAAATTACTTGTGATTCAAGTGGTGCAAGTTTATCAGTTAATACAACAATAGATAATGCAGGTGCATCTGAAGCAAGAAAACTATATCAGGATATGAGAGCATTTGGTTATTTTGTAGGTGATCAAGCCGATAGTCCTGTTGTTGGCCATGAAGATGACTCAAATTGGTTTACAACTATGTTAAATATGGGACTTCTATTCTTGTTTAAGCAAGATAGTACAACAGGGGAGTTCTATCAAGTAAATGTAGCAACTGATACAAACTTACAAGAAGTTCAAGATGAAACAGACCTAAAAAAAGCCGAAGCAAAATATGAATCAGATATGAGAAAAATTAATGCTAAAGATAAGAAATTTGATACTGATTTATCTGCCTTAGAAAACGAAAGAAATGCAATTAAAACAGAAATGGAAACTTTAAAAACTGTTACTAAAGATAATGTAGATAGAACATTTAAATTATTCTCATAGTGCTAAGGAGTAAATAAGAGGGGTAAATATTAATTTACCCTATATTCTCGTTCTTAATTTGGTATTCCGATTCATCTATATTGAACTTGTTTATAAGGTATTTTGCTACAACACTTCTTTTTAAAAATGCGCGGGGGATACCTCTCTTTAGATGATTAACTGCCGTATCCCTATCCCAATTGGTATAATCTGATGTTAGCTGCATATCTTTATACTCTTGTAAGAGCTCTTTAGTTTTATCTACACTTGGACTATTCATTATTGGAACAGACACTTTTTTATCAAAAGTTTTTTTATTAAAACCTTGTTCTTTTATATGTTCTTTATCTGTTATATTGGAAGTGCCGGAATCCGGCAATTCTAATCCCGAATTTCGGCAATTTACTGCCGGATTTAGGTAATTAATATTTAGATATTCGCAAAGTATTGGTAAATTTAATTTATATAAATTGGTAAATTTGCGAGTAATAGTAATTAAATTTAATTTTTTTAATTTTGCGATTGATTCAGTAATTACAGTTTGTGATACTCCAGTTTTTTCTATTATTGTTGATTGTTTTGGAAAAACGAATTCTTTTTTTGAATTATAGCAACTTACCAGATATATTAAAACTAATTTATCTGATGAATTTAAAGGAAATTTGCCTAAATTATTTATTAATTTTTGGGTTAAATGGTGTGAATTAATCATAAATTAATTATACATAATGTAAAAGAAGTATGTAAAATGTTACACATAAATTTACATCTAATTAAATTGCTTCGCTTTGCTCGCAATGACGCAAGAAAATATTATTTCGTCATCTTGATAAAATATCAACAATTGCAAGTGGGATATATTTTAGTAAATCACTTGCAAGAACAGAGTATTCTGTTAACATGCTTGACGCAATTTCTCCTGTTCTGCCGTGTAAATATACTCCTAATTTTGCAGCTTCAAAGTTTGTCATACCTTGAGCAGAAAGTCCTGATATAATACCTGTTAGAACATCTCCTGAACCTGCTTTAGCGAGTGCAGAATTTCCTGTATCATTGATATAAATTTCCATTTCTTTAGAGCAAACGACTGTGCTATGTAATTTTAAAACAGTTGTACAATTATATTTTTTAGACAATTTTTTAGCATAATCTACAGGCTTTTCAAGAATTTTTTCTACATCAACTTTTAATAGTCTTGATGCTTCCATTGGATGAGGAGTTATTATTAAATTTGCTGGAAGCTTAGAAGGCTTCTTTTTTGCCATTAAATTAAGCCCGTCAGCATCAATAATTACAGTCTTATCAGTACCAGCCAAAGTTGAAATTATTGATTTGAATAATATTGATGTCCCAGCCTCAACAGATAATCCACAACCAATTGAAACTACATTAAACTTTTCTATCGCTTCTTTTACATTTGCAATAGGGATATAGACAATATCAGGGGACAAATTTGCAACAATATTCATTGATTTGGGCGAACCTGATAGTGCAACATAGCCACATCCAACTCTTAATGCAGAAACTGAAGACAAATAAGCTGCTCCCGAATAATTTTCAGAACCTGCTATATTTAAAACTTTTCCAAATGTCCCTTTATTAGAAAATTCAGGGCGTTCAGGCATTTTAAAGTCCATTTTGTCTTATCACCTCATAAGCTGTTATCGCAACCGAATTTGATAGATTTAAACTTCTTTGACCTTCTTTCATTGGGATTGTAACAGCATTTTTATCTGTAACATACTTTTCTGGTAATCCTCTTGTCTCAGGCCCAAACACGATAAAATCACCATCTTTATATTGAATATCTGTATATAATTTATCAGTTTTTGTTGTTAAGTAATAAAAATTTGCATCAGGAAACTCTGCAAATAGTTCCTCCATAGTATCAATTTTATGTAAATCAACACTATCCCAATAATCTAGCCCTGCACGTTTAGTGTATTTGCTACTTAATGAAAACCCTAATTTTCCAACAAGGTAAAGACTTGCACCACAACAAGCACAAAGTCTAGCAATATTGCCTGTATTTTGCGGAATTTCAGGTTCATATAAAACTATGTTTAATTTATTTTGTTTCATTGATAACGTATTTAGCCTCGATAAGTACAGGTAAACCTCTAACAACACAGAATACAATAGCTATAACTGCTAACCAATAACCTATTTCAAATATTAAATCAGAATGTGGAATATTAGGTATATTTGCAGCAATAATAACAATAAATGCTAAAACTTTAGCTACAGCGTAAGTAATTCTCATAAATTTTGATCCTGTGATAAATTTACAGATTGGATTAACTTGCATTCCAAAAGGTGTTAAACCTTTTTCCATAGCAGCACTTCTTATTGTATCAGTGATAAATCCTCTGGTAATAGCAATAAGAGGGAATAAAATAGATAACCATCCCATAACAGCAAAGAATATCCAATAAGAGTTTTCTACAATTCTGTCACTCATAATATCTAACAAAGCACCAAATTTAGATTCTTCATGCAACAAACGAGCAAGAAAACCGTCAAGTCCATCTAATGCGAATGCTAAAATTGTAAGAATTAATGCCCATACGTATGCTGAAACTGAGCCAGTTGTTGTCATCATTAAATATAGAGCAATAAACATTAAAAATACTCTAAAAATAGTTACAAAATTTGCCATAAAAACCTCTTATATTTTATCTTCTTTTTTTACTGAAACTGTTTAGTACGAGAAAGAGCAAAATGTCTTTCATTTAAAGCATTAACTTTAGCACCTAGCATAACTCTTTCAGCTTCTTCTAATATTTTAGTAACCATAAAGCCATTATCGCCATCTGAACGAGCTTTTGTATGGTTTTCAATACAACTTACAAAGTGTTGACATTCAAGCTTCAATGGTTCAATTTCTAAATAATCAAGAGGAATATCTTTTACAGCACTTCCTGGTTGATTATCGTATAATTTTAATTTATTTTCTGCAACTGTATCATCTAAAATTGCAGTCGCTTTAGTACCTCTAACAAGTAAAGTTACGTGTTTTTGAGGAGTAATCCAACTATCAGAAATATATCCTATTAAACCATCTTCAAATTCAATACCAATATGAGTTATATCCATAATAGTGTTGTCTTCAGTTGAACAACCTAAAGCAGAAATAACTTTTAATGGAGCTTTACCTGTAACATAAGAAATCATAGAAACATCATGTGGAGCTAAGTCCCACATAACACTTCTATCATTCTTGAAGTAGTTAACATTAAGTCTATCTGATTGTGCGTAAACAATATCACCTAATTCTCCAGCTTCGATTAACATTTTTAATCTGTTAACTGCAGGGTGGTATAAAAGAAGGTGGCCAACCATTAAAACAAGACCTTTTTCGTTAGCTAATTCCATTAAATCTTTAGCTTCTTGAGCAACAGTTGAGATTGGTTTTTCTACATACACATTTTTACCAGCTTCAAGTAATTTTTTTACAATACCATAGTGAGTATGGCTTGGAGTTACAACTGTAACACCTGTAATTTCAGGATTATCAATAATTTCTTGCATATCAGAAATTACATTAATATCAGGATAAAGTTCTTTGATTTTTTCACGAACTTCTGCATCCAAATCGCAAACTGTGTGTAAAACGTTTAAATTATAGAAATTACGGACAATGTTCTTTCCCCACATCCCGTAGCCAATAACAGCAACTTTTTGATTACTCATTCTCAACTTCCCTCTTATCTAGTTAAATCTAATTTACTTAATTATAATACGTTAAAGATTAGATTACAAGCAGGGGGAAAGGTGTAAATATTATTGCGTAATTACGAGGAACCAAAGTATCTGATGCACATTAGAATCTTATTTTCTGACATCTTAGTCTCTTTTTCACTTAGTCACTGTTAAATAGATTGCTTAACTAACCCTCACCCCAGCCTTCTCCCTCGAGAGGGAAATAATTTACTTCATTAACAAAGCCTACGAACATTTGCTCATAGGCTTTATTAAATTATGCTAAAAATGGATTATCTAAATCATCAAATTTTTTTTCTTCTGGTTCAACATAGTCATATTGATTTTTCATGTAATCATCTTGAATTTTTTGTAAATCGTCTTTATAAACTTTTGAGTTTTCTATTTTATCCATTCTATTTTCGTATTTGTTTTCTCTACGTTCTGATTCTGGTTTATTAAACATTTTACGTTTAGCTTTTAGTGCTCTGCGTAAGTTTTTTCTACCTTTGAATACTTTGAATGAACGCATTTCTTCTTGTATAAGTTTTAAATCTGCTTCATTTTTTGCTTGTTCAATGTGTTTTGTTATTTCCATTCTTTCAATAGAAGTAATTTCACGTTTTTTGCCAGTTTCAGGATCTTTTCCATTTACTAATTCACTTTGTTTTATTGTTGGTTTAACTGTTGCTTTTTCTTCCTGTTTGGCTTCTTCAACAGGTTTTGTTTCAGGTGTAGTAACAGGAGTATTTGGAGTTGTTACATCCGGTGTTACTGGTGTGTTGTTAACAGGAGTATTTGGTTTTGTTACAACCGGTGTTACTGGTGTGTTGTTAACAGGACTTTGACCTGAGTTAGAAGCTTGATTTGCTTTAGTACCATCTGCAGGATCGGTTTCGTCTGCAGGAGCTGTTCCATCTGTAGGAGCTGTTCCATCTGTAGGAGCTGTTCCATCTGCAGGAGCTGTTCCATCTGCAGGAGCTGTTCCATCTGTAGGAGCTGTTCCATCTGCAGGAGCTGTTCCATCTGCAGGAGCTGTTCCATCTGCAGGAACAGTGTCATCTGCAACTTTTTCTCCAGAATCATCAGAATTTATTCCTTGATATACTCCGTAACCAATTCCTCCAAGAACAGCTGTTCCTATGACTACATTACGAGCTTTATGTGATGATTCGTGTTTGTAAACTTTAGGCTTTTTATCACCTTCGGTTACTGTTAATTCGTGTGTATCTGTATCATAAGTTGCAGTTGCCTTAACATTTCCATCTGCATCTTTTAATTCAAATTCTTTAGTTGCAGAGTTATATGTATATATTGTTTTATTATCCCCATCGTCTAGAATTTTTTCAATAGTTAAACTTTCTGGTTCTCCATTTATATAGTCAATATCTATTTTATTGTTTCCATAATATTCAGTAGTCGATTTACGTTCTGAACCATCATATGAGAATCTTTCTTTTCGAATAGTTTCCTTTTTATGAAGTGTTGTAACTTCATAAGGATGAACTTCATCTTGATGTGTATGTTCAATAGTAGTTGTATTTCCATCGTATGTTTCTTTATAGTTGGTACCATTAGGTAATTTACCTGTTTTCATTACAAGTTTGCCGTTTTCATAGGTTTCATATACCATATTATCATTTTCATCTAAATATTCTGCGCTTAATTTTTCATTATTTTGATTGTATATTTCTTTTCTTGTAAAGTTATTATTTTCATCTATTGTTGTTACTTCTTTTGTGTCACCATTTTGTCTTGTTTCAATAGTTGTTCCGTCTTTTTTTGTTTTAATTGAAACAAATGGATCATCTATTTTATTATCCCAAAAACCAGTTTCTTTATTTTGAGTAAAGTATTCGTAATTACCTTCATCTCCTGTACGACGTAAAACTGCATCTCCATCAATATTATAGAACTCTTTTAGAGTAGGGTCGCCGCCAACAATAATACGAGGTATTACTGATTCTTCAGATAGAAAAGTCCCAAGTGTCTCATTATATGTATATTCAATAGGTTCTTCTTTCCAGTCAACTGTTTTGCTACCTTTTACTGGTTTATTTTTGTTATTATATTCTATAGTCACAGTTGATCCATCTTGATAAGTCGTTGTTTCAGTTCTTGCTTTTCCAAATCTGCTTTTGTATTCAATTGTAACTTGGTTGCCATTAGCGTCAGTTGTTGTTTTAGTTTTAGCATGACCAATTCTTAGATGATTTTTAGTTGATTTCATAAGATTAGCCATTTTTTCTTTGGCTTGTCTTAATAACTCGTTTCTTTCACCTTTGTTTTTAAGTTTTTTGATTCGTTCAACAGCTTTTTTATAGCTTTGTGTATCAGTAATATTCGCTATTGCTTGTTTTATATTACCAAGAGTAAAATCAAGCTTATCGTAAATTTTGCCTGATAAACTATTATCATAAAGTGGTCTATTACTAATAGGGCGATTAGTTGAATTATTAGTAGTTGCATTATCAACATCTAAATCAACGTTATCTACATCCTGATTATTTTGTGTTCCAATAGGTTGTTCTCCTGCTACATCATCTACCTTAGGTGCAGTAATTTCTGATACAGGTTTTTCTACCCATTCACCATTTTCAAAAACTTGGTATTTTGTAGGGGTTCCATTTGCATCTTTGTAAATTATACTTGTTGCATGACCATCATTTCCATCGTATGCAAATTCTTCTATATGATTTACTTCGCCATTAGCATCATAATATGTCTTGTTAGCTTTTGTTGCATAATTTTGATTTTCATCGAAACCCCATTCTTCTAAAAGCGTAACTTTTTCATCAGAATCATAATATTTTGTAATTCTACTTTCAGTTGTATTGTTCTCTCCGTAAGTCCATTCATCTGAACCCCAAACTTTTCCATCAGGATTATAGTATTTTGTATTTATACCTTTAATTATATTATTTTCATCGTAAAAGAGTTCACTAGTTGAATTAATATCTCCATTATTCTGATATTTAATTTCAGTTATTATTTTGCCATCTTTATTTCTTAATTCTAAATTAATACTTCCATCATTATAATTGTATATAGTAACATTATCGCCTTGAGAATCTGCAAATGCTTTAGCATCATCTGCTGTTTTAGGGATATCAATTTCTTGCCCATCGATGATGATTTTACCATCTTTAATGCTAAAATCACTTTCTGGTGTTGATACACTATCAGGATTAGAAGTATCTGCAGGTTTTACAGGTGAGTCAGCTTTTGTATCAACATTTCCAGAATCAGTTGTTTCAACAGGTTGTTCTGGTGTTACTTTTGTTGATGGATCAATTCCATTATAACTTTCAATGTCTTTTATTGAAGGTGCTTCTTTAGGGTCAATATCTTTTCCTTCTTTATTATATTTTATAATGTTTCCATCTGAATCAGCTTCGATAGTTCTTGTTAGAACACCATCTTTATTGTGTAAGAAATATTTTGTAGAAATATTTCCATCGTTTGATTGAACAATAGCTTTTTTTCTAAGTCCATCTTGTCCATATTCATAATTTGAGATGTTCTCTACTTGATTATTTTTGTAATGAATTTCAGTTATTATATCATTGGTTATATTTTGGTTTTTTGAAAATTTAAGATATAAACTACCATCCATAGCTTCTTCAAGGTATACTTTTTTATTATTTTTAGCAAAGTTTCTAGCTTCCTCAGCTGTTTGAGGAATTGTAAATTCTTTCCCATTGAAGTAGATTTTACCGTTTTCAATAGAACCTTCGGCTCTTGCAGGTGTTACAGCTTCAGGATTAGATGTATCTGCAGGTTTTACAGCAGGGTCTGCTTTTGTTGGAATTTCTGATACAGGTTTTTCTACCCATTTTCCATTTTCATAAACTTCGTATTTTGTATTATTTCCATTTGCATCTTTATAAATTTTTTGTAATTCTTCACCGCCTTTATTGTATATTGTTTCTACAGAAGATGTTCTATTGCCATTTTTATCATGCTCAAATTTCTTTGAAGATACTACACCGTTTTCATCTTTTATAATAACTACATCATCTACTTTAGGTGCTGTTGTTTCAGATTTTGCAGGTGCGTCTGCTACTACTTCTGTTTCTTTTGTTCCTTCTGTTCCTTTTTGTCCTTGTTCAACAGATTTGTCCCGTGCATCTGATCCCACACTCCTGTTGCTATCTCCTGTTGTATCTCCTTCGCGAACTGGGTTAGATCCTCTATCTTCTTGTCCATTTGTTACCTCTTTATTCTTATTATATGTTTTTACAGCTTCTGTACCAGCATCTCGTGCTTCAACTTCTAATGCTGAGTTTTTATATTCATTATACATTTTCATGTATTTTTGACAAATTTCTTGTTGGTTCTTGTCATATTTACTTATGATTTCTTTAACTTCATCCGCTGTTTTACCTTGAATATCTTCTACAAATTGATTAATCTCTTTGCTATGTGCTTGATAAAACTCTTGTCGAGCTTTATCTGCTTTTTGCATAGACTTGTATGCTTCGATATATTTTTTATCTTCTGCTGTTTTGTTCTTTTTAAATTGTAATGTTGTATATTTCTTGTGTTGTCTTGCATGTTGTGCTTCGTGCATTAATGTATTTACAAATGCTTCTTCATTATGTTTTAGCGCATTTATGTTTAATGCAATTTGTCGGCCTGTTTTATTAGATACGTTATGTGAACCTCTTGTTGTTCTTGTTGCATCATCTAAACTAACAATAGTATAATCTTTTAATTCTTCTAATTGGTCTTTAAATTGTGCAAACCAAGGGTTGCTAGAAAGCATTTCACCAATTGTATTGCCTGTTTCAGATTTAACTGCATCTTCAATTTGGCTCATACCTTGTCTAAATTCTTCTGATACTTTTGTTTCTCCAACTTTTTGCGTATCATAACTATTTTCTGTAGTAGCTACATCTGCATCAGGTTCTACTTTTTTCTTGCCTGTTACAAGTGATTTTGATTGTTCTACATCTGCTGTGAATTCTGATTTTATTTCTGCTTTTAAGTTATTCTTGGATATTTTTGTGTCTTTTGAAAAGAACCCAGCTTTAGCATGACCTACTATATTGAATCCTGCTGACATTATCATAGATTTTACAAATCCTTCTTCGTCAATTTCTCCATTCATACAGTATTGTTGTGCTAATGTTTGTAATGTATCACTTGAAATTTCTCCACCTGCTGCTTCTACTCTTGTTAGCCAATAGCTTATTCTATTTGCTTGGTGGCTATTCAAGTTCATTACTTTGCCTATGCTATTTTGTACAAATTGTTTATTTTTTAATAATACTTCTGCATTTGTTGCAAATTGTTCTGCATATTTACCAACTTTAACACCTACAGCACCTAATGCACCATCCCAAATTGCTTGTTCAGTATCTTGTGCAAGTTCGTCATTTGTTAAACCATTTGCATCGGTTGAATGTTCTAACATATTTAATCCTGCAGATGTTCCACCTACTGCTGCAAATATTGCTAATGAACCATAACCTGCTGTTAAGATTGTTGCACCAATTGCTGCTCCGATATTAAGTACCATTACTCCTGTATTTACTGTACTTAGATAGTCTTCTAATATTTCATCGGTTGGTTCTTGTCCAAATGCTTTTTTGTATTCTTCTTTGAAGGCTTCTAGCTTATCTTCGTATCCAGCATCTAATAATTCAGCTATTTCATCATTTTCTGTATCAGATGCGATTTCTTTATTAAATACTTCTTTGCTTATTTTTGAATAATCTGTTTTTAAGCTATTTGCTATCTCTCTTAATTTTTCTATACTTAGTTTTTTGCCAGATGTATCTGTCATTGTTGTTCCATCATATTGTAAGCCTAATGATGTTAATGTGATTTTAGGATTCAATTTTGATAGTCCCATAATACTGTTATATACAGCTATTGTTAATTCTGTTTCATCTTTTGATTTTAAACCATTATTCAATTCTATCCAGCTAGATGAAATTATATCTTTTGCCATATTCATAGCAACAATTTTTTCACCTTGTCTAGCAACATTTTCTGTTGCTTTAGCATTATATTCTGTTGCTTTTTCTGTTGTTGGATTTTTTCTATTTATTCTGCCTGAAACAATCATTGACTGACGTTCTTTGAATATTTCTTCAAAAGATACTGCTACTTGTTCACCATCAACAAATTTTGTTAACTTACCTTCTGCTGCAAGTTTATATAATCTTAATGATTCTTCTTCATGTGCAATTCTTGCTTCAATATCAGCTCTATTTGTTCCGATATTTAAGCCTGATTCTAGTGCATCAACGAAAGTTGATACTGCACCTTGATTATCTAGTGCTGATTGATAGTCTTCTTTTAATTTATTTAAATCTGCTTCAAGTTTTTGAATCGTTATATTATATGCAGCTTTATCTTGTTCTGATACTTTAATGAATGGAGCTGCTGATTCAATATATAAATTATTACTTAGAGTTGTATTTTCATCACTGCTAGTTGCATTAGCTCTTCTATTTAATTTTTGTTTGTTAAAGGCTTTCATTACTTCATCTAAGCTTGTGTTTGATTTTTGTAATTCTTTGTCTACCAATTCTGCTATTTTTTTATTTGTTATTGCCTTTACACCATATGCTTTTAATTCAAAACCATAATTTAATAATAATCTTGCTGCTACTTCTGCTGCTTTTTCATCACTAACCATTTTTTTCTTAGCTAAAATTGCATTTGCAACATCTTTGTCTCGTTGTGATTTTTCATTTTTGTTTAAGAAATCATCAATATCTTTATATCCTTTAGTTGTTAAAAGTGCGTTTACAGCTTTTAATACTTCTTTATCATTAATGTTTTCTAATGCATCTTTTATATTATCCATATCACCGTCTAGGATTTGTAAAGCGGCTTGTTGGGCTCTTAATGATATTGCTTCTTCTTCTGTATATGCACCTTGTGAAATTAACATTTCATTGAATTGTCTGATTTCTTTATGATTGGTTCCTATTCCTGCAAAACCATCAAGTTCATCATACATTAGTGCTTGAAGTGCTTGTTGTTCTTTTATTTGTGCATTAATACCTTTTTCTTTGCAATATTTTATAAGCATTGCATTTATAGCTTGTCTTTCTTTAGGTGATTTTATTCCTTTTAAAGCTTGTTTTAATTTTTCAACATCTGTTCCGCCACCTTCAACTGCTTCTTTAATTAAATCTACAATTGCTTGTTGCTTTGTTTGACCTTGAACAGCACTATTTTGTGCCATTATGCCTCTTAGATATTTTACTTCTCCATCCCAAACCTCACCATCTAGATATTCTTCTAATGTTTCTCCATGTGCTTTTTTTATAATTCTTTGTACTTCTTGATATACTTTTTTTGCATTTGCTTCATCTTCTGCAATTTTTCCTGTTGTTTTTGGTGTAGTGATTAAATGAATACCTTTTTTTAACTTATCACAATCTGTACCCATTCCATCGCCGCCATCTCTTATTATTCTTGCAGCTAATCTTGCTTGTGCTTTTATTGCATCATTACCTTTTAGTACACCGTTTTGTATCCATTTTTGTACTAATTCTTCTAAATATTCGAATGAATTATCACCAATGCTATTTTCATCTAATTCTTCATATAAGAATTTTTCTACTGATGAATACATATCATCAGCTTTATACCCTGCTGCTGATAATTGTTTTTCTAATTCTTTTAATTCTTCTGGGTTATCAACTTTTGCCATTTCTGCTTTTATTGCATCATTATCATTCAAACCCTTTGTTGCTTTTTTTAGGTTGTTTGCAATTATTTTTGCTGATTTTGCTTGTACTGTTTCAGTTTTTACAAGTTGACCCTTTGCATTCTTTTTTATTCCTTCTTTTAAAAAGAAGTATGACTCCTTTAATTCAGTTCCATCTGCTGCATAATATTTTCTTACACCATTCTCCTCTATATAGTATCTACCTGATGTTGAACCTTTTATATAGAGTTTATTGGATTGGATTTTTCCGTCTTTATTGATTTTTGCATTCTCGTCTTTTAAGAAGATTGCTTCATCAATTTTTTTTCCATCTTTATTAAAATAAACTCTTTTACCATTTTGAATTTTCCAATAATTGCCAGTTTGTGAATTTTTTAACTTGAATGATTGTTCTGTCATTACTACACCTCAAATACACTTATTCCTAATTACTTTGTGTAAACGGATGGTTTATCTAAATCTTTAGTAATATTAAATTTTTTGTTACATATATTAACAAAGGCCCTATATATTAATAGAGCCTTTTGTCAAATATTTTATTTTAATATGTTTTAGTTTCTAGATTTGTCTAGGATTTTTTCTTTACCCCAACTAAAAGAGTTTCTTATTTCTGCACCTACTTTTTCGATTAGGTGATTATTATTTGCATCTCTTAGTTTTTGGAAATTTCTCGCTCCTGACTTAATTTCTTCCATAAATTCATTTGCATAAGTTCCGTCTTGAATATCTTTCAAGATTTTTTTCATTTCATCTTTAACTTCTGCTTTAATAAGTCTTGGGCCTCTTGTTAAATCGCCATATTCTGCATTATTAGAGATTGAATAGTGCATTGCATCAATTCCGCCTTCATTGATTAGGTCAACAATTAATTTTAATTCGTGGCAAACTTCAAAATATGCCATATAAGGTGAATATCCTGCATCTACTAATGTTTCGAATGCTGCCTTGATAAGTGCTGTACAACCACCGCATAAAACAACTTGTTCTCCGAATAAATCGGTTTCAGTTTCTTCTCTAAATGTTGTTTCAATAATTCCTGCACGACCAGCACCTATTGCTGCTGCATATGATAGGGCAACTTCTTTTGAATCACCTGTTACATCTTGGTAAATCGCAATTAATGATGGTGTTCCTTTCCCTTGAACATATTCACTTCTTACTGTGTGTCCAGGAGCTTTTGGTGCTACCATTATTACGTTTATATCACTTGGTGGAACAATTTTGTTAAAGTGAATATTAAATCCGTGGGCAAACATTAAATATTGACCACTTCTTAAATTTGGTTTAATTTCTTTTTCGTATACTTCAGCTTGGATTTCATCAGGAATCAAAACTTGAATAATATCAGCTTGTTTAACTGCATCAGCAATTGACATTGTAGTTAGTCCGTAATCTTTTGCTTTTGTATCAGAAACTCCACCTTGTCTTAGTCCTAAAATAACATTACAACCTGAATCCCTTAAATTCATTGATTGACCGTAGCCTTGAGAACCAAAGCCAATTACTGCTATTTTTTTTGTTTTTATTAAATTTGTATCAATATCTTTATCTAAATAAATTTTTAAGTCACTCATAAGATATCTCCTAAACTCTTTCGCAAGCTGCATCGATTAAACCAACAAATAATGGATGAGGTCTGTTTGGTCTTGATTTGAACTCTGGGTGGAATTGAGCTGCTACAAACCAGTCATTTTGTGGTAATTCAACCATTTCTGCTAGCATTCCATCAGGTGACATGCCTGAGAATACTAGACCTGCATCTGCGATTTTGTCAATAAATTCGTTATTAACTTCGTATCTGTGTCTATGACGTTCTGATATTTTAGTTGCTCCATAAGCTTTTTCAGCTTTTGAACCTTTTTTAACGATACAGTCGTAAGCACCAAGTCTCATTGTGCCGCCGTAACCTTTAACGTTCTTTTGTTCAGTCATTAAGTCAATTACTGGATAAGTTGCGCCTTCATCAAATTCTTTTGAATTAGCATCTTTTAATCCTACAACATTTCTTGCGTATTCAATTACAGTACATTGCATGCCAAGACATATTCCTAAGAATGGAAGATTGTTTTCTCTGGCATATCTTATTGCATTAAGTTTTCCTTCAATACCTCTTACTCCAAATCCTCCAGGAACAACTAAACCTTGTACATCTGCAAGCATTTTTTTGCATTCGTTGTAATCGTTGCATTCTTCTGAATTAATCCATTTAATTTCAACTTTTGCTTCGTTTTTATACCCTGCATGTTTTAATGATTCAACAACTGAGATATAAGCGTCAGATAGTTTTGTATATTTACCTGCGATAGCTATTTTTATTGTCTTTTTAGGGTTTTTAATTCTTTCAACAAGTTGTTCCCATTCTTTTAAGTCGGCTTTTTTATCTGGTGTCTGAAGTAGTTTAAGTACAACTTCTGCGAAGTTTTGTTGTTCTAAAACTAGTGGAACTTCATAAATTGATTTCATATCGCGACATTCAATTACCGCATCTTTTGGAACTGAACAGAATAAAGCTAGTTTTTCTTTTTCAGTTTTAGGGATTGGTTTTGAAGTTCTACAAACTAAAATTTCCGGTTGTAAACCATAACTTCTTAAAACATTAACACTGTGTTGTGATGGTTTTGTTTTTAATTCGCCTGAAGTTGGTAAATATGGTAACAATGTACAGTGTACGTTTATTGCATTTCTAACTCCAACTTCTGTTTTGAATTGTCTAATAGATTCAATGAAAGGTAGACTTTCGATGTCCCCTATTGTTCCACCAATTTCAATAATTTGAAAATCAGTATTAAAATGTTTTTGTGCTTTTATAATTCTAGATTTAATTTCGTTAGTAATATGAGGAATTGTTTGGACAGTTGCTCCTAAATAATCACCTCTACGTTCTTTTTTTATAACAGTTTGGTAAACACTACCAGATGTAACATTACTAATTTGGCTAAAATTAGCATCAATAAATCTTTCGTAGTGTCCCAAGTCAAGGTCGGTTTCTGCTCCGTCATCAGTTACAAAAACTTCTCCGTGTTGAAATGGACTCATTGTACCTGGGTCAACATTTATATAAGGGTCAAATTTTTGTATGGCAACTGTAAAACCTTTTGAACGAAGTAAACGTCCTAAAGAAGCCCCAATAATACCTTTACCTAATGAGCTTACTACACCACCTGTAATAAATATAAACTTTGTCATACCATACTCCCCTTTGTAAATTATCTAACGACCTTCTTATGTGGTACAAAAAAAAGAGGGAACAAGTCCCTCGTTATCTCTCTTAATTTATTTTTGGAACTTTGAAAAATCCGTTTTCTTCACTCGGAGCATTTTTCATAAGTTCATCTTTGGTTTGTTCATATTTAACAACGTCATCTCTCATAACGTTAACAAAGTCAATTGCGTGAGCCATTGGTTCAACCCCTGTTGTATCAACTTCATTCATTTGATCAACATATTTTAAAACATCACCCAATTGAGTAGTAAATTTTTGTTTCTCTTCTTCTGTTAGCTCTAATCTTGCTAATTTTGCAACGTGTTCTACATCTTTTATTGTAATCATTTCTTACTCCATTTAATATAAGGATATTTTATCATAAAAAAAATATTCACAATATATTTTTAACAATTATTTACTAGCTCGCATACATTTGCCCCTTGCATTTATATATTTAGTCCGTACAATAGAAATTAACCGAGATATAGTGCGTTGGTATGCCTATCCGGTATGAATAAAAAAGGAGAAATAGAAATGCCAAAGATGAAAACTCACAAATCTGCTGCTAAACGTTACAAAGTAACAGCATCAGGCAAAATTCAAAGAAGACATGCAGGTATCGGACACTTGCTTCAACACAAATCCGGCTCTAGAAAACGTAAAATTTTCGGAGATATCGCGATTGCTGATAGCCAAGTAAAATTGGTATCTTATGAGTTACCTTACAAGAAGTATTCAAGATAGGAGTGTTGAACAATGAGAGTAAAACGTGGAAATGTATGTCGTAATAGACACAAAAAAATATTAAAATTAGCTAAAGGTTTCAAAGGTGCTAGAAGCAGAATATTTAAAGTTGCTAACTGTGCTGTTATGAAAGCTTTAAAATACGCTTATAGAGATAGACGTGCTACAAAACGTAATATGCGTCGTCTTTGGATTGTTAGAATCAATGCAGCTGTTAGAGCTCAAGGTATGAGCTACTCAAGATTTGTTAATGCTTGTAAAAAAGCTAACATCTTAGTTAACAGAAAAATGCTTGCTGATTTAGCAGTTAATGATAAAGAAGCATTTGCTTTAGTTGTTGAAAAAGCAAAAGAAGCTATTGCTTAGTTATTATTCGAGTTTATAAAAAAGAGATTTAGGATATTCCTAAGTCTCTTTTTTGTTGTATAATTATCCTGAAAGTAGTCGGATAATCGCGCTTGAAAAAGTGAGGAAAGTCCGTGCATCCAAGGACATATCTCCGGAGAAACTCCGGACGGCGTGAGCCGGTGGATAGTGCCACAGAAATGCTAGACTGCCGATGGATTTATTTCACAGGCGATGGTGCAACGGTGAGGTAAGAGCATCACCAGCGATATCGAGAGGTATCGGCTAGGTAAACCCAGATAGGATGCAAGATAGAATTGAAGGTTTTAAAGGCTGTCCGCCAACTTCTAAATTATCGCTAGAGATTATGAGTAATCATAATACCAGACAGATGATTATCTAGAAACAGAACACGGCTTATGAGCTACTTTCTTTAAAAAAAAGGGATATTGAAATATATCAATACCCCCTTTTTTATTGCTATTTATATGTTTTATTTTACTTTTTGCTGTTTTTGTTTTTTGGATAATTCGTTTGCTCCAATAAGCATTCCACCAATACCTAATAAAATGCCTCCAACAATTGTATCTTTAACTGCTGTTTTTATTCTTGTTTTTTTTATGGATTTTTTTATTAATGCAAATGCTTCTTTACTGGTTTCATTTGCTTTTTCAAAACTTTTTGTTTCTTTATTAAAGTTTTTCTTTACTAGATTTTTTGCCGCATAAATATTAGCTTTTTTATCAACAACAGTGCGTTCTTGTAAATGTCTTAATTCTTTCTTTAGCTCTGGCTTATCTTGTTTAAAAATTCTATCTAATGCAACTTCAGTGGTTTCGCCCTCTTTTTTTATTATTGCATTTGATAGCTCACTGCTTTTTTCTATTCTTTGACGAAGTTCATCTGGCTCAGTTCTATAATCAAGTAAAGCTTCGAAAAATTTGTTAACTTTGGTTAGTTCACTTTTTTCTTTTGGTTCTAATGTTTTTTCCATTTCTTTTGATACTTGTTTTACAAAGGTATCGTTTGGTTTATCATTCTTTAGCCAACTTTTTCTGGTATATCCTTCTATAGCACCTATTCCTGCGCCTAGAATTAAACCTTGTTGACCTTTATCTATAGTTTTTTGCCTAATTGACTTAGTATTAGTTTTATTTGCAGAATTAATACTGCTTACTGACCCTACCATACTAAACACTCCTTTTTATCCTTCGAGACGATTATTATTGGTTGACTCTCAATGTATTTATTATAACAGAGATAATATTAAATATAAAGTCTATATTCACATATATTTACATTTTGAGTTGATTATAGAGGCGCTAATAAAATCAATGTTTTTAACCTCATAAAAACTATAATCTATATTATTTGTTTGATAATTATACATGTCATTAATTATTGCTAAATCTTCTTTTGTATAGCAACCTAGTATTATTTTATCAACTTCTTTAATTAGCTTAGGAAACGAAAGTGCATAAGCCATTCTAGGTTCAGGAATACTTGCTATTATATGCTTTATTTCTCTGAAATACTCTGGTATTTGATATTCATTTAATAACAGTATTCCTTGTAAAAATGTTGAATATGTATGGATTTCAATACCTTTTCTTTTGAGCTCTTTTAATAGTCCTATAAATCTTTGGTCAAATAAATTAAGAGGAAGATGAACTATGTCTATATGAATCATATCAATGATTTCAATTAGTTCATTTGGATTCTCAACTCTTACACCTGTTTTGTATACATATTCTTTATCTTTAAAGTCCGTTATCAAATCCCATATTGCTAACCCTTGTTCTGATAAAATATCATCGGCATTTAGTATTAATCCGTATAACTCAATGTAGCCTAATCTTTTTTGTGTGTTGTAGAATTCATATTTTATATTTTCAAAGTTTTCATTTCTTGTAAGCGTTCTGTCAATTGATATCGTCTTGGTTGTTACATCTAAATCATCAATTCGACATTGTCCTAGTATTTTTTCAACGATAGAATTATTTGCAGAAATACAAACAGATGATATACCGTTACCTTTAGCGAATTCTAAAAGATTATGTATATCATCGTAACTGCATTTATGACTAGAACCGAATTGTGCAGCTTCTAATTCGATTTTCATTATTGCTTACCAGTCATGAAAAAATTGTTTGTACTAGCATCAACACCTGTACTAAAGAAGTTTTGAGTTCTTGATGTTAGCATACTTGTCTTAAATTGTGGTAATCGTTTATTCTCTTCAAAATTTGGACGTTTTTTGCCTTGAAACATTGTTTTTGCTGCTTGTGCATTAAGGAATCCTAATGTATCTTTTAATTCATCAGTTCTAATCAAATGTTGTGTCATATTGGTACATGCCACTTGTTCTGCATTTATTAAAAGATAATTATCAATATAGTCACTAATTTTAGAATGTGAAGGAGTCATATAATACGGAGCAGAATAATCTTCTACTTGTTTTTCTTCCCGTTCTAATGCGGATTGTATGCGTTTTTCCTTTGCTTCATCTTGAACAAATTCTTCTAAAAATGAACTATGGCCGTTAGTATCCGCATTGCTATTTGTAGAATTTTCTTTTATAGCATACTTGTCATGAGAAACAAAATTGTTAGAATAAACTCCAAGTGTCATTTTTCATTTCCTTCTATTTCACACTACTATATATAATGACACTACGGAAAATTTCCATTTTTATTTAGAATTATTAAGTAATTATCATCTGTTTAGATGATAAGTTCGTTCCCAACAGCCATTAACTTAACTTCTTTACCTTGTTTAGTTACATCTGCTGCAAATTTACCAACATTAGCTGATATCGCATTGAATGTATTATAATGCATTGGGATAACTATTTCTGCACCAATCCAGTCTGCTGCAATTGCTGCTTGTTCAATATCCATTGTGTAAACTCCACCTATTGGAAGCATTGCAATATCAGGTTTAAATACTTTCTTTAAAACTTTCATTTCATAATTTAGGCAAGTATCGCCTGCGTGGAAGATTCTTTTTCCTTCGATTTCAAATAATATTCCAGCTGGGCAGCCTGCATAGTTACCGTCAGGTGTTGAACTTGAATGGAATGCTGGTAAAAATATTGCACGACCAAATGGATAATCTATCCAAGCACCTAGTCCAACAGGGTTTGCATTTGCTTTTTGTGCAGAACAATAGTTTGCTAATTCAAATACTGCATTGATTTTTACGCCAGTTTTTCTTGATAAATCTAATGCACTTCCCAAATGGTCACCATGCCCGTGGGTTACAAATATGTCTGTGATACCTTCTCTATCGTAGTTTGGAAAGCATACTAAGTATGGATCAATAATAATTTTTGATTTTTCAGTTTTGATTTCAAATGCACTGTGGCCTAAGTATGTAATTTTCATATTTGCTCCCTTCTTTTTGGTGATATTATAATATCATTTTTTAATGTAGAATACAAATATGGATAATTATTCTAAATATATGAGAACTTGTTTTAAACTTGCAAGAAAGGCGGAAGGTAAAACTTCTCCAAACCCTCTTGTTGGTTGTGTTGTATTAGATAAGTTTGGTAATAAAATCTCAGAAGGTTATCATAGAAAATATGGAGAAAACCATGCTGAGCGTGATGCTTTATTGAAATTAGATAAAGATGTTGCAATTGGCGGGACTCTTATTGTTAACCTTGAACCTTGTAACCATCATGGGAAAACTCCTCCATGCTCTGATTTAATAATAGAAAGAGGTTTAAAAAGAGTTGTAATATCATCTATTGATACAAATCCTGTGGCGTCCGGAGGGATTAAAAAACTCGAAAATGCTGGGATTGAGGTGATTCAAGGTGTCCTGGAAGAAGAAGGAAATGAATTAAATGAAGTCTTTTTTACAAATATAAATAAAAAACGCCCTTTTATTGTTTTAAAAACAGCTACTACAATTGATGGGAAAATATCGACTAAAACAGGGGACTCAAAATGGATTACGTCTGATAGGGCTAGAAAGTATGCTAGAAAACTAAGAACAAAATATGATGCAATTCTTACATCATCTTCAACAGTTCTTGCTGATAATCCTGAGATGAAGCATAAAACCAAAATAATTATTGATAGGTATCTAAAGTGCGATTTATCGGCTCAAATATTTAAAAATGGTAAAATATATATTTTTACAGAAAAAACTCCTTCAGGGGTAAATGAGTACCCTAATATCGAATTTATTTATAATAATGAAATAACTATTGATTTTATATTAGAAGAATTATTTAAGCGGAAAATTATGTCTGTATTTGTAGAAGCTGGGGGTAAATTATTAGGCTCTTTTGTAAAAGAAGGTTATGTTGATAAAATTTATCATTTTATTGCTCCTAAAATTACTAATGACAATTCTGCAAAATCGGCTTTTGATGGGGATACTATTTCATTAATATCTCAAGCAAAAGGATTTAAACTTGTTGATATGAAGAAATTATATCCTGATGTTTTGCTAACTTATAAGCCACTTTAATTGCTGCAATCATTGATTGATGTTTTGCAATATTTTTCCCTGCAATATCAAATGCAGTACCATGCGATGGTGAAGTTCTTAGTATTGGTAATCCTATGGTTGTATTTACTGTATTATCACCAGCGACTGATTTTATTGGGATAAGCCCTTGATCGTGATACATAGAGATATAGCAGTCATAAGGTGCTTTTTCTCCTTTTATGTAGTTTTGAACTGCATCTACAAATAATGTATCTGAAGGCATTGGATTAGTTATATCGACACCTAGTTTTCGTAATTCTTCTGATGCAGGGATTATTGTATCAAGTTCTTCTCTGCCTAAAATACCGTCTTCTCCTGCGTGTGGGTTAAGTGAGCATAGAGCAAATTTAACTTTTCTATTATAGAATTTTTGTAATCTTAAAACTTTATCAATAATCATTTCTTTGCTAATTTTAATATCTTTTAAAGCTAAATGTCTTGTTAATAAAAACACATCAAAACCATCAGAAATAAATAGCATTTCAGCTTTTTCGCCATTATTTGATAAATAATGTTCTAAAACTTCTGTTTGACCATTAAATTTATGCCCTGCTAAGTGCATTGCCTCTTTTGATACAGGTGCTGTAACTATTGCTTTGGGAGAAAGTTCACAAGCTAATTTTAATGATTGAAAAGAAAACTCCCCTGCTTCTTTTGATAACTTTCCATATTCAAGATTTTTTACAGGAATATCGATAATTTCATAATCTTTTTTTAAACCTGTTACTAATTCTTTATTTGAAATAATTACAATATCATCAACAGGCAAACAAAGTTCATTGAGTGCTTTTACTGTAATTTCTGCCCCAATTCCGTTATAATCACCTGTTGTTATAATAATTTTATTATGATATTTGTTCATGTCGGTTAATATATTTGATTATATCAATTAATGTTGTTGAATTGCCTAAATTCCCTGATTTTGTAATAAGTAGTTGATCTTTCTTATCAATACATAGAGGAATTGCAGGTAATACTTCATCAATTAATGTAAATTCCATTGCATTTATTGCTCTGCAACACTTATATGATGTTTCTCCACCCAAAGTTACAAGTAAAACATTCTTTTTATTCATAACTTTTTGAGTTAGTTCTGCTAAAAAGTCAGTAATTCTACTTGCAAAAGAGGTTCTAGTTAGACCTGCGTTTAATGAATCATCTGAAAAACCATCAAAATTTTCAACTAAATATGAAGAATGAACAAGAACAGTGTTTTCATTTTTCAAACTATCAACAATAATTTCAACCATAGTGTCTTGAACACCTTCTAAAATATTTTTTTCAGTTAATGCAATTTCATAAATATTATCAAAATCATCAGAATTTTTAAGCTTTTCAATTTGATTACTATTAGTTGTTGTTGCACTTCCTGAAACGATAAGCTTAGGTAATCTTGGTATTGAATTTGTTGTAAATGAAGTTTTTTCAGGGACCCAAATTTCTGATAAAACCGATGCAGCAGCTGCTGTTCCTGCTGGTAGAATATTAAATCCTGATTTGTTTATTGCAAGTATTATTTGTTCAATATCAACAATTGATGCAGCATCTGCAACAATTAGCTTTTTCCCTGATTTAATTAGTTCGTTAATCTTCATTAAAATAGGACCAGCACCGTTCATTATAGTTTTTAATTCAACATGTGCAACTAAATCAGCTTTTTCTCCAAGTTGATTTCTTAATAAAGTTGGAACGTGTGATTCTAATATAGGAGAATGCGGGTCTTGTGCTAATTCTGTTCTACCAATTGGTATCCCTCTTAACAAATGGTATCCTCCAACAGTAATTCTTCCTTCAGAAGGGAATGCTGGTATAATAACTGCAGCATCCATTTCTAGAGTTTCAACCATAGCTAATGTTTCAATCGCTATATGCCCTCTTACTGTTGAATCAATCTTTTTATAAAAATGTTCAATATTTAATGATTTTGATATTGATTGCACGGCTTCCTTAACTTTTTCGCAAGCCAAGTCAGGTGAAACGTTTCTTGATTCTGTAGATGCAGCCCAAACTCCTGTTTCTGTTGAAATTTGTGTTATTTCATTATAATCAAGCAAAATATTTGTACTAACACCACGTTTTTGGAATTGAAGTGCTGTATCATTTGCTCCTGTTAAATCATCTGCAATTATCCCTATTTGATTTGAAAATATCATTATTCAGCGTCTCGTTTTGATCCTAGTAATCTAACATTGTTTGCAACTATTAAGAATCTTTCTCTTTCTTCTCCTGATGCGTCTTTCCATTTATTAGTTTGAATTCTGCCATCAACAGCAACTAAACGACCTTTTTTGATGTATTCCCCAGCAAATTCTGCTTGTTTATCCCATACATCGATATTAAACCAATCTGTTACTTCTGCTTTTGTTTTTGAATCCCATCTGTTTACAGCAAGTGAAAATGTTGTTCTTACTTTTCCTGATTCAAAATATTTAATTTCAGCATCTTGTCCTGCTCTACCAACTATTACTGTGCTATTCATTAAATTTCTCCCACAAAAATTTTACCTTGAGAATATTTTACCACATTATAAAAAACTGCTCAAAATTATGTAAAAATTTCTTAATAAAAGTCTTCAAAATAGCAAAAATATTCTGTTTTATGTATTAAAATAATTGAATAGATAGTGTGTGTAAAGGGGTTAAATATGACAGTAAGTTTTAGTTCCGTTAGACCTTCATTTAGAAGTAATAATACAACTATTCAAACTTGTGAACATCACGTATGCCCAACTTGTGGTAAGCCAATTGAATCTAATGAATCACAACCACAAAAGAAAAAAGGCTTCTTTACACCTGTTAAAAACGGATTTATTAATTTTAGGAAAGGTTGTATTGATTTTTTCCACATCGTTGGTGGAGCTGCTAAAGGTATTGTTTGGGGTTCTTTATCTGCAGGTCTTGTTCTTTTTGGTAATGCAGTGAAGAATGTTGCTAAAAATGCCCCTAAAAAATTATCTTTAGGCGGTAAAGTTCTGGCAGGTGTTGTTGGAACTGCTGTTCTTGCTTATAATGTTGTTAAAGCTAAACTTAACGCAAATCAAGAGAAAGCTAATTTAGACCATAGATGGGAAACAGGTCATAATTCATAATGAATAATAATATAAATAATAATTTGAATTTTGGAGCTACTACTCACGTTTACTTTTTTACAAGTGATGGGAAACGCATTGTTTTTGATAAAAACATTAGAAAATGTGAAAGATATCTAGTAAGACATCTTAATGGTGCCAAAAATCTTAAAAATAGAAACCAAGAGCTTGTTGATACTTTTAAGTATGATAAAAAACATTTTGTAGGTGATAAAGATTATTCTTTTATTTCAAAAGTACGTTCCGTTTATGACAAAACAAAAGCTTATGTAAATATAATTACAGGTAAGGATGTAAAAAAAGTAAACGAATGGGGTAAAAAGATAGGTGAAGCAAAAGCTTTGTCAAAGCAAAGAACTGGTTCTGTAAGATCCTTTGAAACATATAATGCAATTAATCAATATAATAGAAAAGCACTAAAATATTCTGAAGAACACGGAATTTATAAAGACGGTAAACGTCAGGCTTTCGGTATCATTTTTGACCCTAAATATAACAAAAAAGGAGACCTGAAAGGTTTTGAATACAACCGATCAGGCTACTTTAATGAAGATTTTATTAAATAGTTATAACATTTTATTATTTTTTATATAGTTTTCATCTTTAATAGTCATAACTTTTTCTTTTATGTTTTCAGGTAAGTTTTTAATCTCATCTGATGTTGCGTTCATTGCAATTGTTAAAGGACTAATTAAATTGTTCTTATAAAAATATGCTTGAACTTTATCATTTGAACTTAGAAACATGTTTAATAATGTTGGCGCTGGTAATGCACTCAATCTATTGAGGACAACTCCTTCATAAGAACTATTTTGAATTTTGTTGTTAGAAATTAGTTTTGTTAATATTGCCATGCCTCTTTGAAGACCTAATTTCTTTTGTTTAGGGGTTTGACCTTCTTTTTTATTAATTTCATCAAATGTTTTTACGGTTAGTTCTTTAACTGCATCATCATTTCCAGACTCTATCGTTGAATTGATTACTTTAACATAATAATCAGATTCTTGATTATTAATAGGGGCTGTTTGATTTTGGTATGATCTTGGTTGTATTGTAACATTAGAATCAGTTTTTGAATATGTTGATTCTAGTTTTTTTGCATAACTTTTATCTAAATTTTCTTGAACAGAATCGTTATAATATCCTGAATTCTTTATGTTGTTTATTGCACTATTTCTTTGGTTATCATCTTTAATTTGATAAGCATTTGATGCCAACATATTCATTGCACCAGAGCGGTTTGCATCGTTTGCATTATCTATTACATATTTGTACGCATCTGAGGCTAATTCAAGTTTGTAAGCATTTGCTGCATATAATTCTACGTAATTTTGGTTATACTCTTCTTGCGTTGTATAGCCTTTTTCAACTTTATACTGCTCTGTTTCATCTGCTAATTTAAATGCTCTTAAATTATCTTCTTTTGATGCAAATTTAGTCTTATCAGTTGCCATTTCAATGGCATCTTTACTTGATAAGTGTAAATAAACTGTTTTAACGTTCATATCGAACACTTCTTTACCAACTTCTGTTGTTAGTGTTAAATCTTGATCTTTTAATAATTTTGCGTTTGTTTGTTTTTGTTCAAATGTATGACCTGATAATGTTGCTACACCTATTAAACCTGTTTGTACAGCTTTATCTAAGCTCTTAAAATTCTTAATCATAATTTCTTGAGCTTCTTTATCAGCTTGTGCAAAATACTTTGTTAATTCAATAATTTCTCTTCTTTTAAGAGCTGATTTTGCAAAGGTATTTAATTGTTCTGCAGATAAATCTTTTCCTGCAATCCAACCAAATTTTTCTTTTTCTATATCATTATAATTACCAGCTCTAAGGCGCTTTACTTCTTGCACAAATAGAGAATCATCTTCATTTTCTTTGTTTATTTCTCCACTATCAATTAGAGCTTGTATCTCTTCTGTTTTATTTTCTTTTGGAATTCTATATTTTTCTTGAATTGCTGTTTCAATAGCTTTAACTTTTTCTTCTTCAGTACTATATTGAGATAAATCTATATCAAAAAATTCTTTTACTAAATTATTAGTATCTTTTGGTCCATTCTCTCTTAATTTTTGAATAGACTCAATTGTATTTTTATCAATTTTTAATTTTTCACAAAGTTTGACAGCTAGTTTATTATATTCTTCAAAAGAATAATTTTTAGATTTATTTCTATTAAATTCTACTTTATTATTAGGATCAGCACCTCTTTTATAATTTATATATTCATTGGTTTCAATCTTTCCACTTTTATTTACATCATATTTTGCAAATAAATCACCAATACCAAGATTATTTGCTTGGACTTTAGTCATAAATGAAATTAAGCCAACATCCTCTTTTATTTTTTTCTTAGCTTTAACTTCATCATTTTGAAAATTATAAGTTGATTGTTTGGTTGATGTAGAACCAACAGTATTTGGTTCGCTAGTCATAATAATGCCACCTTATTATTGTATTCTCTCTTACTTATATTTGTAAAAAGTAAATAACCAAGTGGCTAATTTCATTCTAGTATAATAATGTTACATTACTTAACAAAATTATGATAATGTTCGTTATAGAACTCTTCAAACCTATCTTCAAGTATAGCTTGCCTTACAAGCTGTGAGAAGTTAACTAAGAACGTAATATTGTGAATTGATATTAAAGCTTGAGCAGTACCTTCGTTACATTTGTACAGATGTCGTAAATACGCTTTAGAATGATTTTGACAACAGTAACAATTACAATTCGGATCAAGAGGACTTGAGTCATTTTGATACTGAGCATTTTTAATCTGCTTCTTACCATCCCAAGTAAAGAAAGACCCGTGACGAGCATTTCTTGTTGGTAATACACAGTCAAACATATCAACTCCACGTTTGATACCATCTAATAAGTCTTCTGGAGTACCTACTCCCATCAAGTATCGAGGTTTATTTTGAGGTAATAATGGAGCTGTATATTCCACAAAATGATTCATTATATCTTTTGGTTCACCAACACTTAAACCACCTATTGCATATCCTACTGCGTCTATATTTGAAACAAATTCAGCACTTTCTTTTCTTAAATCTTCAAAAAAAGCACCTTGACAGATTGGGAATAAAGCTTGTTTATCATTAGTTTTAGCTTTAATACATCTTTCAAGCCATCTATGAGTTCTTTCCATTGCGGCTTTAGCAAACTTATAATCACAAGGATAAGGCGCACATTGGTCAAATGCCATAATTATATCAGCACCTATGTTTTGTTGTATTTCCATAGATACTTCTGGTGATATAAAATGTTTTTTACCATCTTTGGGATCTCTAAATTCAACACCATCCTCTGTAATTTTTCTAAGATGTGCCAATGAAAATACTTGGAATCCTCCAGAATCAGTTAATACAGGTTTATTCCAATTCATCCAACCATGAATTCCACCAAATTGCTTAACAAGTTCAGATCCGGCTCTTAAATGTAAATGGTAAGAATTGGCAAGAATAATTTGCGCTCCTGACTCATATAAATGATGATTGGTAACAAGTTTAACTGTTGAATTAGTCCCAACAGGCATAAATATAGGTGTTTTAATATCACCGTGAGGAGTGTGTAAAATACCTGCTCTTGCACCTGTTTTAGCATCAATATGTTCTAATTCGTAACTAAAAAAGTCATGTTCAGACATTTATGAATTTTCTTCCTCTGTAATTAACATTTCTAACATATTTGACCAAGTATCACATAATTCATTTTCATTAAAATAGATTTTAGTTTCTCTATTTGCACTTTCGATTGAATCTGATGCGTGGATTACATTATATTCTTTTACTTGTGCGAAATCTGCTCTTATTGTTCCAACATCTGCAGTAGAAGGATCTGTTGCTCCAACTAAGTGTCTTACACTTGATACAGCATTGTAACCTTCAACAACCATAGCAACAATAGGACCACTTGTAATATAGTGAACTAATCTTGGATAGAAAGGTTTTCCATAATGTTCTTCATAGTGTGCCGCTGCTTGCTCTGGTGTTACTTGTAATAATTTTAAAGCAATAATTTTAAATCCTTTATCTTCAAATCTGCTTATTATTTTACCAATAAGTCCTCTTTTAACACCATCAGGCTTAATTGCGACAAAAGTTCTTTCTTCTGAGTTCATATCTCTCTCCTATAATTGCTAATCTTTTTTTATTAGAACACAAACAACGCATTATGTCTATTATTTAGACTATTTAAATCTGCGCATTGTCTCCATCATCTTTTTCATGCCTAGTGCTGGGTTCATTCCTTTGAACTTCCCTAGATTCTTTTTCATATCTGACATACCTTTCATCATTGAACGCATTTGTTCAAATTGCTTGATAAATATGTTTAAATCGTGTAAAGAAATTCCTGAACCTGCTGCAATTCTTCTTTTTCTGCTTGAATTCATTAACTCAGGATGATTTCTTTCTTCTGGAGTCATACTGCTTATCATTACTTCAATTCTTTTAAATTGTTTTTCTCCTTCGTGAGAAATTTTTTCTTTATCATCTTTTGAAATATTTAATCCAGGAATCATACCTAAAATTTGATCAAATGAACCTATCATTTTCATTTGTTTTTGCATTTTTAAGAAATCATTAAATGAAAACTCCGCTTTTTCCATTTTCTTTTCAAGTTCTCTAGCTTCTTTTTCATCAATAACTTCTTGAGCTCTTTCAACAAGAGATACAATATCACCCATTCCTAAGATTCGTGTTGCCATTCTTTCTGGATAAAAATCTTCAAGTGCGTTAAGCTTTTCTCCTGTACCAGTTAATTTTATTGGCTTTTGAGTACAATATGCGACAGATAATGCTGCACCACCTCTTGAATCACCATCTAATTTAGTTAATACAAGACCTGTAAGATTTAATTGAGAATCAAATGTTTCTGCAACATTTACTGTTTCTTGACCTGTCATTGCATCAATAACAAGTAATTTTTCTTGAGGGTTAAATATTCTATCAATTAATAATAGCTCTGCCATCATATCTGTATCAATTTGTAAACGACCTGCAGTATCTAATATTAAAGTATTAAACCCATTTTCTTTAGCATAATTGATTGCATTGGATACAATATCTTGAACATTTTTATTTTCATCTTCTGAATAAACTGGAGTATCTGTTTGTTGTCCCAATGTTTTTAATTGAGTGATTGCTGCAGGACGGTATACGTCACAGGCAACTAATAGTGGGTTACGACCTTCTTTTTTTAGTTTAACAGCTAATTTAGCAGAAGAAGTTGTTTTACCAGATCCTTGTAAACCTAGCATCATAATAATATTAGGATGACCTGATGTATTTATCGGAGATACATCTTTTCCTAAAAGATTAATAAGCTCATCATGAACTATTTTAACTAATTGTTGTGAAGGATTAACCCCTTGAAGTACATTTTCACCTTCTGCTCTATCTTTTATATTTGATATAAATGATTTTACAACTCTTAAATTAACATCAGCTTCTAATAATGCACGTCTTATTTCTCTTAGTGCATCCTTCATATTTTCTTGTGTTAATTCTTTTTCTCTTGCCGTATTTGCAATAATATTCTGTAATCTGTCTGACAACGATTCAAACATTTTGTTCCCCTAACTTAGCTGTCTAGTTTTATATAGTATACTTTATCCCATCTAAGGTCTAAATATTTTATATTTTTATCTAATAATTTTACCTGCGGTAGTAATGAAGGTAATTTAGTTAATTTTTTTGTCGTTTCTTCAAAGTTAACTTCGTCTACAGGACCAAGTCTTAAAAGAACTGATTTTAGTTTAACATAAACATCTCCAGGTGTCCTAAAATCGATATATTCTATATCTTCATCACTATAAAATTCGATTGTTTTAGCCAGTTTTTTTATAAAATTAAGCTTAGGCTTATCCCATTTCCTGTAATCATCGTCTTTTGTTCCATATGCAAGTACCTTTACAGTTTTGTAATTAACTCTTAAAGGCATATATTCGTGACCGATAAGTTTTCCATCACGTGTAAAATATGCAATTGGTTCAACTTTTTCATTCGGTGCGATTAGAATAGATGGAATTCTCTCTTTTATAATTATATCAAGCCTAGCAGGGAACCAAAAACGCCTTATATAAACATCTTGAATTGGTTCAATCCTTAATATACTAGACTTAATTTCGTCAGTTCTAATTAAAAATATAGCTTTATCTTCTATTTCAATTTGTCGTATTGCTGCCAAAATTTTATAAGAAGGAACTATTTTGTTATTAGAGATTTTTAATGCAGGACTATTTAGTCTGGATAATGCATCTTGAGGTAATCTCCAGCTTTTCATATAAATAATGTGATAACAAAGATAAAGTAGCCCAACAATTAGTAACAGTCTAAGAACAATTCGAAAAGTCTTGATACGACGTTGTGTATGACGTATTTTTCTTTTCATTTTAGACTGTTTGAGTCGTCTTTTGATATTATATTTATTTATCTTTTTTATTTCTTCATCAGACATTATTTGTTTAAACCTGCACTTTGTAGAGTCATCTCTACCAATTCATCATAAGTTATTCCCATTGCAGCTGCTTGCGCTGGTAAATCACTTGTATCAGTCATTCCTGGACTTGTATTGATTTCTAAAATATATGGAATATCTGTTATTAAGAAGTCAACTCTGCTTACGCCAGAACAACCACAAGTTTTAAATGCTTTTACAGCAAGTTCTTTAACTTTTTTTGTCATTTCTTCTGAAATTTCAGCTGGCAATATAAAATCTGTCATTCCTTTGGTATATTTTGCTTCATAATCATACCATTCATTGTGAGGGCGAAGCTCTAAAATTTCTGTAGCGAAAAGTTCACCATCTTTTTCTAAAACACCAACAGTTGCACTAATACCTGTTAGATATTCTTCTATCATAATATCTTGATTAAATTGTGCCGCATTAAAAACTGCTTTAGCAAGCTCATCAGCATTATTAACTTTTGCCATACCAAAACTTGAACCTTCTGAAACAGGCTTTACCATCATTGGATAATTCAAATCTTTAACTTTTTCATATAAATTATCACCTTTTGTTATTAAAACAGATGTAATTAATGGTAATCCTGCAGTTGATAAAACTTTTTTAGTATATTCTTTATTCATACATATTGCACTAGACATAACCCCACAACCTGTATAAGGAATTTTTAAAAATTCTAAAACCCCTTGTATACAACCATCTTCGCCATATTTACCATGTAATGCGTTATATGCGTATTCATAGCCCACCAATTTTGAAGCTATATTTTCATCAACTTCTACTAAATCTACGTTAGTATAACCTAATCTCTTAAGAGCTTCATAACAGTTTTTGCCTGAACGTCTTGATATTTCTTGTTCAGATGATAACCCACCACATAATACAGCTATTTTTGCGTGTTTTTGTATAGTTCCTGACATATCTCTTCCTCGTGTTTATTCATGTCTCCAATGTATCTTATTTCTGGTACTAAATCTATTGTATAAGTACTTTTAACTTTTTTCTGCATTAAAAGCATAAGCTCTAAAACATCTTCTGATGTTGCATCACCTTTATTTATTATAAAGTTAGCATGCTTTTGCCATACTGCAACTTTTTCAAAATTAAAATCTTTTACACCTGCTTTATCTAATAATCTTCCTGCAGAATCGTGCTCTGGGTTTTTAAATACACTTCCTGCATTTGGATAAGTTAAAGGTGGTTGAATATTTTTTCTAAATTCTAAATTTCTATCCATTAAAGTTTTTATTACGTCAGGATTTTCTCTTTTTAAATCAAATTCAGCACTTAATACTATATATCTTCCTGTTTGTATTATTGAATGTCTATATCCAAAATCCATTTCTTTGTTAGATAGATAAATAACTTCTTGAGTTTCATTATCAAAAACACAAGCAGAAGTTAGAGAATCAGATATAGATTGGTTATGAGCGCCTGCATTCATGCATATATTACCCCCAATTGAACCAGGGAATCCAATCATAAATTCAAAACCACTTAGCTTATTTTCATGTGCTTTTTGAGATAGCAAAGGTCCTTTAACTCCACAAGAAGCTATTAATTTTGTACCTCTGATTTCAATATCTGACATTTTTGATGTTGAAATAATTGATCTTGAACATCCTTGCGATGAAAAAATTACATTAGAACAATTCCCTAGTATAACTGGATTATCCAATGTTTTTAATAATGTTAAAAACTCACTTTGTGATTTTGGGAAATAGATTTTTCTAACAAATCCACCAATTTTAAAACTAGTTAAATTTTTAATTTCAAAATTTTCTTTATATTCAATATCAAACACAATTATTCCTCGCTTGCTTTACTAAGATACTTAGCCAAGTTTGTAATTGATCCTGCACCTAGACCTATAACTATATCATTTTCTTTTAATGTTGGTAACAATTTTTTAGCAACATCCTCAATAGAGCCTGATATATATTCAGCATTAGGAAGTTCTGACGCAAATATATCAGATGACACACCTTCTATTGGGTCTTCAGATGCAGCATAAACGTCTGTAATTATTAATCTATCAGCAGAAGCTAATGAATTTTTAAAATCATTCCATAAGCTCTGTAATCTAGTATATCTATGTGGTTGGAATACTGCAACAACATTTCTTGTAGTAAAATTCTTCATCGCAGAAAGAGTTGCCTTAACTTCTGTCGGATGATGTGCATAATCATCATATACAGGTATATCGTTAATAGTAAGCATCTTTTGGAATCTACGTCCCATTCCTGTAAATGTTGCTAAATGCTCTTTGATTGAATTAACATCTATTCCTGCTTCATTACAAGCAGCAATTACAGCTAAAGCATTATATATATTATGCTCTCCAGGAAGAATAATCTTAACATTTTCAAGCAATAATTTATCATTATGATAAACATCAAAAGTAGAATATCCGTTAGCAAAAATTTTATTTTTAGCTAAATATTCAGCCTCATCGAAACCAAATGTAATAAAGTTGTATCCTTTTAGCATTAAGTTCCCTTTATTATCATTATTAATAAGAATTTTTGCATCTGAACGTAAATTCGATAATAATTTTTGGAAGGTTTCTACAATTGAATCTAAACCATTTTTATAAAAATCTAAATGATCAGCTTCAAGGTTATTTATAACAAGAATATCTGGTCTATATTTAACAAGAGTTCCATCGCTTTCATCCATTTCTGCAACAAAAAAATTACCATTTTTATCATATTCAGCATTAGTGTTTAATTCAGGAATAATACCTCCAACAACAAAAGAAGGATTATAACCTGCTTTCGAAAGTAAGTATGAAGCCATACCACTTGTTGTCGTTTTACCATGAGTTCCTGCAAGACCTATGAATTTTTTTTCAGAACGTGAAATTTCTGCTAACATATCTGAACGATGATATATTTTACACCCTAATTCTCTTGCTCTAACTAATTCAGGGTTATTCATTCTTATTGCAGAACTAATAGCAACAATAGAGCCTTCTGGGACATTTTCTTTTGAATGACCAATAAATATTTTAGCCCCCATTGCTTTTAATTGATTAACATATTTGCTTTCAGAAATATCAGAGCCTGAAACCTCATAACCTTGCTGTATCAAGTATTTAGCAAGCCCACTCATTCCTACTCCACCTATTGCAATAAAATGATATTTTTTATTCACGGTAAAACTCCTTTACTTTGAAAATTATATTACAAAGTATGTTAATATAAAAGTATGTTTGAATTATTGTCATTATATCTTGAATTTATTGAATTAGAAAAAGGTTTATCAATTAATTCTATTGAAGCATATCGCCGTGATATTGAATTTTTCATTGAATTTCTTTCTAATAAAAATAATATTAATGATATAACCAGACAAGATATCAGTAGCTATATCCGATTTTTAAATGAACAAAAATATTCAGTATCATCAATTACAAGAAAAATTTCCTCAATAAAATCTTTTTTTAAGTGGGCTTGTATGTCTGGATATGCAAATTCTAATCCTACATTAACAATAGAACTCCCTAAAAGACCTAAAAAATTACCTAAAGTTATGACAATAAAAGATATTGAAACCATGCTATCTAATAATTTAACAAATTTGCAAGCAGTTATATTGGAACTTTTATATAGTTGTGGATTTAGAGTTTCTGAATTGGTAAATCTTAGATTGAATGATATTAATATTTCATCAAAATATATTTTATGTATAGGAAAAGGTAATAAAGAACGTATTGTTCCAATAGGTTCAAAAGCAATTGAAAAAATAAATATATATTTACAAGATAGAGATTATTTTGTAGTCAAAAATAAACTTAATACAAAAAAATTTCTAATTAATGAAGATGGTAGGTTTATTAATAGACAAGATGTGTATAACCTAGTCCATTTACAAGGTAAGATTATTAATAAAAATGTATCCCCACATACTTTAAGACATAGTTTTGCAACACATTTATTAGAAAATGGAGCAGATTTAAGAGTCGTACAAGAATTGTTAGGACACAGTGATGTTGCAACTACACAATTGTATACTCATATAACTAAAAAAAGATTAAAAGAAGTATATTTTAAGATAAACAAAGATTAACCTAAAAAATTAACCCTAGCCAAATAATTTAAATGTTCTATCAACATTATCTTTGATTACAGTTTTTAATGTATCCATTTCAGTTTTAATAGCATTTCTTTCGTTTTCTAAATGTGCTAATTCAACATCATATTGTTTATCTTTTGCAT
>CALVEV010000009.1 GCA_944326685.1 Candidatus Gastranaerophilales bacterium
TCATGGCAATATATATGTCATTGATGATAGTAATGGTAATCTGCGTTCCGTACAGTCTTTCACAGCAATTATTGATGCTATAGCAGAAAAAGAAGGTAGAAAGGTAGATTTAGTTGTAGTTGATAATGCAGATGAACTCACTTCTTTTGAGGATGGAGGAAAATCTGATGCAGATATGACAATGGTTAATAAGATGATTAACCAGTTAAATGCTTATACTACTACACACTTTAATGGTCAAGGTACAATGATTTTATTTTTAGCTCAACTCAATAGGACAGGTATTACAGAGCTTGCAAAAGATAAACCTGACCTTAACTTTACGCATATATCAACATATTCAAACTTATATACAAAAGCAGGAGTTGTTGCAGCCATCTCTATTAATAAAACAAAAGATACTGTAATTGATTTAAGAATATTAAAAAACAGGCATGGGAAAAAGACTGGTAATGAAGAACCTAAGCATATAGCAGCCTTGTTTGAATATTCATATATTGAAGGCGATAACTTGAATGTTGAAGTTACTTCTGAAGAAGAAACAGAAGACGATATTGATGATATTGCTGCAAGTATGAATACTGGAATGCAAGATATTGATGATATTTCTCTTGAAGATGATTGGGATGATGATTTAACAGTAGGTTAATTTGGAAACTTAGAAGAGTATGGCAAAAAGTAAGAAACAAAAAGATGCATATATAAAGAGCAAGCAAAAACCTGTTGTGCAAAACAAAACTGATGAATTGCAAATAGGTAAAACTGTTGATTGCTTAAAAAATGCTGTAGCACAATTACAGTATCCATTAGTTATTAATTTAGTTCCTACAAAACGTACTGTTAATAAAGAACAAATTGCCTTTGGTAATTTAATAAGAAATGGAGAAAAAGAAACTGTAATTGATACATTCTATCAGGGTATAATTGGGCTCGACCTCACAAAAAATGAGAGAATTATATTAAATGTTTTAGCCACTCTGATTTCCAATTCCAATTTTCAAACAGATATAAATAAAAATGATGTTGATTTAAGAACAACAACCTTTAAGTTCTCTGCAAAACTAATCAGGGATTTATCTGGAATAAATGACATTGACCCTATAATAAAAGGTTTATCACGACCTTTTGTGTTTAAAACAAATAATAAAGGTGGGCATTACGTAATTGATAGATTACTTAGACCTGTTAAAAAAAATTCTGAAGATAAAACTCCCAAGAAGAGAAAACGTGATTGCTATACATTACGATTTTCAAAGTATCTGGCTTATGATTATCAGAACAAAAGTGTTAAAGGATATGCCAAGAGACGTGGCTTCTACAACAAAAAACGTCATAGCAAATATGAAACTTTGTTCTTGGAGTTGCTTTTTACTAAAACAGCAAAGTTTAAAGATAAGCAAGCTCCAACAGAATTCAGTATGAAAATTAAAACTCTTCTTCAGAGTATAAATCTGTATGATATGGTTCACGAGCATAGGAAAAGAGTTATTGATTATTTAAAGTATTTTTTCAAAGCAGCTTTTGAATTCGGTGTGTTCATTGGAAAACCACCTGTATTTGAAGCTAAAACTCTTAATAGAGATGACTTGAGTAAAATAACACTCACAATAAACCCGGATTTTGATTGGACAAAATGTGATTGGGATGAATGGAATACTAAGAAAATATAAGGAGAAAGATAATGGTAAAACCGAAGAAAATTAGTGAAATAAAAGGATTAAAGATTACTAACAGTTCTAATAATAACGTTGGTAATACTTTGAAGGAGTTTTTACATAACAATCCTGATAAATTGAGAGAGTTTGTGAATAATAACCTTGATTTTGATGATATGGATTTTGATATAGAACCTGAATCTGTATGTTGCCCATCTTGCCGAGATACTGGCTATCATGGGCACGTGAATCAAAACCATGATACAGATTCTCACAACATTTATTGTTACAAATGTTCTGATTTGAGAAATAATGGGCACGCTTATACACCTTGGGACTATTTGACTAAAATTTATAGAATACAAGAAGGTGGATTATCTTTTTTGGATGCCGTTGTCAAGATATATGGTTCTTTTGAAAGATTTGAGAACGCATATAATGGACACCAAGTTGAAATAGATAGTAGAATTACTGCACCTCGTCAAGATAAGCGACAAGAATTCATTGATAACATCTTCAGCAACAACAACAGCAGCAGCAACATCTTAGCCTTTGTGGATGAGTTATATGGAAAAAGTTTTACTTCAGATATAGAACAGTATATTAAGCTTTATAATAACGCTGAATATGATGTAACAAATGTAGGATGGGATGAAATAGACCAAAATGTTGAAATATTTGGTTTATCAAAAATGCCAGTCAAATTAGTTAATTTAAAAAGGTTTGATAAGTATGTAACTTATGACAATAAATTTGTAAGAAAACTTTTTACACTAAATACCACATTTCTTTATATGATTCCAACAGTTTCTCCAAATGGAAATATTGTTCAAATGTCATTTAGAATAGGAGACGGTGAAACAGGAGAAGGGAAACCAAAAGTGATGAAGGTAAAAGCCCCTTTTGGAAATGGCATAAATATTCCATTTATGTTTGGTTTCCATAACTTTAAGAGTTTTCAATATGGTATGCCGATTATACTTGTAGAAGGTGAAAAAGATGCTATAGCATTGCAAACAATTTACCCTTATACTCTTGCAATGGGCAGAAATACTCTTGGGAATAATATAAAATATCTTAAATATTTAACAAATGATTTTATTATTATTCCAGATAATGATGAAGCTGGTCTAGGAGGTTACGAGAAAATTAAAAGAGATATGGATAAATATGGATTAAAATTACATCCAATCTTTATTCCTAAGAATTCTGGATTTAAAGATGTGGCAGATATGTATTTTACAGGAGAAACTAAGAATTTAGTTCATAAATTAAATAATGTTAAAAAGAAATATTCTATAACATAAGACATTCATAATATAAAATGATGTATCTTATAACCTTGCACCATTTTATTTATTCTCTACGACATATATTAAATTTTAATATGTAAAAGTTAGTATATGAAAGGAGGATAAATGAGTACTGTAGAACCCATTAGAAACATTGAAGATTTGAAAAAAGTTGAAAAGATTTTAGAAGAACAAAGTCTTAGAAATTTATTAATCTTTTTAATCGGAAGTAATTGTGGCCTAAGAATCTCAGACATATTGTCATTAAACGTAGGAGATGTTAAAAATAAAAATTATATCCAACTGATTGAAAAGAAAACCGGCAAACCAAAGAAGATACAAATTAATTCAAAATTAAAACCTCTTCTAAACACATTTACTAAAGGTAGAAAAGTAACAGAACCATTATTTCTAACCATATTTAAAAATAGAATGGATAGATCCGCTGCTTATAGAATACTTAATTATGCTTGTAGCAAAGCCGGTATTGAAGCTAATATTGGCTGTCATTCATTTCGTAAAACATTTGGATATCACTATTATAAAAAATATAAAGATGTGGTCATGCTACAAAAGATTTTTAATCATAGCCATCCAGAAATAACTTTGCGTTATATATGCTTAGAACAAGACAAAATTGACGAAAGTTATATAGACTTCATTTTATAGCAAAACATTCTCTAATACTGGGATAGAATACACCATTTTTTAATACACCATTTTTTAATACATCATTTTATGTAATTTGGTGCAAGAACTGAAAAAAGTTGTTATTACTGAATTTTAAAAGATAAAATTATAAATTTGTTACAAAAATACACCATTTTTTTAATTTTATGAAATTTGGTATTTTGTTTGTGTTACTATGTATTTCAGAGTATGTTTATTATACTTTGCACCAAATTACATAAAATAATGCAAGAACTAAGAGGTATAATGAAAAAAGATAATACTGAAATCTATAATAATATTATAGGAATTCCAAAAGCAATTTCTTATTATAATAATTATCCTTTTTATTTTGGTTTTTTCAAAGGTCTTGGATTTGATATCCTTTTGTCGGATAAAACTACTACAAAACTAATTAATGAAGGTTCCAATTACGTGGTTTCTGATACTTGCTTACCTATTAAAGTTTTTGTAGGTCATGTAATAAATTTATTAGAAAAAGGATGTAATACAATTTTCATACCATCTTTACAGTCAACAGCTTATAAAGTTAATAACTGTACAAAAATCAGGGGGTTACCTGAAATTATTAGAAATGTTATAGATAGATCTTTCAAAATGATTGAACCAACTCTAGATAAGACAAATAATATTTCTTTTAAAGATTTTTGTTACGATACAGCCCATCAATTAGATATTTTTGATGAAAATAAAATAGAAGTTGCAATTCAATATGGTTGGTCTATTTACAATAATTTCCAACAAATGACATTAGCAGGCATTCCATTTGAAGATGCCATTAAATATGCAATTGAAAACAAAATCGTTTCAAAACCGATTGAAATTGTTAAGCCTTTATCTGTAGTAATTATGGCACATGGATATAATTTATTTGATGAAAGAATTTCTATGAGTTTGATAAAAAAACTAGAAAAAATGGGGGTAAAAGCATATACAGGATTAAATGTCTCAAAACAAGATGCTATCAGTTCTATTGAAAAACTTGGAGAAATTCAATATTGGGCAAATGAATTAGATTTAACTGGAGCAGCAGCTTATTATATGTTGAATAACAAAGTAGATGGTATTATTGCACTTTCTGCTTTTGGATGTGGACCAGATTCACTAATGGTAGATGAAATCCAATACCATGCTTCTGAAAAAGGACTTCCTATGATGCATTTAACAATAGATGAGCATACTGGAGAGGCCGGATTTATAACAAGAGTTGAAGCCTTTGTTGATATGCTAATTAGAAGAAAGCGTAAAATTCTTAAAGATAATAACAATATCAAAAGATTACCTTCTTCAAAAAGAGAACAAACCGCAAAAAAGGATGATAAGACCGTAAGTTTTGTATAAGACAGGATAGTTAATTGAAAAACGATAATTTGAAAAAATTTAAATATAAAGGAGTTATTCATATCCATTCTCTAAATTCAGATGGGAGTGGAGATATTGAAACAATTTCTAAGGCAGCAAAAAAAGCTGGATTATCTTGGATTATAATTACTGACCACAATTTTTTTGATACAAAAGAAGGTCTTTATAATGGTGTTTATGTAATAAAAGGAGAAGAAATTTCACCTAAAAAAGAAAATCACTATATTGCTCTTGGTATAAATAAACAGATAGAACCTAATGAAAATCCACAAGTTTATATAAACGAAGTAAGAAAACAAAATGGAATTGGTTTTGCAGCACATCCAGATGAATATCAAAAAAGAAAAAATAACTATCCTCCTATTACCTGGAATAAGAATTTCATGCCAGATGGTGTAGAAATATGGAATTGGTTTTCTTGTTGGGGAGATAAATTAAATAGTAAAAATATTTTTACCTTAGCCTATTCATATTTATTCAAACATAAGCTTATATCAAAAGCTTCACAAGAATCTTTAAAATGGTGGGATAAATTAAACTCTAAAACGCAAACAATTGTGCCTGCAATAGGTGGAGTTGATGCTCATGCATTAAAAATAAACAATTATATACTACCTATTACAATTTTTCCATATAGAACGATGTTTAAAACTATAAACAATATTATATATTTAACTAAACCTTTATCAAACGATTTTAATATAGCAAAAGAACAAATCTTGAATGCCATAAAAAATGGTAATAACACAATAGTAAATCGTCATATACTCAATGAAATTCCAAATATTGAAATTAGTAATAGTTTAAAATCTGCTAATAGTGGAGATTTCTTAAACTTAGATAAAAAAACTTATTTAAAAGTAGATGTTAATAAAAAAGCTTTAATCAAAGTTATTTTGAATGGTCGAGAGCTTTATGAATGTGTTGCTAAAAAATGTAACCTATTATTAACACAAATTGGTAAATATCGTATTGAAATACATATAAACAATAGAGGCTTTGCATACTCAAATCCTATTGTTGTAATTTAGCAGGAGTTGGTTTTGAACGAACTAAAACAAAGAAAAGAACAAAAAAATAGATTTTTTCAGAAGGACAATACTATTGCTGCAAAAGATAGGATTGTAGCTTGGCCAAGAATGGGAAATATTGATTTAGCTCTGGTTGCTCTTGTAAGTTCACTTGGCGTAAAAATTGTAGAAC
>CALVEV010000010.1 GCA_944326685.1 Candidatus Gastranaerophilales bacterium
AATTCGGTGCATGAAAAAATGTAGCATTAACTCAAAGCAGCCATTTAGTTGACGATTTTCGGTACCATAGTGTAGAATAGAAACTGTTCATCATCAAAAAATAAATATTAATCCCCCCTGTATCGTCCAATAGCAACCTGTAAGGGCTCACTATAGACATATAAGTTAAGAATAAATTCATCATTATCATGAGTTTAGTTCTCGTGCTAATTTTTGAGGATGGAATAAAGGTATTTAAGAGGCAGGATTGAGAAACAGCAGTTGTACAAAAATTTTATATCCAATTAAAATAGCTGATTTGTGCAGCGGCTCTAAAGCAATTCCACGCAGGTTAATAAAGAAAAAATTTAATAAATTTCTACAAAAAGGCAATTTTAACAATGCTGAAGAACTTTATATATGTATAGCTATGAATATAGAAAGTACTTTATGTAAAAATTTTAAAAACCTTATAGATTTAAGGACAATCTTTAGAACAAATGAAGATTGCATAAGATTCTTGGAAGAACTTATTTGGGAAGGTGAACCTGTCAGCCCTTTTGATAAAACTTCTAAGGTATACAAGTGCAAAGATGGCTGGTACAAATGTAAAAACACCGGTAAGGAATTTAATATTCTTACTGGAACACTTTTTCAGGGTACAAAAATAGATTTAACTATCTGGTTTGAAATAATTTTTCGGGAAAATTCAGATAAAAGCGGTTTAGCAGCTACTACTGTTATGAGAGATTACGGAATTTCTTACAAAGCAGCCTGGAATATGTTGCATAAAATAAGAAATGTCATGGGTAAAGAAAATCACCAGAAATTAAGCGGAACTGTTGAAGTCGACGAGTATCATGCAGGCGGTTCTCTAAAGAATATGCACTATGATAAAAAATTAAAAGTAAAGCAAATACCTAATCAAAATAAAAAGTTGTTACAAGGATTTGTAGAACGAAACGGAGACTCAGTTATTAGAGTTATCTCAAATATGTCAGATAGTACATTAAATGCAGGAATCCTAAAATATGTAGAAAGAGGTTCAACTTTATACAGTGATGATAACCCGAGTTATCAGAAGTTACCTCCTCTTTATAAGCAGGCTACGGTAGTTCATAGCAAGGGAAATTATGTGAACAAGAATGATAAAAATATTCACACTAACACTATAGAATGTGTTTGGTCAGGATTTAAGCGGGTAGAAAATGTTCATATTGTGATTTCAGTAAAGCATACACAAAATTATGCAAACGAAACAGTTTTCAGGTATAATACAAGAAAGATGGAATCTAGTGAAGCATGTATCTGGTTTTTACAGAATATACAGGATACAAAAATTACCTGGAAAGAAATTAGAGATGGAAAATATAGAAAATATAATAGAAATCAAAAGAGGGCTGCATAAGGTTTGTGGGCGAGACATGGTGAACGTTATCGCTGAAACTGAAAAATGCGAAGATTTTTATAGGAATGTGTTTATTATTTACGGTTTAATATATAATACTGAAACAATTATGCAAAAGCGGACTTTTGTTGCTGCAATTACGGAATATTTTATTTTGAACAGATTACCTGAAGATAGTTTATATCTTAAAGACGGCAAGTATGAAGCGAGCAATAAGAAAGAATTAAAAAAACTTTTAGAAGATACTATTAATGTTTTTTATACTATACGTAATACCTGCAACTCGGACGAAGATTTTAAGAAAAAATACGCAGAACATTTTAATGAAGACGTAAAAAATTTCAGCAAAGAAATCTCAGAAGACAGGGATGATTCTTTATCCGATTTTGCCAAAACAATTAGAAAAATTTATAATTCTAAGGATAAAAATGACGATTGTTAAGCATTATTAATCGTTTTAACCTATTTAGTGGAATTTGCTACATAAGTCCCTTATTTATTTTATTTTTTTTGCTATTTTATTTCGCTCTTCTGAAATGAATTTAAATGTCATTTCTTTTAATAATTTTAACTTTTCTGAAAACATATATAACGGTTCATAATCAACTAAATCTTTTTCTGAAACTTCTTCTCCCATATCTTTTAATTTTTTTGCATATTTTAACTGTTCAGAATAAGCATGTTGCTCTTGCTCTAATTCATATCTTGCATCTTGTAAATGTAAAATTTTATCTGAATTTGATTTCCCTTTTAGAAAATTTAATGTTCTTTCATTTACATTATCTAAGACTATTTTTTTATCAGCATTCAAGCCTTCATTATTATACAAAACATTTATAAACCAATTATCTCGCTTAGTATCATATTTTCCTTCTCTATACAATTTTTGAGTTAATGCTGTATGCTTTGGATTAGATAAAGTATCTAATACATGTGTATTTTCATGTATTATTGTTACTAATGAATCCTTTGAAATCTTTGAACGCTTTGTTGGAATTTCTAAAGTCATGCCACTTATATAATTTCTTGAATCATATAAATAAGCAGATGCTCCGCAAAAATCTTTTAACTCTTTTAATGATTTTATTTCAATTTTCTTTTTTTCTGGTAAATGTCTTTTATAAATAGATTTAAATTCATTTATTGAAATCTTACTATCCGCATGCATCAATTTTAAATCATCAAAAAGCTTTTCATTCAATAAAGAAACAATCTTTTTTCTATCTGAAGCACTACCTTTTATATAATTATATGAAAATTTTACATCTGGTGATACTTTTAACATACTTATATAAAATATGTAAAATATTTTTTTGCTAATAAAAGAGGAAGAAATAAATCTCCCTCTTTTATTTTTATTAATTTAATTATTTATTTTCAGCGATCATTAACCTAATTGCGTCAACTGCTGTCTTTATTGCAGAATCAGTATCATGTACAACAGGATTATCTAAACCTGCCTTTTCTCTTTCTTGGTTTGCTATTACTAAAAATACGGAACCAACTTTTACATGTAAATATGCGGCAACTGTAAATAATGCAGCTGATTCCATTTCTGATGCTAAGCATCCTAATTTTAACCAAGCATTCCACTTGTTAATTAATTCATAATTTACTGGCATTAAAGCTGGAGAATGTTGTCCATAGAATGAATCCTTACATTGAACAACTCCAACATGATATGGTTTATCAGCATTTTTTGCAGCTTGAACTAATTTTTCAACAATATCGAAACTTGCAACTGCTGGGAATTCTATTGGAGCGTACTCTTTTGATGTCCCTTCCATTCTTATTGCTCCTGTAGGAATAACAATATCACCACCTTTTACATTGATATCCATACCACCACAGGTTCCAACTCTTATAAATTTTCTTGCTCCTACTTTTACCAATTCCTCTAAAGCAATCGCAGCTGATGGACCACCAATACCGGTTGATGTTACACTTACCATTACCCCATCTAAGAATCCTGTATATGTTACATATTCTCTTTTATCTGCCACTAATCTTGCATCATCAAAATATTCTGCAATTTTTTTACACCTTTTTGGATCACCTGGTAAAATAACATATTCACCAACATCACCTTCTTTTAAATCTATGTGATATTGTTTTCCATCTTCTGCATATTTCATAATAAACACCTCTAAAATTAAACTAACTTTTGAATTTTACCAATTATTTATATCTCTGTCAAACACTATTGCATATAATCCGAAAAATTTTTACTTAGCTCTATACTATAACCACAACCTTCTGGTGGAGTTAAATACTTTCCACTAGTTAATGATTTTACTAATGGATACTTCCTACAATATAAAGATCTAAAAAAATAGTACTTACAACTATTATCTTGTTGCAAAGCTTTACAAGTAAATAAAATTTCTCCTTTTTCATTTTTTCCACTGGGATAAAATAAATTCAAACGTTTATTTTTTCTTTTTAATTCATTGAACAATATTTCATTTGTTATTGGTTTATCATATGCAAAAAATACAATATTCCGACAACATCTACCACATTTCTTACATTGACCTTTTAAAATATATTTAGGAGAATATAATTTATTTAATAAATATTTTATAAAATCTATCATAGATTACTCTTTTTCTATTATTGATAAGTAACGTTCATGCTTATACTTATAAAACATGTTATCTAACAATAATGATTTATATTTTAGTCCAGACATAAGATTTTTTTGAGTATTAAACTCCTCTTCCCCCTGATTTATAATCACCATTTTCCCATGTTTACTCAACAATGAATAAGCATGCTCAAATAATTTTTTAGGAAGAAAATATTTATCTGGCAACCCCCAATACCTATGAGGGCCAATCAAAACAAAAGGTAATATCCATATTATATAATCATATCGATTATTTATATTCTTTAGATCATCTGGAATATAATTAACTCCTGATAATCCTTTCATATAATACTTTGCAACTTCTAAACGATTATAAAAATTAGCATATAATCTGTAAGCATCTATTTCGACACCATCAAGAAATAAATTATTACAATATTTCTTAAAATAAGAAAATTCTGCACGAACATAATACCAATTTTTTGAACCAATATCTAAAACTCTTAAAGTGTCACAATTTTCAATGTTTAAATATTTATCTAATAAATCAATAATATACAAGTTTTGACAATAATTTGAAATTGTTGAATTATTCTTATAATCTAACAAATTATATTTCTCTATTATATTTTTTTCACGATTTATTTCTTCGTCTAAAAATATTAACGTAGACTTATCTTCGTTTTCTTCATAATAATTCTTGCGAGAAAAATGAATTTTACGACGTAAGAAAAAATCTATACTATTTCGCAAATTTAATAACATAAAAATAATATATCATATAAAAGGAGGTAAAGTTTAAACTTTACCTCCTTAATCTATTGAATATAAATTAATTATTAGAATGTATATCTAATACCAGCTGTAGCATGTTTTCCTAAATGAACATCTTTACCACCGCCAGCTACAAATTCTACATCTTTGTAACCAACACTAGCGTTTGCTTTATATGTTTCAACAATTGAACCAACATGAGTTGATCTATTGTTATAACCTAATTTAGCAGCGCCACCAACACCAGCTTCAGCACCAACTCTTACACCATTATCAAATTCATGTTTGTATTTTGCAACTGCTGAAATTTCTGGAGCAAAAGCACCTTTTGCATCGTTGTTTACTTTTTCTAATCTTGTATGTAATCCAACTTCTGGTCCTACTGAAACACCTTTACCTAATGGGTAGTTGTAACCAGCTTTTAATTTTAAACCACCAATTACATCATCACGTGTTTTACCTAAGAACATGTGAGCATCAACATTAGTTTTACCTTTTTCAACTTTTGCTGTTAATGTTCCAGCATTTTTTACATAATCAGAATGAAGATATCCTGCACCATAAGTAACTTTTGTTTCTGGTTTTAATCTTGGATCTCTAATCATTTTTGAAGATGTTGAGTATTCTAAATTTCCATTTAAACCTTGTGGAGTAACTTTTCCAATAAATTTTCCTTTTTGTTTTGTTACTGTTACCATTCCTTTTGGAGCTTTTTTTGCTGCAGCCATCATTTTTTGAGCATCTGCAAAAGCTATTGTTGATGCAGAATCAACTTTATGAGAAACCGCTTTTTGTACTACATGAGCGATTGAATCACTTTTTGTCATTGTTTTTGCTGCTTTTTGAGCATGTCCTGCTACTCCAGATGTAGCCATTGTTAGGGCCATAATTCCTGTTCTTAAATTCATATTCTTAACCTCCTTAATAAACTAGTGTAAATTTCTCTTATTTCAACTAGTGTTCTTTTAGTATAAAAACAAACATATAATTTTTTGCTATTTTTTGATTTTTATTTGTCACAAATCTTTACATTGATAACTTAAAATTTACTCAATAACTTTATTAAGCTTCGCTTAATTGTCTTTTCGATTGGTTTAACATAATTCAATACAATACTTTCATTTTTAATCAAAAGTTTTCTAGCTTGTCCTGTTTTAGGATAAAGAGAATAAAAATTTTCTCTATATGCAATATCAGCTTTTCTAACACTTTTTGAAGATTTATATAAATCAAATAAATTTCGTTTAATATATTCTGGATAATTTTTTGTTTTATATTTTTTTCTTGCCAATAATGCAACTGTAGGTTTATTTTTACAATCAACTAAATGATTAATAGCTGTGCTAATATCAGATTCTTCAGGACGGAATCTGGTATCTAATAGAACATTATTCCAATATGCATTATGTTTAATCTTTTCATATTTAGTAGATACACCTAAAATTGTTTCCATTCTATACTCCTTTAAACATTTTCATTAATAAAAAACATGTAAAAAATAATTTTGCTAATTTAATAATTTTAATATTAATAATAACCTCCGTATTGTTTGGAGATAATACTATAATATAGTATTATTACTATATGAAATACTCTTATGAATATGATACTAGCATCGGATTTATTAATATAATCGAAGAAAAAAATAAAATTATAGAATTATCAATTAATAAAATAATAAAAGATGCTAAAAAATGCGAAACAAATTTAATTAAAAAGACCTATATAGAAATTCAAGAATATTTAAATGGAAAAAGAACCAAGTTTGATATTCCAATTTTATTGAAAGGTACAGAATTTCAGAAAAATGTTTGGCAAAAACTTATCTCTATTCCCTATGGAGAAGTTACAAGTTACAAATATATTGCGACACTATTAGGCAATCCAAATTCATCAAGAGCTGTTGGAAAAGCATGTAATAAAAATCCATTGTTAATTATTGTCCCTTGTCATAGAATTTTAGGAAGCGATAAATCTCTAAAAGGCTTTGCTGCAGGAATAAATATTAAAGAAAAATTATTAAATTTAGAGGCTAAAGTATGTATGAAGAATTAGAAAAAATTAAAGAAAAATGCTTATCTTGTAAAAAGTGTTCTTTATCAAATAGTCGTCATAAAGTAGTATTTTCAGGCGGAATTCCAAATTCTAAATTGATGCTGATAGGAGAAGCTCCAGGATATTGGGAAGATCAAAAAGGCATTCCTTTTGTTGGGAAAGCTGGACAATTATTAGACAAAATATTTGAATGTGTTGGATTATCTAGAGAAAAAGATGTTTATATATGTAATACTATAAAATGTCGCCCTCCAGAAAATAGAAACCCACTTCCTGAAGAAAAACTTGCATGTGAAGAATATTTAAAATCACAAATTGATATTCTTAAGCCTAGAATAATTTTAGTTTGTGGAAATATTGCACTAAATACAATGCTCCCTAATGAAAGAGGAATAACTCGTGCAAGAGGTAAATGGTTTGATGGTCCTTATGGTTCTAAAATGATGCCAATATTCCATCCTTCATACCTGCTTAGAAATGATTCCAGAGAAAAAGGCTCTCCTAAATGGCTAATGTGGCAAGATATAAAAGAAATCAAAAAAGAATATGATAAACTAAATTAAACAAATTTGCTTAATATATTCATTAACTCAAATTTATTTTTAAATCCGGAAAATTTAGTAACAACTTCACCATTTTTGAATAAAATAAATGTTGGAAATCCCATAACACCGTATTTGCTAACTAAAGATGGACTTTTATCTCCATCAACTTTTCCAAACCATATATCAGGAAGTTCTTTTAATACCTCGTTTTGTTTATTACAATAACTACACCATTTTGCAGAAAATATAATAAGTTTAAGTCCCTTGGATGTTTGTTCATCAAAATTTTTTTCATCAATATCTATAATCATAATAACCTCTCTAACCTATATTAACCAATAATCAATAAAAAACATTCCCCAAATTGATAAATCAAAATGTAACAAGTTTGTTACAAAAATAATTTAAAAAAGCAATTATTTACTTTGTATATACTTTTTATATATAAGGGTTCAAAATTAGGACAGAGGAATAACAATTTAATAAAGGGGTATAATAATATGGCAATTGGGGCACGCGATTTTATTGACAAGCTATTAGTAGAAAAATATGCAAAAGAAAAAGTTGATAACCATGATAATTTGGAATCTAAAATAAAACCGGAAGAAGTCATGGATGTAATGAATATTGCATCACATAACGCAATAAATTATTTAAAATTATCGCAAAGATTAGCTGTAGTTTGTTATGCCGTAAATTCAAAGGCAGCAAAATATTCGCCAGTTGCTCTAGCATAGGATTAATACAAGAATTAATAAGTGTTATATTTACACTTTACTTGTACCCAATTCTTGGATTAAACTGTTCAATTTTTTAACCATAACATCTCTATAAATATCTGCATTTAGCTCTGATTTTGCCTCAAATCTAAGAGTAAATACAGGTTCAGTATTACTTTGTCTAACAAGAGCAAAGCCCCCATCAAAAACAATTCGCATACCATCAAGAGTTATTACGTCTTTTATTTCATCTCCAAAAGCATTTTTATTTTCTTTTACAAAATTTTCAAATTCTGCAAGAACAGGTTTCTTTAATTCGTTTGGACAAGGTAACCTTAATTCTGGAGAAGAATATACTGCATTAAAAGGTGCTAATAAATCTTCAATAACAAAATTTGGATTTTGGATTTTTTGTTTTGCAAGAATTTCAATAATTCTACAACCTGCATATACAGCATCATCAAATCCGTAGTACCTATCTTTAAAGAATGTATGTCCACTCATTTCGCCAGCTAGAATAGCACCTGTTTCTTTCATTTTACCTTTGATATATCCGTGACCTGTTTTACACATAACAGCATGCCCGCCAAGCTTATTTATTGTATCAAATAAAACTTGAGAACATTTTACTTCTGATACAACAACTGGAGATATATTTTTCTTTTTATATTGTTCAATTACATCCATTGCATATATCAGTAATAATTTATCACCAGTCATATGATTACCTTGAGAATCAACGATACCAATTCTATCGCTATCACCATCAAATGCAATACCTAAATCAGCATTTTCAGCTATTACAGCTTTTTTTAAATCTTCTAAATTCTTTGGATCACTAGGATTTGGATGGTGATTAGGGAAACGACCATCAGGAGTTGAGAATAATTCTACAACCTTACAACCAAGTTCTCTATATAACTGAGGAGCAACAATTCCACCTGTTGCATTTCCACTATCTACAACTATTTTGATATTATTATTAATTAATCTTGTAAGATGTGAAAATTCCCCTCTCATTGCTGTTATATAATCAGGAATTAAGTCATATTCTTTTAACTGTCCCTGCTTAGTTTCTTGAGATTTAATTCTATATTCCGCCTCAGTTAAAGCTTTAACATCTTTTATTTGTTCTTCATTAAGAGTTTGGTGGTTATGTGTCATTTTTAATCCATTATATTGGCTTGGATTATGACTTGCTGTAACAATCAAACCTCCTAAAACAGAACGATTATCAGTAATAAATCTTGGTAAACCTACTACTTCAGAATAATAACCAATAGGAGTTGGAGCAAGACCTAAATCAACGATATTTGCACCTGTTGATCGAACACCTTTAACTAATGCTTCTGCTAATGACGGTGAATGAGTTCTTGCATCTCGACACACTGTAACCCATATATTATGAGTTTCTTCACCTGAATTATTTATTAAATATCTTACAAAAGCCCTACCTGTATAAAAATATAATTCTTCTGTAATATCTTCACCATAAATTCCACGAATATCATTTTTCCCGAAAGCTGTTAAAGGTAACATATTATTCTCCTGTATTTACCAATTTATCCCTTTTAAGTATAATTTAGTATAAATATGGATAACTTTCAATCAAACATAAACAAAAGTGATAAGTTAACTGCAATGATTTTTATATTACCTGCAGTTTTAGGTACATTGATTTTTATTGTTATTCCAGTAATTTTTTCTTTCTCCTTGAGTTTTGTTAATTGGGATTTATTATCTCCAATAACTTTTGCGGGGGTAAATAATTATAAAGATGTATTAACAGATTCTTCTTTTTTGCAGGTTTTATCAAATACATTTGTTTTTGCAATTTCAACATCTGTATTTTCAGTTATAATCCCTCTTATACTGGCATGTATTTTGAATAGTAAAATAAGAGGAAGTAATTTTTATAAAACAGCTTATTTTTTACCATTTATTACACCAATGATTGTAATTGCAATTGTTTGGCAATGGATATTTGACCCTAATATTGGATTACTAAATCAATTGTTCCATATGAATATTAAATGGTTATATGATGTACGTTATGCCATGCCTGCATTAATTGTAGTATCAGTATGGAAGTTAATTGGATATAATATGATAATATTTTTGTCAGGATTATCTACGATAAATCAAGAGGTTTTAGAGGCTGCAAAAATAGATGGTGCAAATTCTTGGCAAACATTCAAAAATGTTACAGTTCCACTATTAAGTCCAACAATATTTTTCGTAATAGTTATAACATCAATATCATCATTCCAAGTTTTTGATTTAATTTATATAATGACCGAAGGTGGACCTAATAATAGTACAATGGTTTTAGTATATTCAATATATAAATATGCATTTGAATTCTTTGATGTAGGAAAAGCAAGTGCAATAGCTTATATATTATTTGCGATAATATTTGTCCTTGTACTATTTCAATGGAAACTTCGTAAAAAAATGGTTTATAACGAAGCAGAATAATTATGTTAATTATTCTGCTTTTATTATTCTATGCGATTTCAAGAGCATTTTTAAATTCATTTTGTAAACATTTGCTAACTTCATCGCTATTATCTTGTTTAGTCAATGGAGTAATTATTCTATCAAATAAATCTTTTTTATCATTAGATCCTGTATCACCCCAGTGTTCTTTACAACTTGTCCCAAAGTCATATCTGGTATCTCCAAGATGTGGATGATTATTAAATTGTAAAGTATACGTATCATCTCCTGATGTTTTATTTTTTAGTTTAATTCTTATTGAACGAGAATCATCAGCCGACCAATCATACCCTTTGTTTAAATCAGCAACTTTACCGTGTATAACTTTAGATTCAATAGGAGAACTTTCAGGATAAATATATGTAATAGTTTGGTAGCCATTTTTGTTATTTTTAACATTTATTTTATATCCTTGTTTTTCAAGAGCTTCAAATTCTTTTGCAAATTCTGGATTTATATATGCATCTCTAGCTCTTGCTGTTGGAAATTTATGTTCAAATAATGCTTGAGTTCTTGAAATTGGTTTTGCATCCCAATCGATAGATGTATATGGATTGTTTTTTATGGTAGAATTTTCCTGAGCTTTTAATTTTTCTACTCTATCAATCATTGCTTGAGCGTTACGCTTTGCTGGAGTTTCTTTAATATGAATATGTTCTACACTATTAAAACCTTCTTGAAATGCTTTTTTAGCGGCTTTACGAGCTGCAATTCCTTTATGTATTAATACACCACCGATAACAATCGCAGCTGCTGCTGTTGCCCCAATCATTAATTTAGCAGCATTACTCTTTTGAGAATCCACTTCTTTAGTAATTTCTCCTTTTTTCTGAGTTATTATTTTTTCTGATGGTTTTGCTTGTGTGGCAGTAGTACTTTTAAAACTTACACTATTCATAGAACCTCCTATAATTCAATTATGTTTTTGCTTACATAATATATAAAATCTATAAATCTTATTAATTGCTATAAATATTGGCTTTGTAAATAAGTTGTTACATTAAATAGCCATATTAATATCCAAACAATTGATTAAGTTAAATGGAGATATACAGTAAGTTATAGTTTATGAAATACCAAAAATTAATAAATACAAATATAAAAAATATAAGAGTTTCAAATAATCTAACACAAGAAGAATTTGCTGAAAAAATAGGTATAAGTATACAAGGGTTATCTAATATTGAAAGAAACAGATATCAACCAAGTGCTGAAACAATTGATAAAATATGTTCTGCATTTGATATTACACCTGCAGAGTTACTTGTATCTCCAAATCCTCAAAATGAAGATATTTTATCAAATATTATTACCTTATTATCACAATGTTCACAAAGAAAATTAGCAAAAATTTATAATATTATCTCGCTGATTATAAAATTATAATAGAATCATTCTATACAAATCTTAAAGAACCCCTTGAAATTCTTTTATCTTTTGTATACGATTGAAATGAGCGGTGTGGACTCGCTAATTTTGTACTAGACAATAAATATAAAGGAATAGCAAAAATGAATCCTATTATTAAAGAATTAGAAGAACAATATAAGAAAAGTGATATTCCTGCTATAAATCCTGGTGATACTGTAAAAGTATTCGTAAGAATTGTAGAAGGAAACAAAGAAAGAATTCAGGCTTTCGAAGGTACTGTAATTAAAGAACACGGTGCTGGAATCAACAAAACTATTACTGTAAGAAAAGTATTCCAAGGTATTGGTGTAGAAAGAGTATTCTTACTAAACTCACCAAGAATCGACAAAATCACTGTTTTAAGACGTGGTGATGTTAGACGTTCTAAATTATACTACTTAAGAGAACGTTCAGGTAAAGCTACACGTATCAGAGAAAAAATTGAAAAAAGATAAGTTACACATACATTGGTATCCGGGACATATTGCAAAAGCTGAAAGAGCCCTCAAAGAGAAATTAAATCTCGTTGATGTTGTTATTGAAGTATTAGATGCCCGTCTTCCAATGAGTAGCAGTTATAATGACATAAAGAAGCTTTTGGGAGATAAACCAAGGCTTCTTTTGTTAAATAAATCCGATTTAGTTGAAAAAGAAGAACTTAAATCATGGGTAAAACTCATTGAAGAACAAACAGGTTGTCCTGTTTTGGCAGTTGATACAAAATCTTTCAAATGTATGCCTCAGATAGAAAAAATAGTACAAAAATTAAGTGAACCTAGGATTCAAGCTATGATGGCAAAAGGTTTGCTAAGGCGTCCTGCAAGAGTTGTTGTTGTAGGACTACCTAATGTTGGAAAATCCAGTATAATTAATAAATTAACACGCTCTACAAAAACAAAAGTTGGCGCAAAAGCAGGAGTTACAAGACAACAACAATGGGTTAGAATTAATCCTAACATAGATTTATTGGATACCCCGGGAATTATTCCTATGAAGCAAGAAGATCAAATGAAAGCTAAAAAGTTAGCATTTGTTAATTCTGTTTCAGAAAATGCTTATTCAACAGAAATTGTAGCTAAGGAATTATTGGATATAGTATCAACTAACGAAAAATACGCTCAAGCATTTAAAGATTTTTATAAAGTAGATGAATTAACTATTGATAAAATTGCGCTAAAACGTAATTGGATAAAGAAGGGTAAAATACAACTAGAAGCCGGTGTACAATCTAGTTTTGAACCTGATACAGAACGTTGCGCTCATTATATAATGAAAGATTTTAGAGATGGTAAAATCGGAAAGTTTATTTTAGATAATATAGAAGATTATAAAATTTAATTTTTATAATTCATTATTATTTTAAGGTAAACAATTCTATTTCTTTGATATTTATTGAGTTATTATTTACACCACCCCATATTAATACTCTACCATCGTTTAAGGTTTCTGAATTATGAGCATATCTTGAGATATTAAGTTTATGATTTACTCTGTAAAATTTATTAGTAGAATTATCATATATTTGAGCTGTATTTAATACTTTATACCCCATATTAATCCCTCTACCGATTCTACCCCCTGTAATAAGAATTCTGCCATCTTTTAATTGTGTAATATTATATGCGTCCATTTTGTGTTTTTTACTACCACATTGCAAATCTTGAATTTTATTTGTATTTGGGTCAAAAATTCCAATATAAGTGAATGGATAATAGGTTTCTTTATTAATAAAATCGCAACATTTTGTTCCATACCCATCATCTTCTAAGTATTTTCTGGTACATAGAATAAATATTTTTCCATTGTTAAGTAAAAGTGCTTTTGAATTAATATCATGTGATGTAGTACTAAATCCAATATCAATATTTGTTGATTTTTTGCTTTGTAAATCATAAATTTCAGGTTCTTTAGAATCTCCCCCGATTAATAATATTTTATTATTTTTTAATAGAATTGAAGAATGGGAACGACGAGAATTATTCATATCTGGTAGTTTTTCAAAAGTATTATTTTGTATATCATATAGTTGAACGGTTTTACACTCTCCTTCTCCTCCAGTTATGAATAATTTATTGTCTGGTAATTCTAAAATTGAACCTGTATAATTTGGATTAGGAATTATTGGGGTTAGTTTAGTTGTATTATTTGATGGATTATAGATAATTCCTCTCAGATTTTGATTTTCATTTGGATAATTAGCTCCTATTATAAAAACATTTCCATTTTTTAATGCTTTTGTTTGAATATCAGAGTATCTTGGATTTTCAATAATACCTGTAACTTCTTTTTGTTTTGTAAAAGGATTATAGATATAATATTCTATTTGTTTATTATGGTTTATATCTGTAACAAATAATTTATTATTATTTAGTACAACAATATTTGAAGTAAAAATGTTTGCTTCTATCTGTGCTAATTTTTCAAATTTACCATTAATAGTGTTTTGTTCCAAGTATATTAGTGATAACAAAATAATAATTATTATGCATATTATTGGTATAGGTTTTAGTATTATATCTTTTAGTCTTTTAGATATATTTTTTTTATCAACTAATTTAGTTAATTTTAAAGTTATTAAATTAAATAAATTTAAGATAGTAAAAGAAATAAAAATTCTAAGAAAAATTTTACCAATTAAGAGTATTATTATTTTATTCGTTTTGAGTATTAATTCAGCCATACCAAAAGGTGTAATCGCTACTAATAATAAGATCATTAAATCTCTTAATAAAAAAATACTTGTATATGATGTTATAAATTCTATTTGAAATTTTTTATTGAACCTATTATTTAAACATAAAGTACTTAATACTGTAACCAATGCTATTGCAATAATTTCTCTATATATTATAATTTCGTGTAATGAAGATTTAATTATTATAGAAAATATTAAAGCAATAATTGCTAAAAATACAGGTATTGACATAATTGTTTTATATAATTTTTTTACTTGGTTCATATAATTTCTCTTTTCTTTTATTTTGAATTTTTATAATAAAATGGAATAATCATTGTTACATCTTTTTTCTTTAAACCATTAGGAATTTCATAAAAAGGTGTCGATGAAAAAATTGCTTTAATTATTGCTTCATCTCCTTTTGTTGTTTTTGTACCTTTAGAAAGATCTATATTAAGAAGAGTTCCATTAGGATCAACTGTAATGTATGCAATTGCAAAGTAAGATTCTTTACTAAATGGAGGTTTCCAATTTGAAAGAATTTTGGTTTGAGTTTCATATATATAATCAATCCAAATGTTATTATATCCCATTTCTTGTAATATTAATTTTGCTTGGCATCTTTTCATATAAACTTTTGCGTTTCCATTATGGTATTTATTTGTAGTATGAGAATAAACGTCAATAGCTTCTTTATATCTATGACTAAGTTCTAAAGTTCGTGCAAAATTCATTATTGCAATTTCATTATTTTTATCAATAGAAAAAGCTTTATCAAAATCTTCTTTGGCTGATTTTTTATTATTTATATAAAAATAACATAAAGCTCTATTTGCATAATAGTCAGCACCTTTGGGGTTTATTTTAATTGCTTTGGTAAAATCTCTGATAGCTTTTTTATATTTATTTGTTGTTAAATATTCTAATGCTCGATTATTATATGCATATTGGTTATTGGGATCATATTTAATTGCTAATGTTAAGTCATTAATTGCATTTGAATGTTCATCTTTAAATGAATAAACGATTGAACGATTTATATATGCATTAGCTTTTTTAGGTTCAAGTTTAATAGCATAATTATAATGAGATAATGCTTTATCAAAATTTTTATTATCAAAAGCTTTATCACCTAATTTTATGGATTTATCATAAGTTGTATTTGCGAATGTTTGTATGCTTAAATTAAGAACAAAAAATATTAAAATAATAAAAATCTTTTTCATAGCAAGATTTATTATATCACAAGCTATAATAATCTAGATTAATATATTTACTCTTGTTTTTCCTAATTCTTACAACGAGAGAAAGCTTCAACATCAACATCATCAAATGTATTGTCAAAGAAGTACGCAGAAGATGCAACCATTGAAGCATTATCTGTACAATATTTCATTATAGGTGCATTTACTCTATAACCTTCTTTTTCTAGTTCAAAAACTTTTCTTCTAATCTCAGAATTTGCTGCAACACCACCAGCTATTACAACTTGATTATAACCTTTTACTTCAAGAGCGTGTTTAACCTTTTTTATGAGAGTTTCCGAAACTGTTTCCTGAAAACTTGCACAAATGTCTGCTAGTGGTAGTTCTTTACCTTCAAAAGATTTTACAAGTCTTGATGCAGCTGTTTTTAAACCACTAAAACTAAAATCAAATTCACCAACTTTTGCTTCAGGAAGTTTGAATGCATATGGATTTCCTTCATGAGCAAGTTTATCTAATCTTGGTCCTCCAGGATATGGCAATCCGATTAATCTTGCAACTTTATCATATGCTTCACCTACGGCGTCATCAATTGTTTCCCCAATAATTTCAAGCTCAGAATATGATTTAACATCAATTAATTGAGTATGACCACCACTTACTAAAAGAGCTATAAATGGAGGTTCTAAATCGGTATCAATAAAATTTGCACTAACGTGAGCATTTAAATGATTAACACCAATAAATGGTTTGTCATGAACAAGAGCGAGAGTTTTTGTTGCATTTAATCCTACAAGCAAACAACCAACTAACCCTGGGCCAACAGTTCCTGCAAAAGCTGTTATATCTTCAGGTTTTAAATTAGCGTCTTGAAAAGTTTTATCAATTACAACATTGATTGCTTCTAAATGTTCCCTAGCTGCGATTTCAGGGATAACACCACCAAATTGTTCGTGAGTTTTGATTTGAGATGCAACAGTATTTGCAATAACCTTTCTACCACCTTGAACAATGGCACAAGCAGTTTCATCACAACTTGTTTCTATTGCCATAATGTAACTATTTTCATCTAATGTAACAGGTGTGTTACTAAATAATGTATTTTTAGTCTTGTTCATAGTACCATTATAGAGCAATCATAGGATAAAGCAATGCAATTTATAGATAAAACAAAAATTAAATTAGTATCAGGACGTGGCGGCAACGGCATGGTTGCTTGGCGTCGCGAAAAATATGTTGATAAAGGTGGTCCAGCTGGAGGCGATGGTGGTAACGGTGGAGATGTTTATTTCGTTGCTGACAGATGCCTTGCAACTCTATTAGACTTTAAATATCGTTCAGTATTTAAAGCCGATAATGGTCAAAACGGTGGGATTAAAGGAATGCACGGTCGTTGTGCAAAGCATTTATATATAAAAGTTCCTCTAGGTACAATTGTAAAAGATGATGCAACAGGTAAAGTTATTGCAGATTTAACAGAAGAAGGACAAACAGTATTGATTGCAAAAGGTGGTCGTGGAGGTCGTGGAAATGCTCGTTTTGCATCTGCTCAAAAAAGAGCGCCTCAATTCTGTGAACCTGGTGAACCTGGAATTGAAAGACTTGTTGATTTAGAGTTAAAATTAATCGCTGATGTTGGGCTACTAGGTATGCCTAATGCAGGAAAATCAACATTCATTAGTGTAATAAGTTCTGCAAAACCTAAAATTGCTGATTATCCATTTACAACTCTTGTTCCAAACTTGGGTGTTGTAAAAAAATGGAATGGAGATGGATATATTGTTGCAGATATCCCAGGATTAATTGAAGGGGCAAGTGAAGGTGTTGGTTTAGGACATGAATTTTTACGTCACGTTGAAAGATGTAGATTTTTAGTTCATATTGTAGATTTAACTGCTGAAAATCCAGTTGATACATATATCAAGATTAATGAAGAATTGAAAAAACACTCAGAAGCTCTTGCTCATAGATATCAAATAGTTGTTTTAAATAAAATTGATGCTGTTGAAGAAGAAAAGACTCAATCAGTATTAGCTGAATTTCAAAAAATGCTTCCAAATGAAAAGATTTTTACGATGTCTGCAGCAACAAAAGAGAATGTTGATGAGCTTCTTCAATATATTTCTCAAAAAGTTGATGAAATAGAAAGACCAATTGTAGAAGTAATTGTAGAAGAAGATGAAGGTGCATACAATAACGATGATAGTGCATTTGAGATCTTTAAACTTGATAAGAATACATTTGTTGTAGAAGGTGGAAAAATATCACGTCTTGCAAGCGTTACGGATGCTAGAAACCCAGAACAAATAATAAGATTACAAGGTATCTTAACATCTATGGGTGTGTTTGATGAACTTAATAAACTAGGGATTAAAAATGGAAACACACTTATTATAGGTCATCTTGAACTTACACACTATGATGACACATTATGGGATGAAGGCTCAGGCTACTAAGTTTAGGCAAAGGCATCAATACTTTTATTATGGTTTTCTTGTCTTGAAAAAACTTGTGTTAGTCTGTTTTTGAAATTCATAATTGCATTATAAATTTCTTCATTAGAGTAACCTTCATGTTTAATTGGTAGTTCTGTTGTTGCATTTTTAGCAATGCGATTTTTTCCACAGCACGAAATAGTTGTACCAATGGTTGGTTCAAACATAACTTTCATAATAAACACCTCGAATTACATATATATTATAGCAAATTAAAAAAGTTTTTCAAGGTCTAAAATATAGTCCTAGAGAGCTATTTAGCGATTTTTATAGTGTAAAAATAACACTAGAATAATATATTCTTGTTCTATATATTTAATTTTGATAATATATAAATTATGGTAAAAGTATCTGTAATAGTTCCTATATATAATGCTAAGAAACATTTAAAAAGATGCTTAGATTCAATTGTTAATCAAACACTTTTTGATATTGAAATTATTTGTATAGATGATGGTTCAACTGACAATTCTATAGAAATATTAAATGAATACATAAAAAAAGATTCTAGAATAAAACTAATTCAACAAAAAAACTCAGGCCAAGGAGTTGCAAGAAATAAAGGAATTGATATTGCGCAAGGAGAATTTATTGCTTTTGTTGATGCTGATGATTATATAGAATCTGGCATGTATGAAGATTTATACAATGCAGCTAAAAAGCATGATGTAGATTGTGTTCATTGTAATTATGATGTCATTTATACTGAAAATAATACTGTAACAACTTCATCATTGGCAGATGCAATGAATATAAGAATGGGTAAGAAAATCATCTATTATGATATACCAATGTACATTTCTGATATAAAAGCAAATATTATAACTCTTTTTGCAGGACCTATATGGAACAAGATATATAACTCAAAAAAAATTAAAGAATGTCATATTTATTTTCCTAATTGTAAAATGCAAGAAGATTCTTGTTTTAATATTAACGCTCATTTATTTTTTAATAGAGTATTATTTGTTGAAAAAAAATATTACAATTATTGTGTTACATCAAAATCAATTTCAACGGGTATTGATAATGTCCATTTTGAAATTATTGAAGCATTTAAAGCCTTAAAACAAATATTAGAAGATATTGATTTTTATAAAAAATATGAAAACTATTATCAAGATTATGTTTATTTAATGTTTTTAATTCATTTACCACATATTCCTGAAGAAGATAAAACTATATTCATAGAAAAAATTAGGCCTTATATTGGTGAAACGAAATATAAAAATTTAATAACTAATTATTTGGAGTAATACAAGACGTTATTGCTTCGATAATTTTACCAACTTTTACAATTTGAATACCTTCAAATTTTTCTTCAACTTTATTTGATTGTGGAATTATTATTTTTTTGAATCCTAATTTTTGAACCTCTTTAATTCTTTTTTCGATATTATTAACAGCTCTAATTTCTCCAGATAAACCAACTTCTCCAACAATTGCTGTATGAGCATCAATAACAACATCTCTAGCGCAGGTTGCAACAGCCATTGCTATTCCTAAATCAGCAGCAGGTTCTTGAATATCAATTCCACCAATTACATTAACATAAACATCTTGCTTTGATAAATTTAGACCAACTCTTTTTTCCAATACTGCAAGAATTTGGAGTACTCGACTTAAATCAACACCATTAGTAACTCTCCTTGGAGTTGGATAAGGAGTTGTACCTACTAATGCTTGTATCTCAACTAGCATAGGACGCGTACCTTCATTAGTTACAATAATTACACTTCCTGTTGCTTGTGATTGTTGATATTCTTTTAAGAATAATTCGCTAGGATTGATAACTTCTTTTAAACCTTTTTCACACATTTCAAATATACCAACTTCAGAAGTATTTCCAAAACGATTTTTTACAGCTCTTAAAATCCTATAAGATTTGTATTTATCACCTTCAAACTGGATAACAGTATCAACCATATGTTCAAGAACTTTAGGCCCTGCAATATTTCCTTCTTTTGTAACATGCCCAATTACAATAATTGTTATATTTTCTTGCTTTGCAATTTGCATTAATGAATTACAACACTCTCTTATTTGGGATACACTTCCCGCAGAGCTTTGAATATCTGATGAGTATATTGCCTGAATACTATCAATTACAACAACATCAGGCTTCTCTGTTGTAATTTGGTACTTTATAGAATCAAAATTAGTTTGAGAATAAATATACAAACTCTCATTTGATATATTTAATCTATCAGCTCTTAGTTTAATTTGACTTGCAGATTCTTCTGCTGAAACATATAATACTTTTTTATCTTGTTTACAAAGTTCTACACTTGATTGTAAAAGAATAGTAGATTTACCAATACCAGGATCACCAGCTATTAAAACCAAAGACCCTTGAACAAGCCCACCACCTAAAACTCTATCAAATTCAGAAATATTTGTAGGAATTCTTATTTCTTCTCCAATTTTTATTTTATTAATAGATGTTGGAGGAAGTGTATCAAGAACAACTCGTGCATTTTTTTGTTGTGATTCATTATTTATTGTTTCTTCAACAAAAGATTCCCAACTTCCACATTCAGGGCACTTCCCCATATATCTAGCTGTTTCATATCCACACTGTTGACATACAAATTTAGTTTTTATTTTAGCCATAGTTTAATTATATAATAAAAACAGCCTTCAAGAAATTCTCCAAGGCTGTTCCCGTTATATTGTTTTATCTATTATTATTCTTCGTCAGTGTTGTCAACTTTGTCAGCAGCATCTTCTGCCATTATCGTTTTACCTTTATCCATAGCATCTGCAGCTTTTGCGTTTGCTGTTTTTAAAGATTCATTTTCCATTGCATATGCATCAACTAATTGATTAGCAACTTGAAGTTGTTTATCTTTTAATTTTGCTTTTGTTGAAGACAACTCCATAGTTTGTTTAACAGCATGCCCAATTAAAGCTGCGCCAATTAATGCAGAAGCTGTTGTTACAGGATTTTTTAACATTGCTTTACCAGCTGTTTTCATAGCTGATACTGCTGTTTTTGTTGCTTCTAGATTTGCAACTTTTGCATAACCTTCTTTTAAGAATTTTGGCATTTTAATTTTACTTGATAAAGTTGATAATTTTTCTTTTACTCCTTTAGGAAGTGAAACTTTTGCTGCTACTGAAGATGCAAATGTCTTAATCGCTTCAGGTGCTTTATCCATTTTGGCAGCTAATTTATCTAACTTAACTCTTTTAGCAATTTTTGTTAAACTTTCAGCAGCTTTAGGTGAAATCTTTTTCAATCCAGCATCAGCAGCAACAACAGCACCTGTTGCAATTGCTGTTAAACCAGCAAATGAAACTAATGGATGTTTTTTCTCTGCTTTTTTTAGTTTTGGATTTTTAGCAGCAGCTACTTCATTAGCTACTAATACACCACTAGCAATACCCATTGCACCAGCAGTTGCACCAAATGCTTTTAACCCTGATAGTGCCTTACCTGAAACTTTACCTTTAGTTACAATTGCTGCCGCAACTCCTGCAACTACCGGTAAAGACATTACAGCTTTACCTATATTTTTTGCAAACTTACTATTTCTTTGATTTCTGTTATTAATAGCATAAGCCATACCATTTAGTTCTTTGTTATTTGCATTAGCAAACCTTGCAGCTTTTGCTTTTTGACGATCTGTTCCATATTGAACATATGGAATACCACTTTCATTGTTGACTGACACTGTCATTTTCATATTAACTAACACTCCTATTTATAACACTGCACATGTATTCTAAACCTTGTGAATATTTTTTTTGCTATTGTTACAATAAAACTTTACATAAAGTTACAATTTAGCAATTTTTTTTAAGAAAACAACTTTATATATGTGAAAGGTTAAGTGTATGGATAATACTGTAAACAATAAATATCCAAGTTATGCTGGAGTAAACATTACTTGTAATGTAATTGACCCCACAAAACTACCTCCAGACTCACCATTATTAAAGGCTCCACCTGTTTGTACTGTGGATCCTAATAATGGATCTCAGCCTGGACAAGCTTATCCTGGTAATTATTATATAAATAATTATGGAGGTTGCCCTTACCCACCATTTATGGGACCGATGGGACCAATACAACCACAACAGCCACAAAATACAAGAAAAAAACGAGTACAAGTTCTTACAGATCAATATATTAAAAATTTAGAACAATATTTAAATAGCCCATCTGAAGATATGAGAAAATTTGCAGCTCAAGAAGTATTAAAAAGGTTAGATGAAGATAGAACTAGATATAATGATGCAGCATTAAACGCATTAATTAACAAAATGTTGCAAGATCCAGCTTGTCATAAAGTTAAAGCAACAGCTTTAACTGCACTTGAAACACAACTTGCTCAAGGAAATGATACAACGGTTAAAATCTTAACAAATATGGCTAATAATGATAAATCAAGAGATGGTGCAGATGCAGCCACTGCTGCAAATATATTGTTAAAAATGTCATCACCTACAAAATTAGTTGATGTACCAGTACAAAGTACAAATACAAAAGGAATTAGTGATTAATATGAGAATGCCATTTAGAATACCTCCAAGTATATCATCAAAAATTGCAGATTTTAGAGCTCTCTCTAAAATAGAAAAAACTGCAAAAATTGCAGGAACAATTGGTGTTGGAGCTATTCTTTATGATGCACATGAATATGCTAAACTTGATGCATATGATAAAAAACATACCAAAAATGCAGATGCAGCTCTTAAATATTTTAAAAACACAGAATATCTAACTAATAAGAGTCACATAACTTCAAAATTTAAAGATTTTATGTTCCGCTGGGAATTATCTAATCGTATAAGAGGAGCTTGGAATGCAACAACCGGATATATTGGGAGTTTCTTAGGGAACTCTTTCTCTAATATCATACCTTTAGCTGCTTCAATAGGAACTCTTGCATTTAAAGGTACTAAATGCAAAATTGCTGCTGGAGTATTAGCACTATCTACATTATACAATGGTATTACTCATGGCTTTAGCCATATAAATACTAAAATATAATCTTGTTAATAGTTAAAATTGTTGTAAAAATCTCTCATCATTGTTAAAGAATAAACGAATATCATCTATTGCATATTTTAGCATCGATAAACGTTCAATTCCCATACCAAAAGCAAAACCTGTATAAACCTCTGGATCAATTCCAACACCTTTTAATACATTAACATCAACCATTCCACAGCCTAGAACTTCTAGCCAACCTGTACCACTACAAGTTCTACAACCTTTACCTTGACACATTATACATTGAACATCAACCTCTGCTGATGGTTCAGTAAATGGGAAGAAACTACTTCTAAATCTTGTTGGACGAGCTGAACCAAAATATATTCTGATAAACTCGTTCAAAACACCTTTTAAATCTCCAAAAGTTATGTCTTTATCAACATATAAACCTTCTATTTGATGGAAGAAATTATTTTTACGAGCATTAACTGTTTCATTTCTATAAACTCTTCCAGGTGCTATAACCTTAATTGGAGGTGTCATATTTTCCATAGTTCTAATTTGAGCATTAGAAGTTTGACTTCTTAAAACAGTATTAGGAGCAAGTTTTGTAAAGAAGGTGTCTTGAACATCTCTTGCAGGATGATTCTTTGGAACATTCAACATATCAAAATTATAATATTCTGTTTCAACTTCAGGTGCATATTCAGTTGGAACAAGTGAGAAACCTAATGTTTGAAATATTGAAACTATTTCATTTGTTGTTGAAGTAATCGGATGAACTTTGCCACGAGCAATATATTTACTTGGTAAAGTAATATCAATTTTTTCTTGTTTTAATTTTTCATCCAATTCTTTACGATAAAAAATTTCAGATTTTTCTTTTAAAGCTTTTTCTAACTTTTCTGTAATTTCATTAGCTAAAGCACCTACAATTTTTTTATCCTCAACAGACAAATCTTTTAACCCTTTTTTTATAGAGTTAAATTCACCTTTACGACTTAAATATTTTAATTTAACTTCTTCTAAATCCGCACTTGATTGTGCATTTTCAATATCTTTACTAGCTAATTCATAAATACTGTTTAACTTATCTCTCATATCTTCCTCAATTTTATACTTTATACAAATTCGTTATATTTTCTCTCATGTTCAACTGTAGTATTAGTACCATGCCCTACATATAATATTGTATCACCATCAAGAGTAAATATTTTTTCCTTTATTGTTTGAACAAGTTGAGTAAAATTTCCCCCTGGTAAATCTGTACGCCCAACACTTTCTAAGAAAATTGTATCACCTGCAAACATCATCCCGTCAACTAAATAACCAACTCCACCTTGAGTATGCCCTGGAAGATGAATCACATCAATTTTAGTTTTACCAAGATATATTTCTTCCCCTTCATCAATATACTTATCTATTTCAGGGTGTTCAAATGGTTGCATTCCAACTGAAATCATAAAAGCATCTGATTCATCTACAATATCTTTATCATCTTTATGCATATAAACTTTTGGATTAAATTCTTTTTTGACTTTTGGAACACCCATTATATGATCAAAATGACCATGTGTTAAAAGAATATACTTCAATTTAGCATCATATTCCTTTAATACAGAACCTAATTCACTAATATAATCAGTACAATCAATCAAAGCAGCTTCTTTGGAATCTTCATCAATAAGAAGATAATTATTGTTTGCTATAAAACCTTCTACAAACTGTCTGACTATCATTTTCTAACAACCTCAAATATCTCTTTACACTTTGCAAATACTTTTTCAGCATCACTTAATGATAACATATTTGGACCATCACATAACGCACAATCAGGGTTAGGATGAACTTCAAAAAATAAAACATCAGCCCCTGCAGCCATAGCACAATTTGCTAATAAAGGAACAAACCTTCTATCTCCTCCTGTACTATCACCATTAGAGCCCGGCATTTGAACACTATGAGTTGCATCAAAGACCACAGGATATCCAAACTCTTTCATTATCATAATTGACCTAAAATCAGAAACTAAATTGTTGTATCCAAATGTAGTTCCTCTATCTGTAAGCATTATTTTATTATTTCCAGAATCAATAATCTTCTGAACAAGAGATTTCATTTGTTCTGGAGCTAAAAATTGACCTTTTTTAATATTTACAATTTTTCCTGTTTTAGCAGCAGCAATCAATAAATCTGTTTGCCGACAAAGAAATGCAGGTATTTGTAGAATATCAGCAACTTCAGAAACAGGATCCGCTTGGTCTGGAGTATGGATATCAGTTACTATTGGCAAATTATATTTATCTTTTACCAACTTTAACATTTCTAACCCTTTATCCATTCCTGGACCTCTGAATGAATTTATAGATGAACGATTTGCTTTGTCAAAAGATGATTTGAAAACATAGTTTATATCAAGTTTTTGACATATTTGTTTCAATGCATCAGCAGTTTCATCTAATATAGACTGTGACTCTATTGCACAAGGACCTGCTAAGATAGTTAGTTTTTTATTATCCCCGATAAAAAAATTGTTTAATTCTAAAACCATAAGACAATTATATTTAAAAAATATTTGATTTACAACTTTATCCACCTTTAATATGAAAAAATTTTACCTTATATTTTGTTAGTGCTACGATATTAATATGGCTATTTCTTACGAAGAAGTTATATCACAAATTAAGGATAGATTGGATATCGTTGATGTTATATCTCAAAAGGTTGTTCTAAAAAAATCTGGAGCAAACTATTGGGGACTTTGTCCATTTCATAACGATAAAAAACCATCATTTTGCGTTAGCCCATCAAAAGGTATTTATAAATGTTTTAGCTGTGGAGCAGGAGGAGATGCTCTTACATTTCTTGTCAAAACCGAAAATAAAGATTTTAAAGAAATAATTGCAGAACTAGCTGAACAATTTGGAATAGAAATGCCAAAAACATTTCATTCTAACCCTGAAGCAAGATCTCTTAAAGATGATATGAAAAAAGCATGCAAAGCTGCTGTTGAATTCTATCAAGAAAAACTTAAAACAGATGAAGATGCATCTAAAGCAATAAGATATCTAAATTCAAGAGATATTACAGAAGATATTATAAAAGAATTTTCACTAGGTTGGGCACCTAACCATTTCCATGACTTATATGATTCATTAAAATCAAAATTTCCTGATGATGTACTTGAAAAAGCCGGACTTATTCTTAAAGGAAATAAAGGCGGATGGATTGATAGGTTTAGAAATAGAATCATTATTCCAATTCAAAATGAAAATGGGGAATATGTAGCATTTGGAGCTCGTGCAGTAGATGAAGGACAAAATCCTAAATACTTAAATTCTGCAGACTCACTTATATATAACAAGAGTAAATTATTATACGGACTATTTAATGCAAAAGATTCTATCCAAAAAGAAGATGCAGTTATTATTATGGAAGGCTATTTTGATGTAATCTCAACACAAGCACATGGTATTAAAAATTGTGTAGCTTCTTGTGGTACAGCTTTTACATCTGAGCATGTTAAGTTACTATCCAGATACACTAAATCAAGAAGAATTTATCTATCATTTGATACAGATTCTGCAGGAGTTAACGCGACTAATAGAGGTGGTGAAATAATAAAAGAGACTTTTAAATCACTAGGTAATATTAAACAATTTGATGAAAGCCACTTAGAATCAAGTGACGATAAATATTCTTGTGAAATAAGAGTGATATCTCCACCTGAAGGAAAAGACCCTGATGAATTTATTCGTTCTGTAGGTGCTAATGAATACAAAAACTATATTAAAAATGCCCCTCTACTATTAGATTTTCAATTAAATACTGTACTAAAAAGAAAATCTGAAATTAAAACTCCACAAGAAAAATCACAACTAGTAGGAGAAATACTACCAATACTTGCAGAAATTAACAATAAAATTATTCAAGGAGAGTATATAAAAATTGTTTCTAGTACACTTGATGTAAGTGAATCAATTCTTATCAAAGAATTGAAAAAATTTGCCGTAAATGACAGTATACCTGTTATTCAGACAGTAGCGCAGAAAAATGTAACAAATTCTTCACAAATACATTTAAATGCACAAAAAAATTTATTGAGCGTTTTTCTAATAGATGGAAATCCATTTACTTTAGAACAAATAAGTAATATGGTGCCCCAAGACGCATTCTCAGATGAAAAGTTAATAATTGTAAAAACTACAATTGACAAATTTTTACATGTAGTAAATAATGTCAGGGAATTAGTTGAACAATTATATACAGAGTTTATTGAGGACGAAGAAACTACTAAAATAATAACTGATTTAATATATCTAGCAGATGCTTATAAAAGCTTACCAGCAGAAGGTTTAGAAAAAACTATTAGGGAAATAACTAGAAAGATTAAGCAATTAAAAGAAGCAAAATCTGCGGAAGAAATGAAAAAGCTATATACCTCAGTAAATGACGATGATATAGAAGCGTTAAAAATACAAATGCAACTTAGAGATAAAATTAAGTTAAGAACTGGAGATAATCAATGAACCAAAAAAGAGAACCAAACTCATCAATCGTTAGTGTAGTTGAAGCAGAAGAAAGTCTTGATGTTTTAGATTTCGAAGATGATAAAGATTTAGACGCAAATTATATGACAGAAGATATTGCAACTGATAATATCGAAGATATTATTACAACTAAAATGGAACATAAATCTTCTGATATTTACATGTCTGACGATTCTTCAATTATTGATTCAGAATCTTCTCTTGAAGTACCAAGAGGAGTTGCTGTTGAAGATCCGGTAAGATTATATTTAAGAGAAATTGGTAGAATTAAATTATTAACTACTAATGAAGAAATTGAATTAGCACGTAAAATTATTCAAGGTGGAACTCCTGGTGCTATTGCAAAAAGAAAATTAGTTCAAGCAAACTTAAGATTAGTTGTAAGTATTGCAAAAAAATATGTAGGTCGTGGCATGTTATTCTTAGACCTTATCCAAGAAGGGAATTTAGGTTTAATTAGAGCAGCTGAAAAATTTGACCATGAAAGAGGTTTTAAATTTTCAACTTATGCTACTTGGTGGATTAGACAAGCTATTACTAGAGCTATTGCAGATCAAGCTAGAACAATCCGTATCCCAGTTCACATGGTTGAAACAATTAATAAACTTAAAAAAGTAACAAGACGCCTTGCTCAAGAATTATCAAGAAAACCAACTGAAGAAGAATTAGCAACAGAAATGGGTGTTTCTATTCCTAAGTTAAGAGAAATTGTTAAAATTGCTCAAGAACCACTTTCTTTAGAAACTCCTATTGGTAAAGAAGAAGATTCTAGATTAGGTGATTTTATTGAAGATAAAGAAGCAGATGCTCCAATAAAAACAGTTGCATCTGAATTATTAAGAGAAGACTTAGCTGAAGTTTTATGCACATTATCACCTCGTGAACGTGATGTTTTAAGATTACGTTTTGGAATGGATGATGGACGTCAAAGAACTTTGGAAGAAGTTGGACAACTATTTGGTGTAACTAGAGAACGTATTAGACAAATTGAAGCTAAAGCTTTAAGAAAATTACGCCATCCAAATCGTAGTAAAAGATTAAAAGAATATGTTGAAAATTAATTATTTTTAACAAATCTTTTAAAAACACTTGTAAAATAGATATCTTTAAGGTATTTTATTATTACACTAGGAAAAAAGGAAGATTTATTATGTCAAAACAATGTGAAATTTGTGGAAAAGCTCCACTTAAAGCAGCAAAATTAACATTTTCTCATAAGCAAATTGTTCACCGTCAAACTCCTAATTTACAAACAATTAAGGTTGCTACAAATGGCGGAACTAAAAAGATGACAGTTTGTACATCTTGCTTAAAAGCTGGAAAAGTTACTAAAGCTGTTTAATTATTTATTAAAAAAAGACTTTATAAAACCGATAAGTTAATAAACTTGTCGGTTTTATTTTATAAAAAATGTAAAGAATTAATTCATAATTAGCAATTTCTGACTTAAAAATTTGTTATATATAATATGTGTGTGTAATAAAAATGGAGTTATGTAAAATGGGAATGGTAAATACTAATTACAATGCAAAATGGGCTGAAATGCAACAAGCAAAAGCATATGCAGTTGCTGATTTAGAAGCAGTAAAGAAAAAAGGCTCTCCTGAAGAAATTGCAAAAGCAGAAAATAATCTAGAAAGAATAAAAGCTGATATGGCAAAATACGATAAAGAAACAGCCATCAGCCAAGCAACATTGGAAGCACACAATGGTAAAATGTTAGATATAAATGCTTAATTATTATAATATTTCAATTAATAGGCTTGAATAAATATTTATTCAAGCCTATTTGTATTAAATAATTATTTTATTAATGCTTGTACAGGTTTAAAGTTAGGATTTTTTGAAGTTTTTAATAATTCAAATAATACAACTTCAACATTTGAAATAGTAGCTCCAGCATCCTTCATTAATTGAATACCTGTTTTAAAACAGTCAGATGAACGACTTGCACAAGCATCTTTTGCAACTACTACATTAAATCCTTCTTTTATCAAATCAATAACTGTTTGATAAACGCAAATATGAGTTTCAATACCACCAATTACTATATTCTTTTTACCGTAACTTTTTAACTTTTCAGCAAATTCAGGAGTTTGCATCGCTGAGAATGATGTTTTTTCAATAATAGAAGTTTCATCGACTTGAGATATAACATCTAGGATTGTTTTACCTAATCCTTGCGGATACTGTTCTGTTAATACAATAGGTATATTCATAATATTAGCAGAACTTACTAATATTGATGTAGCTTTCTTTATAGGCTCTTGTTTATTTAACATTGTAACCAGTCTGTCTTGAACATCTATAATCACAAATAGTGTATCTTCAATATTAATCATTTAAATCTCCTTTATGAAAGCTCTTTCATTAAAGCTTCACCTCTTTCAATAATTACATTTCTAACCTCTTGAACATCTTCTATATTTAAATTTATCATACGAGCAAGTTCTTTATCATACCAGTCATCAGTAAAATTATCTTGAACTAGAGTATTTACAATATTTACAACTGCAGGTCCTAAAAAGTTTTTAGCTTTTAAAGGATAATGATGATAACGAATTACATCTTTTATAACATCTGGCAATTGCCATCTTAAAGCTAATAATGAACCTGTTGAAGAATGATCTGTATCAAACTTTAATCTTTCATCTTGAATATTTTTATCAGGATGCAATTGAGATGACATGAAAGCTTGATATCTTTCAGCATCTATTAAGTTTAAAACAACTTTACCAATATCATGCAAAAATCCCATAACAAATGCATCATCTGAATTTAATAAATTATACTTCTCTGCAATATATTCACAGCCAACAGCAGTAAGTATCGAATGGCGCCATAAAGACTTAGCACCTTGAAATGATAGAAGTGGGCTCATTGCTACAGTAATAACTACATTCTTTGTTTTTTTAATTCCAAGCAAAGATATAGCCATATTAACAGAAGTAATTTGTTTCCCAAACCCATAATATGCTGAATTGATTATTGAAAGCAATTTTGTGCATAATGCTTGTTCACATTTAATTACTGCAGCCATTTCTGATGCACCAGCAGTTTCTGAATGCAATAACTTTAGAATTTTTACTATTATATTCGGCATTGCCGGAATATCTTTTAAATTATTTATTAAATCAATTGTTTTATCTTCATTATCCATATTACACCTGCAAATGTTTTTTTATTGATATCAAACTACCACCAGCTCCAAAAGATATACCAACTAATATCAGAGTTGCAATAACGAACAACTCGGCAAATGCTGGTGATGGAACTAGAAAGAATTTATGTAAATTTTGCAATGCATGCTGTACAAAGTTTACTGGAAGAATTGCAACAATAGCACCTGCAAAACCATAAAATGCGCCTTGCATTACTAATGGAATTTTTATATACCAGTTACTAACACCCATTAAACGCATTATCTCTATTTCTTCTTTTCTAGACTGTATTACTAATTGTATCGTATTATTTATAATCATAATTGTTAATATAGCAACTATTATTGTCACAACAGCTGTAGCTGTATTAACAATATGAGTTAAAAATTGGATTTTCTTTGCCAAATCCGCAGCATAACTAGATTCTTCTATTTCTGGAACATTTTTAAGCTCAGTCAATACCCCTGTTATATTTATTGGTTTATCAACCTTTACATGCAAAGTATCTGGAAGAGGATTTGTAATATTAGGTAAATCAATCTCTCGTTTTAAATTATCCCAAGATACCTGCTTAGGAATAATTTTAACTTTCGACACATGATTCATCTTTAAAATTTTATTAGCAACCAAATCAGGTTTTGTATCATTTTTAAGATAAACAGATATTTCCAAGACATTACCCATTTCATGAGCAAACTGCGACATTGAAATAGTTGTTCTAAACAATGCACCAAAGATAGTTAAAATAGCAGCCATGGTTGTTATTATAACCAAATTCATAATTCCAGTTCTTTTAATATCATTAAAAGCTTCCATTGTAATACGATAAGCTATTCTTAAATCGCATAACCAATCTTTAGGAATATGTTGTTTAACTTGTTTTTTTATCTTTTGTTTTTTATCATTCATAGGTACCTGCCTGCACGTCTCTTATAATTTCGCCATTATCAAGAGTTAATACTCTTTTTCTAAAATAATCAACCATTGTTCTATCATGAGTTGAAACGATAACAGTTATACCTCTTTTATTAATTTGATCCAATATTTGCATTACTTCTAATGAGTTTTTAGGATCAAGATTTCCGGTAGGTTCATCTGCAATCAATAAAGGTGGTCCATTAACAATTGCTCTTGCTATACTTACTCTTTGTTGTTCTCCACCTGATAATTCATTTATATTAGATTTCATTTTATCTAATAAACCAACAATTTTTAATGCACCCATTACACGCATGCTAATTTCTTTAGTACTCATACCTAAAGTTCTTATAACATATGCAATATTATCATATACAGACATATTAGGTAATAATTTATAATCTTGGAATACAATCCCCATACATCTTCTTAAATTTGGAACTTTATGAGATGGAAGATTTGCTATATTAATACCACCAATTAATACTGTACCGCTTGTCGGAGTTTCTTCTTTATAAAGAAGTTTCATTAATGTTGATTTACCAGCGCCTGAAGCACCTGTGACAAAAACAAACTCTCCAGACATAATATCTAGATTAATATTTTTTAAAGCATAATTATTTTTATACTTTTTAGTTACTGCTCTTAATTGAATCATTTTTAATCTCTACTATTTTTTCTACTATTTTTTGTGCATTTAATCCGTAATGTTCTAATAATTTATCAGAAGTACCACTTTGGCCAAATTCATCATCAACACCTAATCTTATTACTCGAGTAGGATTTGATGCTGATAATTGTTCGCAAACAATACTTCCAATACCACCACGAATAGAATGATTTTCTATTGTCACAACTAAATTTGTTTTAGATGCTGATTTTGCAACAGTATCAATGTCAAATGGTTTCACAACAGGAGCGTGAATTAACTCTGCATCAATACCCTTTTTAGATAATTCACCAACAGCTTCAACAACTTCAGGTAACATATCACCATTTGTAACAATAGTTATATCTTTTCCTTCTTTTAAAACTTTAGCTTTATGTAAATCAAATTTATAATTTTCGTCAAAAACATCAGGCAAATTATTTCTTGGAATTCTGATATACATCGGACCATCAAATTCTGCTGCAAATTTAATTGCCGCATTAATTTCATGCCTATCCGAAGGAACTATTACTGTCATTCCAGGTAAATTTGACATTAAAGAAATATCTTCTAATGCTTGGTGTGTTGCACCATCTTCACCTACTGTCAGACCACCATGAGTCCCAATTAATTTAACATTAAAACCAGAATAGCAAATAGTATTTCTCACTTGGTCATAGCAACGCCCTGTTATAAACACAGCAAAAGCTGCAGCAAAAGGTATTTTACCTACAGAAGCAAACCCAGCAGCTGTTGTTGCTAAATCTTGTTCTGCAATCCCAACATTAAAAAACCTATCTGGGAACTCTTTTGCAAAAATACCTGTTTGAGTTGAACAAGATAAATCGGCATCTAAGACAACAACATTGTTGTTTAACTTTCCAACTTCAACTAATGCCTTCCCAAAAGCTTCTCTAACTGATTTTTTGTTTGTTTTGTCAATTGTTATCATAATCGGCACTCCTATTATTAAGATATTTTATCACAAAATTAGCAGAATTAAAAAATATTACAATTTGCATGTCATTAGAAATATCGTAACAATAACCCAAATATTCTAAGAGCTATATTATTTAGTAGTAGCAAATTAGAATATATTATATTAAATTAATAAACATTTCTTTTTAATAAAATCTGTACTAGAATATATCCATGGATTATTTAAAAAGATTTTTATGTTTTAATATTTTATCAATTATAGGATACGGAGTATTAGGCTATTGTATTTATAATTTTATAGTCATTTTGTTTCATGGTATTCAAAATTTACCAGGTATGGCGCTTGTTTTAGGAGCTTTAATCGTTTATATGAATACTGTTATGTTCCTAATATATTTTTTGTCAGCATTCTTTTGTGAATTTTTAATATTGTTTATTTTATCAAAAACCTTAAAAAAACAAGTTGGTTTAAATTTCAATAATAAAATATATGATTTGCTGTTTCGCTTTGGTATTTTTGCTTGCTTTATTCCAATAACAATTATTATTAGTTTTGCTATTTCCATGATTCTAGTAATAATATTTAAATGTAATGATTCTTTGATTCTCGTCATAATATTATGTTTTTGCATATTTAATTTGGAAATAAAAGATATATTTTTCAAAAAATATTTTAGGATTAAGACCAAATAGAGATAAACTCTATTTGGTCTTTGTTTAAATTATTAATCTTCAATCAATACATGGTTTCCATTAATAGTAACCCAATGTCCATCAGCATTTGATATCCCTCCATAATTAATTAAAAAGGAAATATATCTATAACTATTTAAATATTAAGCTCAAATTAACAAAAGACTATTGTTTTTTTCTTTGTGTTAGAATAATTAACATAGAAAATAATATTTTGAGAGGTTAAAAATGGAAGATTTAAGAGAGAAATATGAAGTCGTTATAGGTTTAGAAGTTCACGCACAATTGAAAACTAAATCAAAAATATTCGCACCTGATAGTACTGAATTTGGGAATGAACAAAATTCTCAAATTAGTCCAATTACTTTAGGTATGCCAGGTGTTTTACCTGTTCTTAACAAAGAATGTGTAAATATGGGTATCAAATTAGGACTTGCACTTAACTGCCAAATTCCTGAAAGATGTAAATTTGACAGAAAACAATATTTCTATCCAGACCTTCCAAAAGGATATCAAATTTCACAATACGATGAACCTATTTGTGTTAATGGATACATTGACATTAAAGGAAAAAGAATCGGTATCACAAGAGCACACTTAGAAGAAGATGCAGGAAAACTTGTTCACGTTGGTTCTGCTGGTATTGCTGGTTCTACTTATTCTCTTGTTGACCTTAACAGAGCTGGAACTCCATTACTAGAAATCGTTTCTGAACCTGATATCAGATCTAGTGAAGAAGCTAAAAATTATATGGAAGAATTAAGAAACATTGTTAGATATATCGGTGTTTGCGATGGAAACCTAGAAGAAGGTTCTATGAGATGCGATGCTAACATATCTATCATGCCTAAAGGTTCTAAAGAATTCGGTACTCGTGCTGAAATTAAAAACGTAAACAGCTTCAAAGCATTACAAAGAGCTATTGAATACGAAATCGATCGTCAAATTGAACTTGTTGAAGACGGTGAAGAAGTTATCCAAGAAACAAGATTATGGGATGATAATGCAGGCGAAACTCGTTCAATGCGTGGTAAAGAAGATGCTCACGATTACAGATATTTCCCTGAGCCTGATTTAATGCCTCTATCTATCTCTAGAGAATGGGTTGAAGAAATCAGAAATTCTATGCCAGAATTACCTAGTCAAAAACGTCAAAGATATATGGATTTAGGTCTTAGCGAATATGATGCATCTGTTATTGTTGAACAAATGCAATCTGCTTTATTCTTTGACAAAGTTCTTGAACTTGGTGGAAATGCTAAAATTGCTGTTAATTTCATGATGGGTGAAATTGCTGCATACTTAAAAGAAAACCACATCGAAATTAACGAAACTAAATTAACTCCAGAAAATCTAACTGAACTTGTTGGATTGATTGAAAAAGATACAATTTCTAATAACATTGGTAAACAAATTCTTATTGAAATGATTGAAGAAGGCACAAAGGCTTCTGATATCGTTGAAAAGAAAGGCTTAAGCCAAATTACTGACGTTAATGCAATCAGAAAATTGGTTGAAGAAGTTGTTAATAACAATCCTAACCAAGTTGAACAATATAAATCAGGAAAAACTAATATTCTTGGTTTCTTTGTAGGTCAAGTAATGAAAGCTACAAAAGGACGTGCTAACCCTAAAACTGTTAACGAAATTTTATTAGAATTACTAAAATAAGTTAATAGATTATAAGGAGAGCATATGTTCTGGAAAACTAAAAAATGTTCTATGGAATCAGAAATATTAGAACAACCACATGTTATTAAAGAATTAATACACAAATACAATCATCAAGAATTAGAACTTCCTGAAAATGTTGAAAAAATTGTAATTGTTGCTAGCGGTTCTTCATATCATTGTGCTAGATTTTCTGCTGATTTATTAGGAGAAATTGCAAATATTGAAGCTAGAGCTATTTATTCTAGCGAATTCAACTTAAAAAAAGTAATTCCACACGATAAAAATACTCTATATATTTTTATCACTCAATCAGGAGAAACCAGCGATACTTTAACTGCTCTTAAAAGAGTAAATGAAGGATTCGTTGGACCAAATAATGAAAAATATTTTCTTGATACTTTATGTATTACAAATAATCAAGAATCTAGTATATGGAATTTATCAAAATACAAAATTAATTGTTCTGCAGGTATTGAAAACTCTATTGCAGCAACAAAATCATTTACTGCTCAAATGCTTTGCATTCTAATTGTTGCATTAAATCTTTCAAAACATAAGGGTGGAAACATTGTAGAGTATCTTGACTCTTTAGAAAAATTACCTAATGTTATGGAAGAAACTTTTCAACTTAGACAAAAAATTAAACACCTTGCAAGATTAATTTCTAAGCAAAAATGTGTTGTTATAACTGCTGACGGTATTTCTTATTCTATTGCTAAAGAAGCTGCATTAAAAATTAAAGAAACATCTTATATGAATGTAAATGCAACTTACTTAGGTGAATTTATGCACGGACACGTTGCAGTATTAAATAATAAATCAGCAGTTTTATACATTGCAGTAGATGGTATTTCTCATACAGCTGTTAGCAACCTTGAAAAAATTAGAAAAAACTATAATCCTACAATGTTTATCATTGGAAAACATAATGATCGAATTATATCTAATTTTAACATCAATATTAATTGCGAAAACGAGATTCTACAAATGTTTTCAAACGTTGTAATAATTCAACTTTTGGCATTAGAAATTGCTCGTAAACTACACAGAAATATTGACAAACCTAAAGGCTTAAAGAAGGTTGTAACCTAAATAAACGGATTATTAGTACTTGTTGACATATCGATTTCTATTCCGTCTACCATACCTGTTCTATCCTGCTTTCTCGACATGTTTTTCTGCATATCATTAGCCTCTCCAGAACCATATGTAGATACCATGCTAGAATATAATAATTCACTAACTTCATTATTTTGTAAAGCTTCATCTATACCAAGATATTCATTTTGATCTCTATCAATTGCATCAAAATCAGCCTCCCCAACTCCGAATTGTAAGACTTGCTTCTTTTCAGGTTCGGTTGTCTTAAACAATTTTGAAAAAGCTACATAAAGTTGTACTGTAGAAATCGCCATCTTAATTAACTCTCATCTTGTTTTGATTAACCAAATATATAAAGTATTTTTATTTAAATCAATTTCAATGATTAAATTATATGTTACAAATCTTAATAATTAATAGAATATTGAAATGAAATAATAAATATGTCATAATATTATTGCTTTATACTGATGTTAATTTTATTCCTACATTTTTATTAAAAGGGAGAATTAGCTCAGCGGAGTTATGAAGTATACCCATCAATTATAAAAATAATTGCCAGTGGGAAACGGAGGCTCCGAGGCGTTCACCCACCTGCTAACTCGGCAGGTAATAAAATCGCATTGGTATAAAGCTTTTTGTTTTTATATTATAATCAAGTAATGAAAATTAGTCTTTGGGATATATATAAAGTTTTCACTAAAATTGGATTAATTCTAATTGGAGGTGGATATGTTATTTTACCAATATTAAAAAAAGAAGTAATTGAAGATAGGAATTGGATTACAGAAGATGAATTAGTAGATTATTACGCAATCAGTCAATCTTTACCTGGCATAATTGCGGCAAATATTTCTATCTTTGTAGGTTACAAACTTCGGGGTAAATTTGGTGCTCTTGCTGCAACTGTAGGAATAATTACTGCGCCTTTCATTTGTATTGCAAGTATTTCATCAATTATTGCCCAAATAATTGATTGGACTCCCACAAAAAGTATATTATGGGGAGTTGAATTTGGAGTAATTATTTTAATTATATCTTCTGTACAAGAATTATGGAACAAGGCAATTCCTGATAAATTTTCATTATGTATATTCTTAATATTTTTAGCAGCTATTCTTAAATTAAATATACCACCAACACCAATAATAATTTCATCTATTTTTATTGGTATTGCTTACAACTGTATTATAAGCAAAAGAGGTAAAGAACTATGATAATATATTTTAACTTGTTTAAAGAATTTTTTAAAATAGGGATACTCTCTTTTGGTGGAGGCTATGCAACATTACCCTTTTTATACCACATTGCAAATCAATATCACTGGTATTCAATAAACGAACTAACACAAATGCTAGCAATTGCATCAATTACACCTGGACCTGTTGGGATTAATATGGCAACTTATGCAGGAATGAAAACACAAGGTATAATAACAGCAATTCTTGCAACATTTGCAATTATTCTACCATCTCTTTTCCTTGTTATTGCAATATCTAAACTTTTAAGAAAATTTAGTGATAATTTTTATGTTAAATCTGCAATATATGGTCTTAAACCTGCAAGTTGTGCACTTATATCAGCAGTTGCAATAAAACTTATTAAATCTTCAATAACAAACATTTATGGAATAATTATATTTGTACCATTATTATTTTTATTTATTTCAAGAAAAAAACATTCACCTATTTTTTACTTAGTTGTTTCAGGTCTAGCCGGCTTGATCTTGAATATCTTGTTCAAAATTCAATAGAGTTTTTAAATTATTTTCTACATCGCTATTACGAGGATCAATACGTAAAATTTGTCTGTACAAATTAATTGCACCGTCTTTATAACCTTCAGATTCATATAACAAGGCTAATCTATACTTAGGCTCTATCATCATAGGATCCAACTCAATTGTTTTTTCTAACATATTTTTAGCTCCTTTAGTATCATGCTGAGCTTCACACAATTGAGCTAATTTCCAATGAGCTACAGAATTTGTCGGTTCTGCCTTTATTAAATTAGTTAAAGCTTTCTTTTCTTCAAATGCGTTATTTATATTATGATAACATTCTGCTAACGGTAAATAATATTGAGCATAGTCTGCTTCTTCACTATAATCCATTGCTATTTTTAATTGAGAAATTGCTTCTTTATAATTTTTTATCATCATATTAGCTTTTGCTAACTGCTCGTGTACATAAGGATTTGTAACATCAAACTGTATAGCCATTGAAAATAATTTAAACGATTCTGTTACATCAGATAACTCAGAACCATTTAGCATTGATGCACCCCAACGAGCATACAAATTACTCATTAAATTATGAACACGCCTAACTTCTGTACTTGGAATCACAACTAATAATCCATTATAAATATCATTTGCCTCAGCAAAACGATTTTGCTTTTCATAAACGGTTGCTAAACGAGTTAAAACTTCTATATTATCCTCAAATTGTAATGATAAATCAGTTAAAACACTTTCTGCTGCTTCTAAATTATCTAGTGTTGAATATATATCAGCTAAAGTACATTTAGCTTCTACCACATTACTACCAGGGCAATCTATTAATTTTTCGGTATGAGTAAGTGCTTTCATATGTTCACCACACTCTATACAAGTCTTTACCATCAACTCTAAACCCCATAAACGCATTTCAGCAGGAATTTCTAAATCTAACATTTCTTCTAAAGAGGTTATAACTCTAGGTAAATTTCCAACTTTTAAATACAACTGTATCATTTTTTTACGGGTTTCATAATCTCTTGGGGTTAATTCCAAACGTGCTTTATATGCTTCAAAAGCAGCAGCATAATCTCCAATTTTTTCATTTAATTGTGACAATATTAACTTATACTCAGAGATTTCACGTTTATCCTTTGTCATCGGAATAAGCATATTATATAGTTTAATTGAAGCACTATACTGACTTACTTCATTAAACATTTCTGCCATATTTTTAATAACTTCTGGCGATCTATTCCCTCTTTTGTAAAGAATTTCAAATTGTTTTAATGATTCTATTGTTAATTTCTTTTTACGATAACAATTAGCCAAAATTAAACGAATATCATCCATTTCTTTATTTCTTTTTAAAATTTTTAAACATTCGTAAATTGCCTGTGTGATTTTATTTGTATCATAAAAACACTTCGCCAAATAACATCTTACACCATAATGTTTGGGAACTCTTTCTAAATATTTTTTTGCCAAGATTTCTAAAATTGTATATTCTTTTTCATTATATAAATTTTCTACTTGCTCTAATATATTTTTAGTTGTTACTTGTAAACCTTTCCCCTGTTCTGCATTTTCAGCGGAAGCAAGAACACCATATAAGATAAATAGAACTATAACCGTTACTATTAAAATTAAACCAATTCCCAATAGTATATGCCCTTATAGATATAATCCGTTAACTTTCTTATTATACACTATTTATATAAAAAAATAAACCTTTGTTTTTTTTATTACACTAAATAGATGTTTACTTCCGAAAAAAAAACATTATAAAATTTATATATGAAAAGAAAATTGGCATTAATATTTTGTATAATTTGTTTAGCATTGCCTGTCCTTGCAGAAGAAGAGGATGGATGGGCAAAATATGACAATATTGATAATGCTTGGGATGGACAAAAAATTATTACGAATAAAGAGTTTGAAGATACAATGAAAGCTCTCGAAGAACGTAAAAACAAAAAAATGAACAAACAAAAAGAAAAAGCTATTCGTAAATTTAAAGGACAAAGCTTACACGATAACATGGATGTTAGAAAAGAAAATATTGAAAGCCAAACTCCCCTAGAAGAAATGGAAGAATGTCAGGTAATTAATATCCCTGTTGATTTTGTTGCTGATGGAAAAATTATTGAAAAGGGGTTTTATAGAGTAATTGGCGAAAAGAAAGATGATGGAGTATACTTAGAGCTATACCAAGCTCATGATTTAATTGCTAAAATTAAAGCTAAAGAAACTAAAGATGATTTTAAACAAGAATACATTCAATTTGTAAAATTGTTACCTTACAATGATTCATATATGAAATTAATTTTCGGCTCACTTGATTTCAATGCGTATGCATATATTAATATTGTTAATACTATGTCCTATAGTTATTAATAAAATCAATTAATTCTTTCAATGAATATTGATTATTTATAACAATAAAGTCTTTTTGAGTAAGTTCTTTCACTTCTGTTAATGTTTTTCCATCTAAAAACATATCAGAATAAGGTTTTAACATAATACCTGGAACTATTACAAAATCACATTCAATATCTTTTATTGTATTAATTAAATCATCTGATGTTATTAAACCAGCTACGGTTATATTTTTCCCCCAATAATTTGATTTTACGGGAATAACATCAGTTTCAAGATTATCAATTTTATTCAAACAACTAGAAACTTCTTTTATTGCATCTAATCCGGCATATGAAGTTGCAAAAACTAATTTTAAAGACTTATTTATTTTATGTGGCAATTCATATTGGTAAAAATCATCTAATAATGCCCTTATAGAACCAACGCCATCATCCAATTGAGAAAAGTTCCCGTAATAATCTGTATTTGGAATAGATTTACCTGCTAATAAGAAAAACTCATCAGAGCAACATACCTTCTCGTATTTTGAAGCTATTTCTATTGTATTTAGGGCTATTTCAGGTGTAACTTCTTTTAAAATATCACCTTCTCTAAATTGAGTTATACCAACAGGAACAATCGCTACAGATAACAAATTATCGCCTAAAGTCGATAAATCCCTCAATGTTCTATCAAGTTCTTTATTATCATTAATTCCTGGACACAATACTATTTGAGAATGAAATGGTATTTCATTTTCTTTAAACCAATTAAGTTCTTTCATAATATTTGCAGCATTTGGGTTTTTCAACATATTTACTCTTAACTCGGGATTGGTTGTATGTACAGATACATAAAAAGGCCCTAAATGCATTTTTGCAATACGAGCTTTATCTTTTTGCGTCAAATTAGTTAATGTAATATAAGTTCCCTGTAAAAAAGAAAGACGATAATCATCATCTTTTACATACAGTGTATCTCTTAAACCTTTTGGTTGTTGGTCTACAAAACAAAATATACATTTATTTAAACAAGGTTTTATTTTATCAAATACCGCACTTTCGAAAACAATACCCAAATCTTCATCATAATCTTTTTCTAGTTCGATTTCTTCTATTTCACCATTTTTTTTCTTTATTTCTACAGTCAAAAATTCAGATTTACAATAAAAGTTATAATCAATCATATCAATTAATTTTTGTCCATCAATTGATAATAATTCATCACCCTCAACTATTTCTAATTCTTCAGCTATTGAATTTTCTATTACAGAACTAACGATTGCAGGCATGTTCTAACCCCTCTAAAAGATTAATAAAATTATTATATTCACATATTGTGTTATCCAAAACTAATTTATGAAAATATGTTGGAGTAATTGTATCATCTGATATTTTATTTTCTGCATCAGCCTTAATAAATACAGCACGCTTCTTAAGTTTTTCAAATAACATTTTTTGAGAATTGATATCTAAAAATCCTGCACAAGAAATTTGAATACGAGCATTTGATAAAAACTGAACAGGATTTTCTGTATCAACTTCTAAAATTTTATTTTTTAATTCATCAAGTCCTTTTGTTGTAATTGAATACATAACTGAAACTTTTCCTCCATCAGAAATTGACTTTGATGAAATTATTACACCTTTTTTTTCAAGTCTTATAAGAGCTGGCTTAATTGTTCCAAAACTTGGTTTTGTATACGGAGAAAATTTCTTCAATATAGCTTTTAAAACTCCATACATTGTTAATGGAGAAGAAGATAATACAAATAAAACTAATAATTCTATCATAATTTATAACTTATCATAAAATTAAAAATTAAGGAAATAAATAAAAAAAGAGCCTGCTTATTTAAAGCAAGCCCTTTAATTATCTATTAATAGTTTTAACTATTTTCCGTTAACAACTGTTTTGAATTTTTTACCAGCTGAAAATACAGGAACTGTTTTAGCTGGGATAGAAATTTCTTTACCAGTTTGAGGGTTTCTACCATTTCTAGCAGCTCTTTTACGTGCTTCGAAAGTACCAAAACCAACTAAAGTAACTTTTTTACCTTTAGATACTGTTTTTTGAATAGTATCAACTAAAGCATTTAAAACTTCACCAGCTTCTTTTTGAGTAACTTTAGCTTTTTTAGAAATTTCTTGTACTAATTCTTCTTTGTTCATAATAGATAAAACTCCTTTCCTATGTGTACATACCATATTATATTTAATACAGGAAATAATGCAAGAGCTAAATATCCACTTATCAGCCTATTTTATGGGGTTTCGACAATGTTCAAACTTAATTCCGTCAAGTCAAGTTTTTGGAACATATCCTTAAAACCCTTAATTGTATTGAATTCTAGATTAAATTCTATATAACTATCAAGTTTTGATATTGTTGAAATATCTACATGCTCTAATAATTGTATTATGTAGCAATCATCCGTTTTATCAAGTATTTTTATTATCTCTCCTTCGTCAAACATGTTTAAAGTTAATTCGATTAAAGATATTGTCACTCCTAAAAATACTGAACTGTTTAATAAATTAAATTCTCCATTTTTATTATTAGAAACGAACTTTATCATTCCATATATTGTTTTTAGGTATTCATCTATTGAATGGCTAACTTCATAATTCATATAATGAATTATTGACGGCTCCGATATTTTTAAAATACTTTCATATATTTCACTACTTGCAGGATAATCAAAAAACATTACTGAATCCGTTTTGATTATATTATTTCTATTTTTTATTCTTGAAACAATTTCTGGATAAATTTTTAATTTATCAATTATAGATTTATCTTCTGCAAAAACAACTGTATTATATCTAGTTGTCTTCAAATAATCATTAACTTGTTTATATATACCTGTTTTATTTCTATGGTCATATATTTTTATACCTATATCTTCATTTTCAATCTCTTTTAAAGATTCCGAATGAATATCTTTTAGTATCAATTGAACAGAAGTTGTATTATTAAAAACATTTATTTGCGGATAAAAAGCAATATCTAATAAATCACCATTTGATAACGAAATATCACCTTTTGACCACCATATTGCATTAAAAACTTGATTATCTTTTTCTAATATTAATTTCAAATGTTCTTTATTTGACCCCATTAATTTTTTTTCTTTTAAAATTAAGTCCTTCATTGCAAAAACAGGTTGAGGATTTGCAGCGCCATAAGGTTCTAATTGTTTTAATTCTTCAATTGTATCAACAGATATATCATCAGTCTTAACTTCCATATCTATATTCAAAACTGGTACAATTTTTTCCCCTGCTAGAGCTTCATTTACTGTATCAATTAAACCTTTTTTTACTTCTTCAAATGTTACACTTTCCGTTGAAAAAGATAACCCTGCCGCTAGAGTATGACCTCCAAACCCATCTAACTTATCTGAAATATTCGAAATAATATCATATAAACTTAAAGAAGAAACTCCTTCAACCCCTCTTGCAGAACATCTAATTTGTTTTGTTTCTTCTGAATATGTCATCAAAAAAGTTGGTTTATGATATTTTTCAACAAGCTTTGATGCAACAATACCAATAATTCCTATATGCCAATCAGGTTTAAACAAAACAAGAGTATTATCTTTCTCTTTTTTTGCCATCTCATCAGCTTCTATAAATGTACTATAACATAATTCTTGTCTTACCTTATTAAAATTCTCTAATGCGATAACTGACATCTCTATTTCTTGCCTGTTATCACTTATTAATACTTTAATAGCATCATCAACAGCATCTAGACGACCTGATGCATTTATTCTTGGTGCAATACCAAACGCAACTTGTTCTGATGTTATTCCTTCTTCAATATTTGAATATCCTGCATTATCTAAAAGCCTTTTTAAACCATAATGTTTACCTTTAGATATTAAATCTAACCCCTTTACAACATAATACCTATTTTCACCTATTAAAGGAACGATATCCGCAATTGTCCCTACTGCAACATAAGGTAGAATCTCATAAATATAAGTTAATTTTTCATACTTTTCTAATAAAGCTTGAGCAACTTTAAATGCAACACCTACACCAGCCAATGCAGTCAAATAATGAATTTCTGATGCAGTTAATTTTTCATCTAAAGCATTTGGGGCTTTTGGATTTATTATTGCTAGAGCTTCAGGCAAGTCTTCTGGTGCCTCGTGGTGATCTGTAATTATTACATCTATATTAAAACTATTTATAAACTTAACTTCTTCTAAATTACTAATTCCACAATCAACAGTTATTATTAATTTAGGTTTTTGAGCGACCATAAGTTTTACTAATGCATTGGAATTTAATCCATGTCCATCACCTTCTCTTTTAGGAATATAATAAGAAACATTTGCTCCTATATGAGTTAAAGTCTTTACCATTAATGAAGTTGAAGTTAAACCATCAGCATCAAAATCACCATATATTAAAATATTTTCATTATTATCTATAGCCTTAACTATACGAGAAACAGCTTTTTGCATATCACAAAAAGCATTTGGATGAGTTAATTTTATACTAAGAGGATTTAGAAAAGTTTCAATTTCACTTGGAGTTTTTATTCCACGACTATAAAGAAGCCGCTCAATAAGCGGCTTCGCCTCATCACTCTTATTAATTTTCCATTCTTTTACTTGCATTTTTCCTGAAGAACTTTTATTGCTTCTTTTAATTGTACATCATCTTTATTTTTAATATTATCTTCTGTTAATTTCACTACAACATCAGGAGTTATACCTTTTTTATGTATATCCTCACCTTTTGGAGTTAAATAACGTTGGATTGTAATATTTACCCCCGCTTCATCGGGAAGTCGATTTATTTCTTGCACCAATCCTTTACCAAATGATTGTTCCCCAACAATTGTAGCTCTTTTATTATCTTGCATTGCGCCGCTAAAAATTTCACTTGCAGATGCAGAACCCTTATTAATAATAACAACTAAAGGTTTGTTTGTGATTTTACCACCACTTGTTTTGATAGTATCTTTGTAGCCATATCTATCTACTGTACTTACAATAGTCGAACCTGGATTTAGAAACATTCTTGACATTATAACAGCATTACTTAATAATCCTCCAGGATTAGAACGCAAATCAAGAATATAGCCTTTCTTATGTCTTGATTTTAAAAGAATATCACGAATTTCAGCTGATGCATTTTTACTAATAAAAGATGTTAATCTTATATATTGTAAATCCTCAGGAATTGTAACCTCTATCGGAGGTTTTGTTGATACTGCCTTTACCTCTATTTCTGCTCGTGTCACTGTAAAAGTAATAGGTGCTAAATCTTTTCTTTTTACTAGAAGCTTAACTTGTGTTCCTACTTCACCTCTAATAAGCTCTGCAGCTTTTTCAATATTGATACCTTTTGTTGAAGTACCATTTATTTCTAAAATTTTATCATCAGCTAAAAGACCTGCTTTTTCCGCTGGCGAACCAACAACAGGTTCTATTACTACTAAATTACCGTCTTTTAAACCTATTTGAACCCCTATACCTTTTAATGAACCTTTTATTGAAGACGTTTCTTCTGCAAATTCTTTTGGATCAAGAAATCTTGTATATGGATCATTCAAACTTGTTAACATTGTATCGATTGCAACATATGCATCTTCTGGAGTTTTTAATTTATTTTGATATTTATTTCTCCATTTTGTCCATACTTGATTGTTATCAGAAACATCAACATATTTCGTATTAATTAATCTCCATACATTATCGTATAATTCAGCAGGGGTTGCTGCTTTAACTATTGTTGGAGTTGCTAGCATTAAAATCATAGTTGTTAATGCAATTTTTTTTATATTATAAAATCTATTTTTCAAAGTTCCCTCCTAAATATTAATAACATTATACATAATATTATTTATATTTCCAATGATTAAAAATATTTTCTTAAATCCTAAAATTTTTCAGTTCTAAAAATTGTTTTATAGCGCATAGAACCATAATAAACCTCTATAAGTAAAAATTTATTATCTAAATCTGTTAATTCAAGATTAGTCTTTATAGGCGGTTTTCGTTTTGAACGTTTAAAATATTTACCTACACCGTTTAAAAATTTAACCATCCAACGTTGAGATTTTTTCATATCAACTTCTTTTAAATTATTATGATAATACATTGGGTCTGTATAATTTTTTTCAAAAACAGGAATTATATATTTTACCTTGCCTGCTTCTTTAAATAGAATAAACCAATCCCCCTTATATTGTCTTGGGGTTAATAAATAATATCCAGGTTCTATTGTTATAGATTTAAAATAAATCGGAGAATTTAACCTCATCAATGGATATGGGGACCAAGCAGCATCTTTTAAATCATAATACTGATCAGGATCTACATTATGATGAAAAGAAAAAGTTGGGACTTCTAAATCTCTATATATTTGTTGATATTCTGCTTGAGTATAAACTTTTTCTGCGGGGATATCACTACCATTTGGTTGAGGTTGGGGTTTAGATGGATCAGTAAGTTCATCTAACTCCTCCTCAAAATCGGAATTTTGGCTTTGTTCTTGAACTTGTTCTGTTTGATTACCTGTATTAGGTACTGCAAATACATTATTAGAAAAGAATAAACATATTAAACTCGCAACAATTAGTAAGTTTCTCATAATTATATTTTAATTAAATGTTAAAAAAAAACAAGAAATTTTATTTAAACTATATCAAATTCAATGCAATCGATGGAGATTGATTAGCTGTAGCTAATAAAGATGATGATGCTTGTTGTAATATTTGGGCTCTTATATAGTTAGCTGAGACTTTTGCAATGTCTGCATCTCTTATCGTTGATAATGATGATGTTGTATTTTCTATACTAACATCCAAAGAATCCAAGACAGAATCAAGACGATTTTGTATTGCTCCAAACTCAGTTTGCTTAGCGGTTATCATATCTAATATTGCATCTATTTCATCAATTGCATTTTGTGCGGCTGCTGTTGTTGATACATCTATATTCAACTTAAATCCTAATGCAGTACTAAAAGATATCTTGGAATTCTCACTAGAATCTATTCCGACCTGTAAAGTAAAATCCGTTATTGATGAAGGTTTAGCCTTTGTTAATGTCCCATTTGCTATTAAAGCATTTAATTCTGATGTAGTTACACCAATACTACCACCATTAGAATCACTCTGTCCTGTTGTTTGTTTATCATAATAACTGTTAGTTACAGTTGCACTAAAACCATTTCCAACAATAGCACCAGCATTTTGTGGAACATTTGTATTTATTACATACCCCATTGCATATGAATTAGTTATTTGAGATGTTGCATTCCCACCTCCTAAAATTCCACCTATACACTCATAAGTACCAGAAACATTTGCAGTAGAATAACTATTGGAAATAATAGCAGTACCAAGTCCCCAGCCTAATATACCTCCAACACCAGATCCTAATCCTATTACATCCCCAGATACATAGCAAGAATCAATTGTTGAATTACTTGCTACTACCCCAATTAATCCTCCTGAAGAACTACCAACATTTACATCTCCTATAAGGTATGAATTTGATATAGTTGAATCAAATACATATCTAATCAAGCCACCAATACCTCCATTAGTAGTATTATTAATATCAACATTTTCAAGGCCTAAATTTTTGATAGTAGCACCTGATGTTGATGCAAATAAACCACCACTTGTTGATTTCAAATTTTTAATTACATATCCATTACCATTCAATTCACCAGTAAAATAAGAATTAATACCACCTATTTGATTCCAATTTGAGATAGATGATAAATCTACATCATTCATCAAGATATATTTACCTGATAAATTATTACGAATATTGTTCAAATCATTTGCAGTTTTGATTATTGTATAGCCTTGTGCCAAAGCTTCTTCTTCAGATAACTGAGTAACTTCAGAAATAAAATCTCCTGTTACATTTTGACCATCACCAAATAAATTTATACCATTATATTCTGTTGTCGACATTACACGATTTATTTCATCTGTTCTTGCATCAATTTCTGCTTGAATTGCAGCAATTGAATCTGAGCCATAGGTTCCATTTGCGGCTTGCTCCGCTAAATCTCTCATTCGTTGTAAATGTGTTGTAACCAAATCCAAACTACTTGTTGCAGTACCTAACAAGGAAGTTCCTAACATTGTATTATTTCTTGCTA